>PBKC01000007.1 GCA_002721365.1 Rhodospirillaceae bacterium | reverse complement strand
GACGACGACCGCCTCGGTCGTCATGCCGATCGGTTTCCTTGCTTCCAGCTCGACCAGCGTTTCCGGGCCGCCGGGCAGGCAGAAGGGACAGTTCGGCGAGATCAGGCTGAGGAGCAATCGGCTCCCCATGCTGTCGAGCGGCATCAGGAAGCCCACCATCCGGACGTCCTGCCCTTCGAGAGCCTTGACCGAGTCGCCGAACGTGGGGACGAGGTCGATCCCCTCGAAGATCATTTCCACTTCGCCCAGCACGTCCCAGGGCACGACGCCTTCGACTTCCGGCAGAGGGAAAAGGGTATCCATCCCCGGTTGCCAAGGGACGCGTTCCTCTGTGAAAGCCTCGGCCTTGCCCGCAAGGGCGGCGGCGGAAAGGGAAAAGACAAAGGCCAGAACTGCCAGCCGTCGTGACATCGCATGCTCCGTCTGCGTCTGCGTCTGCGTCTGCGGCGGCCGGCGAGGGTTTCGCCGGCCGACAAACTCTACATGTGGAACTGCCCTTCCGCCGCAAGCTCGCCGTCCACATAGCATTTGTAGTCCGCGAGTCGTACCTCGGCATCGGCCGGCGCTTCGCATTCCAGGCGAAACTGGCGCGACTCGACCCGGAACTTCGCCGGGTCGGTGGAGGGATGAAAGACGGCTTCGCCGCCCGGGTTCAGAAACTGAACCCATTTCTCGATATCGATCCTGATCGCTTCCGCGTGGTCGTTGTGGAAGGTGATGGCGAAGCTGGGGCTCGCCGTCAGGGTGAGAACGGCGGCGGCTGCCAGACGTAAAGGTGACATGCTGGATCCCGAGGCTGGTCGCTGAGCGATTAGGTATCGGAAATGCGAACGGGGACCGCTTCAGCGGTCCCCGTCCTGAAGGCAGGTTGGTCCGCTCTTACCAGAGGGCGACCGGGTTGCCGGGCGAACCCGTGGCGCCAACCATCTTCAGCGGCGCCCAGACGAACAGAAACTCCGAGACCCCCGCGTCGACCAGCGGGTTGAGGTCGAGGTTCTCGATGTTCCAGATGCCGTGGCCCGCTTGCATGAAGCTGTGGCACGGAACGGCGTAGCCTTCCTGTTCGCCCATCGGCTGGGCGTCGTTGGCGGAGGTGTCGCCGCCGGTCAGGATGATCTTCTGCTCCGCCATGTACTCGCAGGCGCTGATGCCGAAGCCCGGCTCTCCCGAGGTGAACTCGGCGCGGCGCTTCGCCTTCTCTTCCGGCGACAGCGTCGGCCATACGGCATTGCTCCAAAGGTCGCCGTGGCCGGTGTGCAGGAAGACGCAGTCGCCCTCGCCGATCGGATCGATGCCGGCGGCCTCGACCATCGCCTTCACGTCGTCGGCGGTAACGATGCCGGGGCTGTCGGTCGTCGTCGGAATCGGCAGCGGATCCATACCCCTGTACTTCGTCGCGTCGAGCACGACGCCGCGGCAGACGAAACCCTTCTCGGCGACGAACTCGACGCCGAGACGGCCCATGCCCATGACGCGGCCGCCGGCGCCACGTTCATACGCGTCCTCGCGATTGACCCCGTTGTAGTAAATGTCGCCCTTCGAGGTCCGCATGCCGATATGACCGGGACCGTCGAACTGGGTGCTCACCTGGCCGATTTCGGTTTCGATGAACTCGTCGTGATAGACGAGCTGGTTCTTGCCGAACGGACCGCCGGTCGGCGTGCCGGGGATCTGCAGCCGCCAGCTCCGTGGCCCGAACATCGGCACGTCGTGGGAATAGAGCTTGCCGAGCGTCGCCGTCTTACCCTGCTTCACCAGCTTGATGGCCTTGAGAACCATGTCCGGTGTCGTGCGGTTGGGCGCGCCGACCTTGTCGTCCGGGCCCCACTCGCTCGGCCACCAGTTCTTCTCGAAGCCTTCGTCGTTGACCATCTGCGCCGCTGCGGGAATCGCGGTCATGGCCATGGTCGCCCCGACGACTGCCGCCGCGGCGCAATGCAATGCTTTCCTCATCGATAGTCCTCCCCAGTAAAAAGCCCGAGCGTTGTTTTTCTTGCTTCGGGTCGCGAGGACTATGGCACCTGCCGAAAGCGCTGACAACTCGGCAGTAAGTGGAGTCGACTAATCGACAGTGTTATTGTGTATCAAATCAAACGTTCTATTTGTTTGCCTTTGATATCAAGATTTGAGGGCTTTCCGCTCCATTTTGCATCCGCGAAGCAAAGTGGTGTGGTGTACCGTGTTCATGTCATGGATGAGCGGCGCGAAGCCCATCAAGCGCTTCGACTCGTTTGGAGCGCTCAACGATGGCCGTCGGGCGACAGGTGTCGAGGCTTGCCGGCTCTGGTCCGGTGGGGACGCCCTCCAGGGTCAGAAGATGTCCGACCGCTCGTACTGGACGGGCCAGGTCACGCCCTCGGCGCGGAGCGCCTTGGCGGCCTTGAACGGCCAGTGCGGATCGGCGAGCAGGGCGCGGCCGATGCAGACGAGATCGGCGCGACCGTTGGCGATGATCTCTTCCGCGAGGTCGGGGCCGTGGATCAGGCCGACCGCAGAGGTCGGCATGCCGGTGCGGCTCCGCACCGCCTCCGAGAACGGAACCTGATAGCCAGGGTGAACTGCGATCTTCTGACGTGGATCGTTGCCGCCCGTCGAGCAGTCGATCAGGTCGATGTCGCCGCGACCTTTCAGCCTGTCCACCAGGGCGACGGTCTGTTCGAGGTCCCATCCGCCCTCGACCCAGTCGGTGCAGGACAGACGGACGAACATCGGCAGGTCCTCGGCCCATTCGGCGCGCATGGCGTCGATGGTTTCCATCAGAAAGCGGCACCGGCTGGCGAAGTCGCCGCCATAGCCATCGGTCCGACGGTTGCTGAGGGGCGACAGGAACTGGTGGATCAGATAGCCGTGCGCCGCATGGACCTCGACGATCTTGAAGCCGGCCTCGCGGGCCCGCCGCGTGGCCGTGCCGCTCGCCTCGATGACGGTGTCGATGGTCGAACGGTCCATCTCCGTCGGCGCCGGCAGCCGGCCGAAGCCGATCGGTGAAGGGCCGATGGTCTCCCACCCCGCATCGCCTTCCAGCGGCTGAGTGCCCTCCCAAGGCCGCGTGACCGAGGCCTTGCGGCCGGCGTGGCCGAGTTGGATCGCCGGGACCGCTCCCTGTCCCTCGATGAACGCGGCGATGCGCGCGAAGGCGTCGCGTTGCTCGTCGTTCCACAATCCCAGGCAATGGTGGGTGATGCGGCCGCGCGCTTCAAAATGCACGGATTCAGTGAACACGATGCCCGCCCCGCCGGCCGCGCGGGCACCGAGATGCATGAGGTGCCAGTCGTTGGGCAGACCGTCGACCGCCGAATACTGGCACATCGGCGACAGCATGATGCGGTTGCGTGCGGTGACCGAGCGCAGCTCCAGCGGCCGGAAGAGGTGCGGATGGGGATCGCGTCGTAGGATGCGGCGTTCGTTCTCGGACATTGTCGTCTCTCTCGCCAGTCGGGGTCATCGCTGAAGACCTGCGATCATAGGCATGCGCCGAATCCTGTCCAGTTGACCGCCCTATGCATGCAGCGGTTTGCCGCAGACCGTCGTCTGCGGTACGAGACGGGAAAGGACGTGCCGGGTGAACACGGCCGGCGATGAAGCGGGAGGACAAGGCGATGCCGTCGATAGCGAAGGACGTGACGGTCGGCGTGATCGGTGCCGGCACTATGGGGGCGGGCATCGCCCAGGTGGCCGCCGCCGCCGGACACCCGGTGCTGCTCTACGACATTGCCGAGGGAGCAGCCGAGCGCGGCAAGCAGGGGATTGCCAAGATCCTTGCGCGAAGCGTCGAGCGCGGCCGAATCGATACGGGGGAACGCGATGCGACGCTGGGCCGGATCACCCTGGCGGCGACGCTCGCCGACATGGCCCCGGCCGGCCTGGTGATCGAGGCGGTTCTGGAAGACCTCGACGTCAAGCGGATGCTGTTCGGCGAGGTCGAGGGGCTGGTGGCTGACGACGCGATCCTCGCCTCCAACACCTCTTCCCTGTCGATCACCGCCATCGCCGCCGAGTTCCGCCGTCCGGAACGCTGCGTCGGCATGCATTTCTTCAATCCCGCGCCGATCCTGCCGCTGGTCGAGGTGGTGAGCGGTTTCAAGACCGATCGGGCTGTCGCCGAAACCGTGTTCGCAACGGCGGAAGCCTGGGGGAAGAAGCCCGTGCACGCCCGCTCGACCCCCGCCTTCATCGTCAACCGCGTGGCGCGGCCGTTCTATGGCGAGGGGCTGCGTATCCTCGGCGAGGGGATCGCCGATGTCCCGACGGTCGATGCCGTGATCACCGAATCCGGCGGCTTCCGCATGGGGCCGTTCACCCTGCTCGACCTCGTCGGCATCGACGTGAACTTCGCCGTCACCCAGTCGGTCTACAACGCCTTCTTCCAGGATCCGCGCTACCAGCCCTCGATCATCCAGCGGGAATATGTCGAGGCGGGCCTGTTGGGGCGGAAGTCCGGTCGCGGTTTCTACGACTACGCCGAAGGCGCCGAAAAACCGGCGCCCAGGACCGCCCCGACGGCATCCAGGCCCGAGGCGGTGGTGATCGAAGGCGATCTCGGCATTGCGGAACCCCTGGTCGGCCTCATTGAGGCGGCAGGCCTTCCGCTCTATCGGGACAAGCAGGGCAGCGATGTCGATCCGGCGATCATCCTCGACGACGTGGTCCTCCGCCTTTGCGACGGCCGGACGGCGACCGAGCGCGACGCCGAGGACGTGCGCGAGCTGGTCCTGTTCGACCTCGCCCTCGACTACGCGACCTGCTCCCGCATCGCCGTGGCGCCGGCCGACAGGGCGCCTGACCATGCCATTGCCGTGGCGGTCGGGTTTTTCCAGGCGCTCGGCAAGCAGGTCTCGGTAATCGACGACGGGCCGGGCATGATCGTCACCCGCACCGTCTGCATGTTGGCGAACGAGGGTGCGGACGCAGTGCAGAAGGGCGTCTGCGACGCTGCGGCGGTGGACACGGCGATGCGCATGGGCGTCAACTATCCCCAAGGCCCCTGCGCCTGGGCGGACGCCCTGGGCGCCGGCCACGTCGTCACGGTGCTCGACAATATGGCTCGGACCTATGGTGAGGACCGCTACCGCGCCTCGCCCTTGCTCCGCCGCCTCGCCCAGTCGGGCCGCCGCTTCCACGGGTGAGAGAAGGAGACACGGGAATGCCTGAGGCTTTCATCTGCGATGCGACGCGGACGCCGATCGGGCGTTATGGCGGGGCGTTGTCTCCGGTGCGGACCGACGATCTCGCCGCGGTGCCGGTCGAGGCGCTGATGGCGCGGAACCAGGGCGTGGACTGGGCGGCGGTCGACGACGTGATCTTCGGCTGCGCCAACCAGGCGGGGGAGGACAACCGCAACGTCGCCCGCATGGTCCTGCTGCTGGCCGGATTGCCGGCGGAGGTGCCGGGCGCGACCGTCAACCGGCTCTGCGGCTCGGGCCTCGATGCGGTGGGGACTGCGGCGCGGGCGATCCGGGCCGGCGAAGGGGATCTCTATCTCGCCGGCGGCGTCGAGAGCATGTCGCGGGCGCCCTTCGTCATGGGGAAGGCCGAGACCGCCTTCTCGCGCAATGCAGAAATCTACGACACAACCATCGGCTGGCGGTTCGTGAACCCGGTGATGAAGGAACGCCACGGCATCGATTCGATGCCGGAGACCGCCGAGAACGTCGCCGCCGAGTTCGGCGTCGCCCGTGCCGATCAGGACGCCTTCGCGCTCCGCAGCCAGCAGCGTGCGTTGGCCGCGCAGCAGTCGGGACGGCTGGCGCGGGAGATCGTCCCGGTCACCATTCCGAAGCGGAAGGGCGATCCGGACGTCGTCGACACCGACGAGCACCCGCGCGAGACGTCATTGGAAAAGCTCGCCAAGCTGCCGACGCCGTTCCGGTCCGGGGGCACGGTGACCGCCGGCAACGCCTCGGGCGTCAACGACGGCGCCTGCGCGCTGATCGTGGCGAGCGAGGCTGCCGCGAAACGCCACGGCCTCACGCCCATCGCCCGCGTCGCCGCGATGGCGACCGCCGGGGTGCCGCCCCGGATCATGGGCGTCGGCCCGGCGCCGGCCAGCCGCAAGGTCATGGCGCGGACCGGCCTCTCGATCGACGACTTCGCGGTGGTGGAGTTGAACGAGGCGTTCGCGGCCCAGGCGCTCGCGGTGACGCGCGATCTCGGCCTTGCCGACGACGCGCCGCAGGTCAATCCGAACGGCGGCGCGATCGCGCTCGGTCACCCGCTCGGCATGAGCGGCGCGCGCCTCGCCATGACGGCGGCGCTGGAGCTGTCGCTGGGCGACGGCCGCTGGGGCCTCTGCACCATGTGCATCGGCGTCGGCCAGGGGATCGCCGTGGTGCTGGAGCGGGTGTAGGGTTCAGTCGCCCGGTTTCGTGTCCTTGTTGGCGAGGCTCCTGAGGGCGGCGACCACCACCGGCTGATCCCACTTGGCCGGTCCTTCGATGCGGCCGAGCTCCCGTCCCTCCGGGTCGATGAGCAACGTGGTGGGAAGACCGCGCGCCTGGATCGCCCGGCCCCCGGTCATCGTCTTGTCGAGATAGATGGCGAGATGCTCAAGCCCGGCCTTCTCCCAGAACGGAGCGACCGCGTTCATGCCGCCCTGGTCCTGAGACAGGGCGATTACCGCAAAGCCGGGGCTACCCAGTTCTCTCTCCAGGGCATCCAGGGCCGGCATCTCCTCGATACAGGGGGCGCACCATGTGGCCCACAGATTCAGAAGGACGACCCGTCCGCGGAAGTCCGCCAAGCTGAGGGCCGTTCCCTCTGCATCGGTGAAGGTAAGCGCGGGTACCGGCGGCGGTTCGTCGGCGGGTACGAAATCGATGGATTCCTTCAGGCTGGCGATTGCGGCGGCGCGATCCGGCGATGATTGCCATCCATCGCTCTCCTGCATTAGCTTGACCGCTATGACCGCGATCGCCGCTACGGCGAAGGCTGCGGCGAGAAGTATGGTTGGACGCGATCTCTTCATGGCGACCGGGACTATAACAGCACGGCGGCACAGGGACAGGGCCCCGGGGCGGCGGATATCGCACGCCACCGGCCTTTGCGGTGCGCCATGACCGAACGATCGGCCAAGGGCGCCGCGACCGCCATGTGGGGCGGCCATTTCGAGGGCGGGCAGGACGCGCTGCTCGAAGCCATCAACGCCTCGATCGATTTCGACCGCCGCTTCTATGCGGAGGACGTCGCGGGGTCGAAGGCCCATTGCGCCATGCTGGTCCGGCAGGGGATCCTGTCGGAGGACGACGGCGACGCGATCCGCGAGGGGCTCGACCGTGTCCTGGCAGAAATCGAAGCCGGCGACTTCCGCTTCGACCGGGCGCTCGAGGATATCCACCTCAACATCGAATCCCGCCTGACCGACCTGATCGGGGATGCCGGCAAGCGGCTGCACACGGCGCGCTCGCGGAACGATCAGGTGGCGACCGACTTCCGCCTGTGGACGCGGGCGGCGATCGACCGGCTGGACGGGCATTTGAAGGCGCTTCAGGCGGCATTGATCGACCGCGCCGATGCCCATGCCGGCACCGTGATGCCGGGCTTCACGCATCTCCAGCCGGCGCAGCCGGTGACATTCGGCCATCATCTTCTCGCTTATGTCGAGATGATCGGACGCGACCGCGGCCGGCTCACGGATGCCCGGCGGCGATTGAACGAATGTCCGCTCGGTGCGGCGGCGCTGGCCGGCACCTCGTTTCCGATCGACCGTGCACAGACGGCGGAAGCGCTCGGTTTCGACCGGCCGATGGCGAACTCGATGGACGCCGTCTCCGATCGCGACTTCGTCCTGGAGACACTGGCCGCGGGCGCGATCCTCGCCACCCATCTCTCGCGTCTCGCCGAGGAGATGGTGGTGTGGTCGAGCGCCGGTTTCGGCTTCGTCAAGCTGTCGGATGCCTTCACCACCGGCAGCTCGATCATGCCGCAGAAGCGCAATCCCGACGCCGCCGAGCTGGTGCGCGGCAAGTGCGGGCGGGTCATCGGCAGCTTGATCTCGCTGCTGGTGACGATGAAGGGCCTGTCGCTCGCCTATTCGAAGGACATGCAGGAGGATAAGGAGCCCCTGTTCGATGCCGTCGACACGCTGGAGATCACCGTCCGGGCGATGACCGGCATGGTCGGCGACATGGCGGTGAACGAGGAGCGCATGCTGGCGATGGCGGGCGTCGGCTATACCAACGCAACGGATCTGGCCGACTGGCTTGTACGGGCAGCAGGTGTGCCGTTCCGCGAGGCGCACGGCATTACCGGCCGGGTGGTGCGTCTCGCGGAGAAGCGGGGCTGCGCACTCGACGCCTTGTCGGTCGAGGACATGCGTTCGGTCGACCCCCGCATCACCGGGGCCGTATTCGATGTGCTGGGCGTCGAGCAGTCGGTCGCCAGCCGGACCAGCCTCGGCGGCACCGCGCCCGAGCGCGTGCGCGAAGCTGTGGCGACGGCGCGGGCGCGGTTCCTATGACCAGGGCCGCCTGTCTCGGCATGGTGGGGATGATCCTGGCGGCGGCGCTGCTCGGCGGCTGCGGCAAGAAGGGCGCGCTTGAGGTTCCGGGGCGCCAGACCACCGAGGAGCCGCGCAATCAGGACGACGGCTCGGGCACCGTCTTCACCTACTGACATGGACCATTTCACCTATCGCGATGGCGCCCTGACGGCCGAGGACGTGGCGCTGGCCGATATCGCGGCAGCGGTCGGGACGCCTTTCTACTGTTATTCGACGGCGACGCTCGAACGGCATTTCCGCGTCTTCGCCGACGCCTTTTCGGACGTGCCGGCGATCGTCTGCTTCGCGGTCAAGGCCAACGGCAATCTTGCCGTTCTGAGAACGCTGGCGGAGCAGGGGGCCGGCGCCGACGTGGTCTCGGAAGGTGAGCTGCGCCGGGCGCTGGCGGCCGGCATCCCGGGCGAACGCATCGTCTTCTCCGGCGTCGGCAAGACCCGCGAGGAGATGGCGTTCGCGCTGGCAGCCGGCGTGCTGCAGTTCAATGTCGAATCCGAGCCGGAACTCGTCGTGCTGGACGAGGTNGCGCGCGCAATGGGTCGCCGCGCCCCGGTCACGGTGCGAGTGAACCCGGATGTGGACGCCAAGACCCACGNCAAGATCTCGACCGGTCGTAAGGAGAACAAGTTCGGCATCGCCATCGAGNGCGCGCCGGCGGTCTACGCGCTCGCGGCCCNATGCGAGGGGATCGAGGTCGTCGGCGTCGACGTGCATATCGGCTCCCAGCTCACCGATCTCGCGCCCTTCGGCGAGGCGTTCCGCCGNGTGGTCGATCTCGTCGGGATGCTCCGGGCCGAGGGTCACCGCATCGGGCGTCTCGATCTCGGCGGCGGGCTCGGCATTCCCTATAACGACGAGACGCCGCCCACGCCGGAGGACTATGCCGCGGTCGTCAAGGCGCACACGCGCGATCTCGACTGCACCCTGGTCCTGGAACCGGGCCGGCTGATTGCCGGAAATGCCGGCGTGCTGGTCACGAGCGTCATCTATGTGAAGGACGCGGAGGCGCGGCGTTTCGTCATCGTCGATGCGGCGATGAACGACCTGATGCGCCCGGCCCTCTACGGCGCCCATCACGACATCGTTCCTCTGCGTGAGACCGCCGACGGCGCCGTCGAGCCGGTGGACGTTGTCGGGCCGGTCTGCGAATCGACCGATATTTTCGCGACCCAGCGGCTGCTGCCGCCCCTCGCCGCCGGCGACATGCTGGCGTTCCGGTCGGCGGGCGCCTACGGGGCGGTCATGGCGTCCACCTACAACAGCCGCCTGCTGGTGCCGGAAGTGCTGGTGAGGGGCGACCGATTTGCCATTGTCCGACCGCGTCCCACATATGAAGACTTGTTATCCCTCGACCGGATGCCGGAATGGTTCGGCGACGCCGGTTCGGGCCGAGGCGCCGCATGACCGACGAGAGCAAGCCACCCGTTTTCGAGCCTTTTCTGCGCCGACGCGTGCTTCTCGCGCGCTGGGCCGGCATGTGGGAAGGGCTGTGGCCGGCGCTGTGGCCCGCCATGGCCGTGGCCGGGACCTTCGTGGTCGGCGCTCTGCTGGGGATCTGGCAGGCGTTGCCCGGATGGCTCAATGCCCTGGTCTTGGTCGCGTTCGCGGTGGCATTCGGGTTCGCGTTGCGTCGGGCAGGACCCGCCTTCTCGCTGCCGTCGGAAGCGGACGGGATGCATCGTCTCGAACGGACCAGTGGCGTTCCGCACCGGCCGCTGACGACATTGATCGATCGGCCGGCGGGCGACGATCCGGGGGCTTTGGCGCTCTGGCGGTTGCATCAGCGGCGGATGCGGGAGGCCGCGCGGAAGGTCCGGGTCACCTTGCCGCGCGCGGGGCTTGCGCGGCGCGATCCGTTCGGCCTGCGGGCGGTGCTCATCCTGCTTCTCGTCATCGGTGTCGCAGGCGCGGGAAGCGACGGCTTCGGCCAGATCGCACGCGCCCTCGAACCGCGTTTCGGCACGGACGCCGGAGCCAGCCGGGGAGACTTGCTCGCCTGGATCGATCCGCCGGAATATACCGGCCTGCCGCCCGTCTATCTCTCCCATGGTGGCGAACAGCCGGTGCCGGCGCCCGAGGCGCCTGATATCGAGACGCGGGTGTCGGTTCCGGCCGGCAGTACGCTGGTGGCGCGCGTCCATGGCGGCAGCCGCGAGCCGGTCCTGGTTCTGGACGGCCAGGAGACGCTTTTCTCCACTGCCGCGGAAGATGACTACGAGACCAGCCTGACTCTGAACGGCGGCGACAGTCTCGCCGTGCGCCAGGGGGGCATGGTGCTGTCCGACTGGAAACTCGACGTGATCCCCGACCAGCCGCCCGAGGTCGCGCTCGTCGACCGGCCGGAACAGACCCGGCGGAACGTGCTCAGGATCGACTACGAGGCGTCGGACGATTACGGCCTCGAATCAGTGCGGGCCGAGCTCAAGCTCGTCGAAGGGACGGACGAGACGCTGACCCTGGATCTGCCGCTCTCCGGCCGCAATCCGCGCGAGGTCAGCCAGACCAACTATCAGGACCTGACGCCGCATCCCTGGGCCGGACTGCCGGTGGACATGGTCGTGGTCGCCCGCGACCAGATCGGCCAGGAGACCGCCACGCCGGTGGCGCAGTTCGTCCTGCCGGAGAAGGAATTCACTCATCCGGTCGCCAAGGCGATCATCGAGCAGCGCAAGCGGCTGACGTCCGATCCTAAGAGCCGCCCCGACGTCCACAAGGCGTTGGCGTCGATCGCCGGTCAACCCGATGCCTACGGCAACGATCTGACCGCTTTCCTGGTGCTCAGCATTGCCCTCGATCGCCTGTTCAACGACCGCCGGTCGATCGCCGAAACCGGCGTGCTCGATCTGCTGTGGGACGTGGCGCTTCGCATCGAGGACGGTCAGCTGTCGATCGCCGAGCGGGATCTCCGCAAGGCTCAGGACGACCTGCGCGAGGCGCTCGACAGCGATGCGTCGCAGGAAGAGATCGCCGCGCTCACCCAGCAGCTTCGCGAGGCGATGGATCGCTATCTTGATCTGCTCAACCAACAGCAGGATCAGCAGCCGTCGCAGGCCCAGGGAAGCCAGCCGCAGGAGGACATGCGGACCCGCGAGGATCTGCAGAACATGCTCGATCAGGCGCAGGAGATGGCCCAGACCGGCGCCCGCGATCAGGCGCGGCAGATGCTCGATCAGCTCCAGGAGATGCTGGAGAACATGGAGCCGATGTCGCAGACCGCCAATGATGCGGAGAACGGCGACCAGCCGGAGATGGACCGGCTCAAGGAGTTGAGCGAGCGTCAGGAACAGATGCTCGATCAGACCTATCGTGACGCGATGTCCCGCGGCGCCTATGAGCGGTCGGAGCCGGGACGTGGTGAAACGGGTTCGACGGCGCAGGAATCGCTGCGCCGCGCGCTCGGCGACCTGATGCGTGACATCGGCGAGAACGGCATGCAGATCCCAGACGCCCTCGGCAAGGCCGAGCGGGCGATGCGGCAGGCCGCGAAGGAGCTCGAGCGGAGCAACTCCCGGCGAGCCGTCGAAGCGCAGTCGATGGCGCTCGACCAGCTCCGGCAGGGCGCCCAGCAGCTTCGTCAGGCAATGGGGCAGAACACCCAGGGTGCGCCTGGGCAGGGTGGCCAGTCGGGCGATGGCCAGGTCGGCCGCGATCCCCTGGGCCGCATGCCGCCGGGCAACAAGGCCGAGGACGACGGCAGCATCAAGATTCCCGCCGCGTCAGACCTCCAGCGTTCGCGCGAGATCCTGAACGAGCTTTACAGGCGCGCGGGAGACCGCGACCGGCCGACAGTCGAACGCGAATACATCGACCGCTTGCTGGACTGGTATTGAGGTACTGATGGGCCTTTTCTTCCGTCATTGCGAGCCGGAGGCAGGGCATAACAATCCCGTCATGCCCGCGCAGGCGGGCATCCAGATGCCGCCGAGACGGTCCGTCATGGGTTCCCGCCTTCGCGGGAACGACGGGAGGGGAGGGGTGGCAACGGCCTCGTTCCTGACCCTCGCCATCAGCCTTATCCTCGGCGCGGGTTCCATGGTCTCCGCCGAGGAGATCTGCATCCGCAACGCCTACGAGGTGCCTTGGGTCCACCCCGGCATCACCTTCTATCTGAACCAGAACGACTTCGCCTGCGAAGGCATCGAGATGCATCTGGTGAAGACCGGCGAGACGCGCTGTGTCGACGACGATGCCTTGACCGCCGACGGGGGCTGGCATCTCTCCGGCATCGACGCCGCCTCGGGCGAATGCGTGCCGATCTGCGACCTTACGCGCCAGACCACCCGCATCACTTTCAGCCAGAGCAAGGTCTACGCCTGCGGCGATTGAGGGCGACGCGCTCGCCTGTTCAGCCCGCTTCGATCGCTCCTGACGATCGCAGTAGCCGGCGCCCCAACCACAGGCCCAGCGTCAGCGCGACGACGGCGCCGGCAGCGATGGTCTCCCGCAATCCGAACGCGGCCGACAGCGAGCCCATTGCGAGGGCCCCCGTCGCCATGCCGCCGCGGAACACCACGCCGTAAAGACTCATCACCCGGCCGCGCATCGCGCCGTCGACCGCGACCTGGATCAGGGTGAGGGTGCCGATCGTGCCGCCGATCATCGCGAAGCCGGCAAGCGTCGCCGCCAGGAGGCCGACCGGGAACACGTCGGTGGCGGTGAAGGCGAGCAGGGCCAGCGGGAACAGGGCGACGTTGGCGACCACGAAGCGGGTGAGGCCGGTGAGGACCGGGCGCTGGGCGAGCCACATGCCCCCCAGCATGGCGCCGAGCCCCGTCGCTCCCTGCAGCCAGGCGAGGCCGTCGGCGCCGCGGCCGAACACTTCGGAGGCAAAGCCCGGTAGGAGCTCGGTGAACGGCCGCGCGAACAGGGCCACCACGGCGATCAGCAGCAGAAGCGGTCCGATGCCGGGATGGGAGACGGCGTAGCGGGCACCTTCGGCCATGCCGGCCAGCATCCGCCGGTCGGCCGGGCGCGCCTCGGTGTCGTCGGGCATGCGGATCGTCATCAGCGCGGCGACGAGGGCGAGGTAGCTCACCGCGTTGATCGCGAAGGCGGGTGCGGTGCCGCCCCAGACGATGACCGCGCCGGCGATCGCGGGACCGATGAACCGCGCGGTGTTGAACATGATCGAGTTGAACGCCGTCGCCGCCGACAGGTCCTCCCGCTGCACTAGGCTCGGAATCAGCGACAGGCGTACCGGCTGCGATACGCCGACCGCCATGCCGAGGTAGATCGTGAGGCCCAGCACCCATTCGATGGTGATCCAGCCGCCGAAGGTGAGGACGGCGAGTGCCGCCGCCTGGGTCATGGCGACGAGCTGGGCGAAGATCATCAGCCGCCGCCGGTCGACACGGTCGGCGATGGCGCCGGCGAAAGGACCGACGACGATGCTGGGGATCAGGTCGGCAAAGGCGATGATGCCGAGCCAGGCTTCCGAATGGGTCAGTTCCCAGGTGAGCCAGCCGAGTGCGACCCGCTGCACCCAAGTGCCGAGCAGGGAGACGATATTCCCGAGTGCGTAGACGCGGTAATGGGGGTTGCGCAGGGCGCGGCCGACGTCGCGGAGGCTGAATTTGGGGCGTCGGGCCGGCGCGGCCTTTCCTGCTTCTGACGGAACGCTGTCGGTCATGGGCGCGACCATGCCCCAACGCGCGGGCAGTGGCGAGCGGTTGACTTTGCAGGACCGGCCCGCCGAGCATGCGGCAACCGATCAGGAGGGGCGAACATGCTGAAGGTTTGGGGGCGGAAGAATTCCATCAACGTCCAGAAGGTTCTGTGGTGCTGCGACGAATTGGGCGTGGCGTTCGAGCGTGTCGATGCCGGCGGTGCGTTCGGCGTCGTGGACGACCCCGCCTACCGCGATCTCAATCCGAATGGCGTCGTGCCGACCATCGAGGACGGCGGTTTCGTCCTGTGGGAGTCGAATACGATCGTGCGCTATCTCGCTGCCCGGTACGGGGCCGGCGGGCTGTGGCCCGACGATCCGGTCACCCGTGCCGATGGCGACCGCTGGATGGACTGGCAGCAGACGGTGCTGCTGGCGCCGATGACCACGATCTTCTGGGGCCTGATCCGGACGCCGCCGGAGAGCCGCGACATGGCGAAGATCGCCGCCGCCGCGAAGAAGGCGCATGAGGCGTTCGCCATGCTCGACAAGGCCCTCACCGGCCGCGCTTTCGTCACCGGCGATCGCTTCACGATGGGGGACATACCGGTCGGCGCGATGGCCTTCCGCTGGCTCAACCTCGACGTAGAGGACGCCCCGCGCCCATCCCTGCCTGCCCTCGAAGCCTGGTACGCTCGCCTGCTCGAGCGCCCCGCCTACCGGACGTGGGTCGCCCAGCCGATGACGTGATGGAAAGTGGCGGTAGGGGCGCTCACTGCCCGCCTAAACAGACGGTGCTCGTTTCAAAGGTTCGAACGCGATCTTCAGCCGGGTGCCTGTAGCCTCGGCGATCTTTGCCAGGGTTGTCGTGCTGGGTTTGCTGCGGCCGCTCTCCAAACGTGCAATGGCGCTTTGCGTGGTTCCCATCCGGCTGGCGAGTTGCTCCTGAGTGAGCCGCGCATGTGTTCTGGCGGCGATTACCGCTGCTGCCACAGCGAACTCCTCTTCGAGCGCTTCGTATTCGGCCCGGTATTCCGGGTCTTGCCGCCATTCGGCGAATACCGTTTCCATCGATTTCGGTGCTTTGGTCATCTGACTTCCTTCGCGCGCTCCAGCGCGAGCGCAATTTCACGGCGCGGCGTCTTCTGGGTCTTCTTTCGAAATGCCCGAACGACGATCACACGCCGTTGGTGGGCCGTCACATAGATCGCTCGGGCGATGCCGTCCTTGCCTTTCATCCGCATTTCCCAAAGAGGACCTTCCAGATGCTTGATGTAAGGCTCTCGGACCTGGTTCAGCCCGAACTCGCCGATCAGGCGGACGATACGTTCGAAACGCGCCCGAATATCGACCGGCAGGGAGTCGAGTTCCTTCCTGACCTCGTCGTTCAAGAACTCGACCGTCCATTTCATGGGTCTGAATATAGCAAAAAAGATATAGGGTTTGCACGACGTTGGCGGAAGAAGCCTGCGCCCTCGCTTTTCCCTCCTGACCTGGATCAAGGCGCTTGCAGAGTGGCGGCGGCACCATACATCCGTCTCGTCAGAGCAGGTGGAGGCTCGTCTTGCGCTGTGGGATCAAGCACCTACATGTAGCAGCGACTTAACCACACGTTGTGTCCGGTTATTAGCGGGCTGCCTCCAAGAGGGGCCTCAGACGGAGGAATGCCAGATATGGATTTCGAGAAGTACACGGACCGATCCAAGGGTTTCATTCAGTCGGCGCAGGGGTTGGCGCTGCGCTCGGGGCATCAGCGGCTGACGCCCGAGCACGTGCTGAAGGTCCTGCTCGACGACAAGGAAGGCTTGGCTGCCAATCTGATCCGGGCCGCGGGCGGCGATCCGGCGCGCGCGCTGACGGGAGTCGAGGTCGAACTCGACAAGCTGCCGAAGGTCGAGGGCAGTGGCGCCGGCCAGGTTTATCTCGCGCCCGAAACCGCACGCCTGTTCGAGCAGGCCGAGACCATCGCCGAGAAGGCGGGGGACAGCTACGTCACCGCCGAGCGCCTGCTGATGGCGCTGACCATGGCGGCGGGCACGCCGTCGGCGAAGATCCTCGGCGACGCCGGTGTTTCCGCACAGTCGCTGAACGCGGCGATCGAAAGCATCCGCAAGGGCCGGAAGGCTGACAGCGCCGGCGCCGAGGACAGCTACGACGCGCTTGAGAAGTATGCCCGCGATCTCACCGCGGTCGCGCGCGAAGGGAAGCTCGATCCGGTCATCGGCCGCGACGACGAGATCCGCCGCACCATCCAGGTCCTGTCGCGGCGCACCAAGAACAATCCGGTGCTGATCGGTGAGCCGGGCGTCGGCAAGACCGCGATCATCGAGGGGCTGGCGCTCCGCATCGTCAACGGCGACGTGCCCGAATCGCTCCGCGAGAAGCGGCTGATGGCGCTCGACCTCGGGGCGCTGGTGGCCGGGGCCAAGTATCGCGGCGAGTTCGAGGAGCGGCTGAAGGCGGTGCTTCAGGAAATCAGCCACGCCGAGGGCGACATCATCCTGTTCATCGACGAGTTGCACACCCTGGTCGGGGCGGGCGCCGCCGAGGGGGCGATGGACGCCTCCAACATGCTGAAGCCGGCGCTGGCGCGCGGCGAGCTGCACTGCGTCGGCGCGACGACGCTGGACGAGTACCGCAAGCATATCGAAAAGGACGCGGCGCTGGCGCGGCGTTTCCAGCCGGTGTTCGTCGCCGAGCCCTCGGTCGAAGACACGATTTCGATCCTTCGCGGCCTCAAGGAGAAGTACGAGCTGCATCACGGCGTCCGCATCACCGACGGCGCCATCGTCTCCGCCGCGACCTTGTCGAACCGCTACATTACCGACCGCTTCCTGCCCGACAAGGCGATCGACTTGGTCGACGAGGCGGCGAGCCGGTTGCGCATGGAAGTCGATTCGAAGCCCGAGGAGATCGACGAACTCGATCGGCGCATCATCCAGCTCAAGATCGAGCGCGAGGCGCTCCGAAAGGAGAGCGACACCGCCTCCAAGGATCGGCTCGGCAAGCTCGAAAAGGAATTGGCCGACCTCGAGCAGAAGTCGGCCGAGCTCACCAGCTCATGGCAGGCCGAGAAGGAAAAGCTCTCGGGTGCCCAGAAGCTCAAGGAGCAGCTCGACCAGGCGCGGAGCGAGCTCGAGATCGCACAACGCAAGGGCGACCTCGCGCGGGCGGGCGAACTCGCCTACGGCGTCATTCCCGATCTCCAGCGGAAGATCGAGACCGCCGAGACGGCCGATACCGAGACCATGCTGCGCGAGGAAGTGACGGCGGAGGATATCGCCAGCGTCGTCTCGCGCTGGACCGGTATTCCCGTCGACAAGATGCTGGAAGGCGAGCGCGAGAAGCTCCTCCACATGGAAGACGGCCTGCACCAGCGGGTCATCGGTCAGGACGAGGCGATCGTCGCGGTCGCCAACGCCGTCCGCCGGTCGCGTGCCGGCCTCCAGGACCCGAACCGGCCTATCGGCTCGTTCCTGTTCCTGGGCCCCACCGGCGTCGGCAAGACCGAGCTCACCAAGGCGGTGGCCGAGTTCCTGTTCGACGACGAGACGGCGAAGGTCCGTATCGACATGTCGGAGTTCATGGAGAAGCACTCGGTCGCGCGGCTGATCGGCGCGCCTCCGGGCTATGTCGGCTACGAGGAAGGCGGTGCGCTAACCGAGGCGGTGCGGCGCCGGCCCTATCAGGTGATCCTGTTCGACGAGATCGAGAAGGCACATCCGGACGTGTTCAACGTCCTCCTGCAGGTTCTCGACGACGGACGGCTGACCGACGGCCAGGGGCGGACGGTCGATTTCCGCAACACGGTCATCATCATGACCTCGAACCTGGGCAGCGACTACATCGCCGCCCTGCAGCCCGGCGATCCGGTCTCGGCGGCGCGGGAGAAGGTGATGGACGTGGTCCGGCAGGCCTTCCGGCCCGAGTTCCTGAACCGGCTCGACGAGGTGCTGCTGTTCGATCGCCTGACCCGCGACCAGATGACGGCGATCGTCGACATCCAGCTGGTGCGGCTGCGGAAGCTGCTGGCCGATCGCAAGATCACCCTCGATCTCGACGAAGCGGCCAAGACGTGGCTCGCCAATGCCGGTTTCGACCCGGGCTATGGGGCGCGGCCGCTGAAGCGGGTGATTCAGCGCAACCTGCAGAACCCGCTGGCGAGCATGATCCTCGAAGGGCGGATCCAGGACGGCCAGACGGTCAATGTCGGCGTCGCCAACGGCACCCTGGCGATCGACGGCGAGCAGGTGGCCGTGGCGGCCTGACGGTCGGCTGACACAGCGCACAAAAGAAAAGGGCCTGCCGGCGAACCGGCAGGCCCTTCTGCTTCGATCGGTCCGGCGGGACTACTGCGCCGTACCGGTCGTCCGTCCGCGCACCCGCCAGAACAGGCCCGCACCGAACAGCCCCGCCAGCATCAGCGCGAAGCTCGGCGGCTCCGGCACGTCGGCGACGAAGATGGTCGTCGGCGTCATGGTGAGGGTGTCGGTGCCGTCGTCGAACACGTCGGTCAGGGTGATGCCCGCCTGGAACGCCAGCGGATCGGTCGGATCCAGGAACAGGTCGGGGTCGATGTCATCGATCCGGAAGATCGAAACGTCGAACGCCAGCGTCGTGAAGTCGAAGGACTGGCCGGCCAGGAACGTCCCCAGGGAAATGAAGTCCGTGCCATCGAAGGCCAGCAGTTCGTAGCCGTCGGCGTCGTTGACCGAGGCTAGACCCGGCATCGTCACCGACGCGAAGAAGATGTCGTCGCCGGTCGTGTCGAGTTCGAAGGTGTAGCCGACGGCGACGTCCGGATCGATCCAGATGATCGTTCCCGGCGGCACCGGCGGGATATCGAACTCGAACCCGCCATCCTCGGTCGTGTTGCTCGGCAGCAGCGGCGTCTCTTCGCTCGCGCCCGCCGCACCCAACTGGGCGATGTAGGCGGTCGTGTCGTAGATGTCGTCGCTGGTGTCGCTGAGGATGATGGTCAGCGTGTTGCCGGTGCTGCCCGCGAGGACGGGGGCGTCGAAGCGGAGAAGCGGATTGCCGCCCGGTGCCAAAACGCCGTCGAGCTCGGTTCCCGGGATCGCTGCCATGCCCGGATGGTTGATGTTGACGGTGAAGCCATCCACGCCGGCGATGTTCTCGCCGTTGAGGAAAATCCCGAAGCCGTCGACGTAGGTATTGCCCTGGTACTCAGGGAATTCCTCCGAACCGAATGCGGCCAGGAACGACAGGATGTCGAAGCCTTCGGCGACGTCGAAGGTCAGGTCGAATTGAATGACGTCGTGGTGCGACCGTTCGCCGGTGATCTCATCGAGAAGGCCGTCCTGCTCGGGATTGGCGACATTGTCCCAACTCGTCGAGTTGCCCGAGTTGAAATTGCCGCCGTCCTCGTAGTCTTCCACATTGCCGCTACTGAGGACGATGCCGCCCGCGGCCGGCAGGTTATAGGTGCCTGATTCGTTGGTGAAGGTGCCGATTGGCGCCGGACCGCCGGTTTCTTCACCGCCGCCTTCGACCGCCAAGGCCGCAAGCACCGGCCCGCCGTACCCGCCGTAGCCTCCGGAGAAGTCGGTGTTGTCGGTAAAGGCCACGAACTCCTGGCCTTCATCGGCGAGCACCTGGAAGAAGTCGACGTCGCTGCCGCTCAGGGATTCGTAGAAATCGAACAGCTGCAGGTCGCCACCAAACTCGCCGCCGGGGACGAATTCGCCGAACTCGCCGGTGCTGCCGAAGTCGGATGGATTGGACGACCCCACACCGACATAAAAGGCGTAGTCGCCGAACTCGTCGTGCGGTGCGCCGCCGCCGTAGCCGCCGTAACCGCCATATCCGCCGTAGCCTTCGCTACCGTCGTCGAAGCCGTCGAAGTCGAAGTCGGAAAACCCGCTGACGGCGAAGTTGAGTTCGCCCGAGGAGCCCACGACCCCGGTGATCTGGGACGAAAGGCCGTTGCCGAAGCTGCCGCTGTCGTCGTCGGTCGTGATGATCGAACCGGGAAGGCTGCCCCCGCCGAAGTCGGTCAGCAGGCCGAGGGTCGTGTCGGGGCCGCCGTAACCGCCGTACCCGCCGTATCCTCCATATCCCCCGTCAGCGGCGCCTCGAACGACCGAAGCACCGGTGATGCTGATGCCGGCGGCGCTGAAGCCTTCACCGACGCCCTGCCCCAGGTTGAGGGCGCGGGTCAGCGCGAGAATATCTTCTGTTCCTGTTATTTGAAGGGCGTGCGCCGGGCCTGCGGCAAGGCCGACCGCGGCGACCGACGCCAGCAATAGGGTCTTGGAATTCATCTCCGTTCTCCCTACGGACGGATAAACTGGGCGCCCCTTCGCAATTTTCGTACCACCTAAGGGAATCCAGCGAAACCTGCGGGAATGGAGAAGCGGATCGCCAAAGGTGTAAGAGAATCCGACAGTTGATCCGGTCGGTACGACGTTCTGGTCGTCAAACTCTTGCTCGGCAATAGATGATTAACCCGAAATGAATAGGCTTGAAGGGTAAGAAGCCCGAGGCAGGCGCTGTAAGGAATTCCGACAGTTGCTTGCGGGCGTCGGCATAGGCGACCAAGTGGCCAGCGGGTATGCTGGCCTGCGAGACGGCAGGCGAAAAATCGAGGACGGGGATGATGGTCAAGACGGCGATGCTGGGAGCGGTCGGTGCTCTGCTTCTTGCCGGCGCGCTACCGGCCGCGGCGGCGGATGGAGACGGGAACTTCGCGATAGACGGCGCAGGGACCGTCACCTGCGACCGCTTCATTGAAGCCTATGACGGGAAGACCCGCGATTACTACGTCTATGCCGGCTGGGTCGACGGCTACGTGACGGCGACGAATCAACAGCAGGACGAGACTTACGATCTGACGCCCTGGCAGACGACCGAATTTCTGCTCGACCTCGTTGCGCAGTACTGCCGCGCCAATCCGAAGCAGAAGTTTATTTATGGCGTCACCGAGCTGCTCCGTTACCTGTATCAGGGGCGGCTTCAGGAGCTTTCGGAAATCGCCCAGATCCAGCACGGCAGCAAGGGCGCCTACTTCTACCGGGCGACCATCCAGTCGGTGCAGGAGGCGCTGGCCGAGCGTTCGCTTTTCGAAGGCGAGGCCGATGGCGTGTTCGACGAGGAGGTCGCCAAGTCCCTCGCCCGCTTTCAGGGATTGTCCGGCCTGCCGGAAACAGGTTGGCTCGATCAGCGTACTCTGTTTGCCCTCACCAAGGTGAACCGGGAGAAAGACGACTGAGGGACGGTTCGGCGCGCGGATAGAACCTGTGGCGCGGGTCCTGCTGGCCTGGGAGCTCGGCGGCGGCTATGGCCATGTCGCCAAGCTGTTGCCTCTGTCTCAAAGGCTGCGCGAGGCCGGGCACGACGTCGCCCTTCTCCTCAGGGAGCCGCATCGTGCCGCCGGTGCCGGCGAGGGCATCCCGGTGGCGATGGCGCCGCATTGGAAAGGGAACAACCCGCGGGGCGTCAGCGCCATCAACTATGCGGGAGTGCTGGCGCTTTCGGGGTACACGCAGGTCGAGAACGTCAGGGGGCTCGTGGCCGCATGGCAGCGAATCTTCGCGTCCACGAGGCCGCATCTTCTCGTCGCGAACCATGCGCCGACAGCCATGCTCGCCGCGCGCGGCGCCGGGTTCCCCGTCATGGCGCTGGGGACCGGATTCGAGATGCCGCCGCCGGCGCGGCCCAGTGCGTCTTTGCAGCCCTGGCGCAAGGTACCGAAGGCAGAGCGCGAGAAGCTCGATTCCCAGGTGCTCGCGGTGGTGAACGCGGGAGTGCGTGGCGGTAAGGGCGGGCGGCTTTCCAGCATCAGCGCCATTGTCGACGCCGACGTTCGGTTCCTCTGCACCTTTTCCGAGATCGACCATTATCCCGGCCGGGGGGCGGCCCGATATGTCGGCCCGATCGCCGGCGCCGTCGGCAAGAATGCGCCAGCCTGGCCCGACAGCGGCCGGCGCCGGGCCTTCGTCTATCTGACCGGCAGGACGGTGGCAGAGACCGGCCTGATCGACCATCTCCGTCGCCTCGGCTGGTCTGTCGCCATGCATCTCCGTGACGCGCCGCCGCCGCTCCTCGAACAAGCCATGGCCGCCGGCATCCATGTCGAGCCGCGGCCCGTCGACCTTCCCGCGCTTGCGGGAGAATGCGACGTGATCGTCTGCCACGGAGGGCATGGAACAACCGCCCAGGCATTGCTCGCGGGAATACCGCTCTTCACCTTTCCGCAGCATCTGGAGCAGGCGACATTGGCGCACCGCGTCTCGTCGCTTGGCGCCGGCAAAGCGGTGGGCGTCCAAGCGGAAGGAATCGACTACGGCGCGGTGATGGAGCAGTTCGTCGAGACCGGTGCCGCCCGCGCCGCGGCGGAGCGGTTCGCCGCCAAGCATAAGGGGTTCGACCCCGAAGCCACGCTCGACCAGATCGCGGCCCGCTGCCTGGCCCTCCTCGACTGAGCCTTTCGTGTCAGTCGGCCAGCGGCACTGCGATCCCGCGGCGAAGGCAGGCGGCGTGAAGCGTGTTCCGTAGCAGGCATGCTATGGTCATCGGCCCGACGCCGCCGGGTACGGGGGTGATCGCTCCGGCGACCGCGCGTGCTTCCTCGAAGGCGACGTCGCCCACCAGCCGCGTCTTGCCGCCTTCGCCCGCGACCCGGTTGATACCGACATCGATCACCGTGGCGCCGGGGCCGACCCAGTCGCCCGGCACCATCGCCGGCCGGCCCACGGCCACGACCAGAATGTCGGCGTCGCGGCAGACGGCTGCGAGGTCTCGGGTTCTCGAATGGGCGACCGTTACCGTGCAGCTTTCGCGCAGAAGCAGCAGCGCCATCGGCTTGCCGACGATGTTAGACCGTCCGACGACGACCGCGTTCTTTCCGGAAAGGTCGCCCAGACGGTCCTTCAGCATCAGCAGGCAGCCGAGTGGCGTGCACGGGACAAGCCCCGGTGCCCCGTTCACCAGCCGGCCCATATTGACCGGATGGAAACCGTCGACGTCCTTGGCCGGGTCGATGGCGTCGATCACCGCGCCGGAATCGATCTGTCCCGGCAGGGGAAGCTGCACCAGGATTCCATCGACCTTTTCATCGGCATTGAGCGCGGCGACGAGGTCGAGCAACTCAGCCTGGGAAGTCGAGGCCGGCAGGCGGTGCTCGAACGAGTTCATTCCCGCCTCGCGTGTCGCTTTGCCCTTGTTGCGTACATAGACCTCGCTCGCCGGGTCCTCGCCCACCAGGACGGCGGCCAGGCCGGGAACGACATCGTGAGACTCGGCGAGTACGGCGGCCTGACGCCCTACCTCGGCGCGCAGGTTCGCAGCGAAAGCCTTTCCGTCGATCAAAGCGGCTTCGGTCATGGGGATGGGTTCTCTCCTCTTGGGGCGTTCCTGGCAAGAAGTTTCATATAATGAAAATTTATTTCCTGAAAGGGGGCGTGTTCCCCTATATCGATCAGGACGTCGAGATATGCACGCACTGATCTTGCTTCGGGTCGGGGGGTTGTCTAGGAATAGCGCCCGCAAGCGCGGATGGGGCGTGGCCAAGCGGTAAGGCAACGGGTTTTGATCCCGTGATCCCAGGTTCGAATCCTGGCGCCCCAGCCACCCCGACGATCGGGAGTTCGCGGTTGAACGGTCCGGCTTAGCGTGTCCGGCTCAGCACCCGTACCGCATGCAGGCGTCGTCGAACAGCCATCCGATCTCCGAGAGGGTAACGCCGTTGATCGTTGCCTGCTGGTTCATGAAGTCTGCGTCGATTTCGAATCGATACGACCGGCCGGCCCTGCCGGTCGAAGGACTCGCGATCAGTTGAATCACTTCGAGAAGTGCCTGGCGGTAGGCGCTCGGATTGCCGGATTGCCTGATCAGAGGGCTCAAGAAGGTCTCGATCAGGAAGGACGCCGGATCGGTGCTTTCCAGCACGGCATGCGCCATGCCTGCGCCCGCACCGCTGTCCGTCCACAACTGGCCGCTGCCGGTCGCTGCGCTCCGGCTGCCGGCGGCCGACGCACTGAAGGCAACGGGGCCGATATCGTCCAACCAAGTCTCGACGTCGCCGTTAGAGATCTCAGCGAGATCGAAACGCCGCGCGGTCCGTACGTCGATCTCCATCACGGGGGGGACGCCGACTCCCGCGCCTAAACCCGACAGGGTCGCGCCTTTGTGGTGATAGGTGAGGCGAGCCGCGTCGCCGGAGGTAAAGGTAAGCGCGGCTTCGTCCGCGCGGACATTGATTCCCTGTTCGATCTCCGCCTGCGCTGCTTCGGCGTGAAGCGATATCGTTGCATCGCCGAGATAGGCGAGAACGCGCTCGGGAGCGAGTGCACCGAACTCCGCCGCGATCAGGTCGAAGGCCGGTGCGGCGAACGCCGCTTCACGCGGCCAGTAGGTCGCGGGCAAGTCGGCGAGGACCGAGCCTCGCCCGTCGAAATCGATCTGCTTGAAGGCGACCCGGAACCCGGCTGCGCCGGCCCGCATGACCTCGCGCGGGCTCATGCAGTCATAGCTGTCGCATTCCAGCACGACGAGACGGTCGAACGTGATGTCGAAGGCGCCCGACCAGCCGGTGGTATCGGTGTTTCGATCGAATGCTGACTCGATCGTCAGCGTGCCCGCTTTCAAGCGAAAGTCGGGCGCACATTCGATGGAGACGGGGGCCGCCTGGATGTTCGCCCCCGAGAAGCTGCCGAGATCGTCATCCCAGATGAGGTCGGCCCGCTTCATCGTCAGGTGGAAACGGCAGGCGCCGTCGCTGCCCGATATCGCGCCGCCGGGGAAGGACAAGGTCACCGCTGTCTTGCCGGGTTCCGGCCCCGCGGTCACTCGCGCGGTGACGCGGCCGAGATCAGTGCCGTCCAGCGTAACGAAGGCGGAAGCCCGGACGACTGCGTCGCCGGCTCGTACGTCGATGTTGGAGAGAGCGAGTTCGGGCGCGGCCTCTGCGCTGAATGCGTCGGGCGCAGATCCGGGCTCGATAGGGGCGAACGCGGCAAGACGCCGCTCGATGCTTTGCCGCATCCGGTTCGTATCCAGGATGCTTCCCGCCGGAAGGCGCGTTTCCGGTTCTTCCTCCTGACGTTCGTCCCGTTCGGGCGGCGGCGGGACACGGGACGACTCGCGCGCGGGCGCGGCGGTCTCAGCGGGTTCTCCAGCATCGCCCCGGTCGTCGGGGGTGGCGGGCGGTCCTTCGGCCGTGACCGTCTCGGTCGCGGCATGCAGGTCCCAGGGATGGGCCCAGAACGCGAAGGCACGCTGGATGAAGTCGATGCCGATGGCGCGGGGAATTCCGCCGATCGTATCGGCGACGATCATCCCGGCGATTCCGTTCTCGGCGACCAGCGGCGCGCCCGACGTGCCGACCTGGACGTTCAGGCCATCTACCATGATCTGCTGATCGAGATCGACGCTATTGACCGTTCCCGCCTGTGACGGGACGTACCACTGGCCCGCGCGTCCGACATACCACACGGGCCTGGACCGTTCGGGCAGCGCCGGTGTCCGGACCAGCAGTTCGGGCCGCAGGGACAGGCCCTCGGGTAGTTGGGTCCGCAGCACGGCGACGTCGCGCTGCGCGTCATGGGTGCCGAGCAGGGTGGCCGCGAACTGTTCGCCGCGCCGCCGGAACCAGGTGACGCTCACCTCGCTGGCGACCTGACCCGGCAGATTGCCGCGGACGATGTGGTCGGCGGTGACGATGTAGACACCGCCTTCGTTCCGCCCGACGACGAACCCGAAGCCGTCCTGGGTTTCGCCGCTTTCCCAAATGGCCCGGATGCGCACGACGTGGTCGCGAAGGGCCAGCGCGAAGGCTTCTCCGGTCGGCGGCGAGTCCGCCGTTCCGGTTGCGCCGGCCGGTCCGATCAGGACCAGCAGGCAGATGAAGGCCGCGAGACGCCTGAACGCCGAGCCGATCATGGGAAGAGAGTCTTTCGCGCGCTCCACAGAAACCCCCACAGGAATCCAAGGGCACTCCACATGAAGACCAGGCGTTCGTTGTGATAGACGTATTCGAGCAGGGTCGGCCTCAGATCCCTGTGAACCCCGGCCTGAACGAGTTGCGCCCGTTCGACTTCGCCCTCGAAAGCGACCGAAATGCTCTCGTCCAGCCCGAGATGCACCAGCCTCGCCCCCTCGCCCCCGCGCAGTTCAAGGTGGTCGCCGCGGTTGAGCGGCACCACGGTTTGCGTATCGGAAACAATAACCTGCCCCTCGCGGATGGTCGATCGGAACGCCGTCTGGCCGGCCTCCAGCGGAGTCTCGCGCGCGAACGACAGCGACGTGACCCGGACGTCCTGAAAGGTGAGGGGAGTCTCGTCGCGAATGAGGATATGGGCGGGCACGATGCCGTCGCCCGGCGAGGCGAAGCTCACGATTTCGGGCAGGGCGAAGCTGCGGGCGCCGCCGGCCGAATCGGTTCCGCCGTCGTCGGTGCCCGCCGTCACCTCGACGTCACCCAGCAGGGTAAGGTCGCCGCTCAACCGGCCGCCGACCACGAACAGGTCGATGGCGTCGGGCTCGGCTTCCAGGGTGACGCGGCTCCCTTCGGCGAGGCTGAGCGATGCGACCGACAGATTGCCGCCGGAAACGTCGATCCAGTCGCGGTCGCCCGAAGCCTCCTTCGCGATCACGGTCGGCGGAAGATCGATCGCCTCGAAATTTTCCAGACGGATGGCATGAGCGCCGCTCGCCGGATGTTCCCATCGCCATGGATCGGCGAGCATGAAGGTGACGCTCGTCGCCTCCGCGACCAGCGTGATCCCTGCCGACGGCATGCGGACCATCTGGGTTGCCGCGGCCAACGTGACGCAGATGATTCCCACGATTGCGGCGATCGTCCGTTCACGTCTGCCCGTCACGCGCCCCGCCTGGATCAGCTTGCCATAGGTTTCCACCCGCTCGACTTCGGCGGCGACGTCGGCGGCCGGGTCCTGGGAGAGCGCCTTGGCGGCGCGGCTCAGATAGTCGTCCCGGCGCCGTTCGAGGAGCCGCCTCTGGCTTCGCTTCACGGTTCCGTCCGGACGAGGTCGAACCTGAGGCTCGTCCAATCGTCGCTGCCTTCGGGCTTGGCGGTGACGTCGATGCGTAGAAGCGCGGTCGGCCCCGGCGGCAGGGCGACCGCCGCCGTCTGCCCGGCACGGACGCGTCCTTCGGCGGCCGGCAGCCATTCCGAGACCGTGCCGTCGTCCCCGTACCGCCACAATAGCCGCTCGGCATCGCTGGTAACCCGGAGATACAGCCGGAGTTGCGGGGACGGTTCCGGCATTTCCGACGACTCCGCCGTGGCGGACAGGACCCTCACCGGAACGAAGGTCTTATCGGTCTCTTCGCCGAACCAGCCATAGATGCCGATCTGGTCGTCCTTCAGGCCTGCCGGCCGAATGACCTCGGCCAACGGCCATGCCATCGTCCCGTCCGGGCCGAGCACGGCATCCATGCGGTAGTAGGTCTTGAGCGGAAGCGCGACGGCGCGGACGCGGAGAGGGCCCTCGGGCGGCGTTTCGAGGTTGGACAGGTCGGCGCTGGCGATCTCGACTTCGGCTTCCAGTTCGGCATCGAAGCGAACCGGGGCCAGGAGGAAGCCTACGACCTCGATCCCGATCGCCCGGACCGTCGACTCGTAGAGGCCCTCGCAGCGGACGTCCGGTTCCCGCACCTGATAGCCGAGCGCGGTCGAAACCGGTTGCAGGCGATCGCATACATCGGCGACCGCGGCAACTGGCGCCGTCGCCGAAAAACCGACGGCCAGCAGCGATATGGCGATGCGCGACAGGCTCCCGACCGACAGGACGCTTCGCAATGCCATGGTTGCGGCCTCCCCCAGACCCGCACAGGTGCTCCACCATACACCGGGACGGCCCCTCGCCGTCATAATCCGTCGGAGGTGGTCGGTATGGGGGAGGTGCGCTCGCGCCGGGGAGAGGTTACTGCGGGCTCGGTGACGGGGTAAGCAACACCGCCCGTATGCGCCGGCCGATATCCGGTAAGGGAAGCACCGCACGGGCGGCCCCCATTTTGATCGCGACGGCCGGCATGCCGAAGACCACTGCCGTCGACTTGCTCTCGGCGATCGTGTAGCCGCCATTCGACTTAAGGGCCATCAAGCCCGCGGCACCGTCGTCTCCCATGCCGGTCAGAAGGACGCCGATGCCGGATCGTCCGAGACTGAGCGCCATCGAATTGAACAGTGCCGTTCCCGAAGGCCGATGGTGGGAAATCGGCGGCGCTCCCGACAACCTGAGGCGCGCTCCGTCGACTTCCAAATGTCGGTCCGGCGGTGGCACATAGATCTCACCCGGCACCGCCAGCTGGCCGTTCTTGGCGATCGTCACCCGGAATGGCGTGGTGTCGTTAAGCCAGGTGACGAAGCCCTCCAGAAACGACGGGGCAATGTGCTGTACCAGAGCGATCGGCAGGCCGAAGCCCGGTCCCAGGTCGCGCAGCAGAGTGGACAAGGCGGCCGGCCCCCCGGTCGAGGCGACGATTCCGAGCATGCGCGCGGGAGAGGCCGAGCTCGGCTGGGGCAACGGGCTGTGACCGGCCGAGCCGGGCGCGGCGGCCAGCGGCTGGGGCCTCTGGCGGACGACGTGGACCTCGCTCATGATCGCGAGCTGCGTGCAGATCGTGTTGGCGACCGCGGCAAAATCCGGGTGGGTGGTCCCCACGGGCTTGTCGATCGCGGTCAGCGCGCCTGCCCGCATCGCCCGCATGGCGAGGATCCCGTGATTGGCGCTGACGCCGGAAGCGACGATGACGATCGGAGTCGGCCTCCGGATCATGATCTCCCGCGTCGTGTCGACGCCGTCGATTCCGGGAAGCTGGATATCCATCGAGATGACGTCGGGGCGGGCGGATTCGAGCTTAGCGAGAGCTTCCTCTCCGGAAGCAACGGCTTCCACCACCATGAGACGCGGATCGTTCGAAATGATGTGGCTGAGGAGCTCCCGAACGACCAGGGAGTCCTCGACGATCATCACACGCTTCTTCAGCCGATCCAGGAGCCGCTCTCCTCACCCAGGAGCCATATCCGCGTCTACATCGAACGATAGTGGTACATGAAACATTGCCCTGTTTCACGCGTGTCGAGGAATGGCTGAATTCAACCTTATTCGTTGGATGCGCCGATTGGGATCTCGTCGCCCGAAAGAAAATGTCGTTGTTACCCCGCTGGTTTGCGGTCCGCGGCCGAACGGGCCATGCTCCGTCGGGGCGGCCCACGACGCAGCGGGGGAGGTTTGGGCATGATCTCAAGGCGGTTCTGCGTTCTGACGACGGGTCGGACCGGGTCTACGGCCCTAATGGAGCGCCTGCGGGAAGAGAAGGACGTGACGCTGCCCAGCAACGATGTCGTCTGCGAAGACGAGGAATTGCTGAACCCGGAACGGATCGCCGATTACGGGCGATTTTACGCGGAGAAGACCGGGCGGCCGGTCGGCGACGATGCGGCGCTGATCGAAGCCTATTTCGCCTGCCATCCCGACGCCGCCTATGTCGGATTCAAGTCGATGCCGAACCGCCATACCGATCTGGCGGCGTTCGTTTCCCGACCCGATATCGCCTTCATCACGCTTACGCGCGCCGACATTCCGTCCACGGTAGCGAGCTTCATGCTGGCCATGCATCGGGGGACTTGGCGCCGTCACGGCGGCAAGCCGATGGAGCGCTGGACCTTCTCGGAAAACGATGCGCAGCGGGTCGGCTGGAATCTGGCTTACGTGCTTCAGGCGAACGCGACGCTGGCGCGCGTCCCGGCGCGGGTACGTCTCACCTATGAAGAGCTTTTCGCACCGGGGTTCCGTTCGGCCGAGCTCGACGACCTGTTCGGTCGCCCGATCCGCATGCCGTCACCCAAACCGCCTGTCTCCGGCAAGGACTACGTCACCAACTGGCCCGAATTCCTGTCGTTCCTGGATCGCCGGTTTCAGGAGATGAAGGCGGCGTCGGGCTCCGCGGATTCTTCCGGCCGCTGAGACCACCGCCCGGCCGGAGATGGCCGACTCAGCGCGGGTGGTGCGGCGTGGGGCCGAGACGTTGGGGGGCCATCTCTCCCTGCTCCTCCAGTTTGAATTCGAGGAACCGCAACAGGTCCTTCAGGGTGACGATCCCGAGCAGCCGATCGCCTTCGGCCACCAGATAGCGGCTGTTACCGCTCTTCTGCATCGTTTCGAGAACGGTTTCTACGGCGGCGTCGGGAGGAAGGGTGTTGCCGGATCCGCATCGTTCCATCACCTCGCGGACCGGCGTCGTTCGCCACTCTTCCGGCCGAATGGTCCGGGTGCCCTTAAGGGTCACGCAGCCGACGAGACGGTCTCCGTCCAGCACCGGGAACATCTTGTAATAGTAGCGGTGGAAGTCGTTCTCGATCAGGTCGGCGATGCTGGCATCGGCCGACACCGTCACCGGCCGGTCGTTCATCACCTGAGCGATGGTCACGCCCTGAAGCGTGCGGCGGACGACGGTCTGCTGATAGCTGGAACTCGCGGCGCCGCGGATGAATAGGCCGATCAGGAACCACCACATGCCGCCGACGAAATTGCCTTCCAGCACGCTGATCACGCCCAGAAGGATCAGCGCCAGACCGAACCCGGCACCGGCCGAGGAGGCGATGCGGCTTGCCCAGCGGATGTCGCCCTTCCAACCCCATAGCGCCGCGCGCAGCATTCGTCCGCCGTCGAGCGGAAAGGCGGGCACCAGATTGAAGGCGCCGAGGATGAAGTTGATCCAGGCGAGATAGACGACGACGGTATCGACCTCCACCGGCGCGGCCGGCCCCGTCACGACCAGATGGATCAGATAGAACGTGCCGCCCAGAACGAAGCTCGCCACCGGGCCCGCCGCCGCCATCAGGAACTCGGCTCGTGCGTTCTTGGGCTCGCCCGTCATCTGCGCGACGCCGCCGAACAGGAACAGCGTGATCCCCGAAATCGACATGCCGTAGCCGCGCGCCACCAGCGAATGCGAGAATTCGTGGAAGATGATCGAGAAGAACAGTCCGATCGCGCCGACGACACCCATCCACCAGTAGGTCCCCGGCGTAAGGTCCGGAACCCGGGTCGGGAAGTAGCCGACGGCTAGAGACCAGGTGATCAGCAGCGCCAGCACCACCCAGGAGAAGTCGACCCCCACCTCGAAGCCGAGCAGCTTGAACAACGTGATCCGTCTGCCGAACATGCGCTTGCTCCGTCCGTCCGTCTCCTCACCGCGTCTGGTTCCAATGTAGGCGCTCGGGGGTACGCTTTCAGGGGCGCAACGGTGGTGCGGAGAAATGCGTTCGCTGGGTAGCTGGGAGGATCTGCCCGTGCCCGAACTGCCCGACGTCGAAAACTACAAGCGCTATCTGGACGCGACCGCACTCCACGAGCGGGTCGCCGATGTGGTTGTCGGCAACGCCAAGGTGCTGCGGGGCCTGTCCGCGTCCGAGATATCGAAACGGCTGACGGGACGCAGTCTCGAATCGAGTTGCCGCCACGGAAAGCACCTCCTCGTCACGCTCGACGACGGCGCCTGCCTCACCATCCACTTCGGGATGACGGGGCGGCTCGCCTATTTCAAGGCCATGGACGAAGACCCGAAATACGACCGGCTGCGGCTCGATTTCGACAACGGCTATCACCTCGCCTTCGACTGCCGGCGCATGATCGGCCGGGTCGGTCTGGCCGAATCCGATACGGCATTCGTCGCCGCGGAGGAACTGGGCCCCGATGCCCTGGACGTCGATCTGACCGCTTTCCGGAAACTGCTTGCCGACCGGCGTGGCGGAATCAAGGCCGCGCTGATGGATCAGTCGCTGCTGGCGGGTATCGGCAACGTCTATTCCGACGAGATCCTGTTCCATGCCGGGATCGATCCGCGCGCCGCGGTCGAGGCACTGGACGACGATACGGTCGCGGCGTTGCACCACAGCCTCCGCACCGTGCTGAAGACGGCGATCGACCGCGGTGCCGGATCGGAGGAACTGATCCATCGTCTGCCGGATACCTACCTGTTGCCGCATCGGGAACAGGGTGCCGGTTGTCCGCGCTGTGACGGCAAGGTTCACCGGGCCAAGATCGCCGGCAGGACCAGCTATTTCTGCCCCGCCTGCCAGACCAAGGGGCGCTGAGTGCGATGTCGGGAAGCGACTACGAGAAGAAGCGCGATTTCAGCCGCACGCCCGAGCCGAAACCCGGCCGGCGCAAGGGCGGGAAGCGGCCGATCTTCGTCATCCAGAAGCACGACGCGTCGACCCTGCACTATGACTTCCGGCTGGAGGTCGATGGCGTGCTCAAGTCCTGGGCGGTGCCGAAGGGGCCGTCGACCGATCCGAGGGTCAAGCGCCTCGCGGTCCCGACCGAGGATCACCCGCTCGACTACGCCGACTTCGAAGGCGTCATTCCCGAGGGCCAATATGGCGGCGGCCGCGTGATTGTCTGGGACAAAGGCACGTTCGAGAACATCACGGAGAAGGACGGCGCCATCAAACCCGCCGCTGCCGCTCTCGCCGACGGTCATTTCATGGTCCGGCTCGATGGCGAAAAGCTCCATGGTGGTTACGCCCTGCAGCGGACCGGCAAAGGCAAGGACGAACGCTGGCTGCTGGTCAAGATGCGGGACGACGAGGCCGATGCCCGCCGCAACCCGGTCTCGACGGAACCCCGATCGGTGCTCTCCGGCCGCACCATCGAAGATCTTGCCGACGGCGGCGACGGCTGAGGATGTCCGACGTCTTTGCCAGGCTCGATCCCGATGCGCGGCAGTTGCTGTCGCCATCGGCGCAGCCTGACTGGGTCGCGCCGATGCTGGCGACTCTGACCGACAGGCGCTTTTCCGACCCCGGCTGGATCTTCGAGCGCAAGCTCGACGGCGAACGCGCGCTGGGTTTCGTCCGGGGCGGCAAGGCGCGGCTGATGAGCCGCAACCGGAAGGACATCGGGAGCGGTTATCCGGAACTGATCGACGGGCTGGAGGCCAGCGCGCGCGCCGACTGCATCGTCGACGGCGAGATCGTCGCTTTCGAGGGCGCGGTCACCAGCTTCGCCCGGCTGCAGCGGCGCATGCAGATTCACGACCCGGACGAAGCGCGGGCGACCGGCGTCGCCGTCTTCTACTACCTGTTCGACATCCTCTATCTCGACGGCTGTTCGGTCGACGCTCTGCCGCTCAGGGCTCGGAAGTCCCTGCTGCGCGACGCCGTCGACTATCGCGATCCCATCCGGTTCAGTGCCCATCGCAATACGGACGGCGAGGCGTACTACGCCGAGGCCTGCGAGAAGGGCTGGGAAGGGATCATCGCCAAGCGGGCCGATGCGCCCTACCGCCACAGCCGCTCGACCGACTGGCTCAAGTTCAAATGCCAGCACGGGCAGGAACTGGTGATCGGCGGTTTCACCGAACCGCATGGCAGCCGGAAAGGTTTCGGTGCTCTGCTGGTCGGCTATTACGAGGATGGCGCTCTGCGCTACGCCGGCAAGGTCGGCACGGGCTATGACGACGAGACGCTGCAATCGATGCGGCGACGCCTCGACGGGCTGGCGCGCAAGACGTCGCCGTTTGCCGACGAGGTCCGTGAGAAGGCCGTCACCTGGGTAAGCCCCGAGCTGGTGGGCGCTTTCGGATTCACGGAATGGACCGGCGACGGGAAACTCCGTCACCCCCGCTTCCTCGGCCTGCGCCGTGACAAGGCGGCAACCGACGTTCGGCGTGAAACGCCAGGAGCCTGAGATGAGCGACGACACGCTGACCATCGACGGCCACGACATCGCGATCTCTCATCGCGACAAGGTGCTGTTCCCGGAAAGCGGCATCACCAAGGGCGACTTGGTCGACTACTACCGCCGTGTCGCCCCGACTATGCTGCCTCATATCCGCAACCGGCCGATCTCGATGCGGCGCTTTCCCGACGGCATCGGCGAGGGGGGCTTCTTTCAGAAGGATGCGCCCGACTACTTTCCGGACTGGATCGAAACGGCGGTGCTGAAGAAGGAAGGCGGCACGGTCCGCCATGTCCTCGCCAACGACGCGGCGACTCTGGTCTATATCGCCAATCAGGCCTGCATCGAGCCGCATGTGGGATTGTCGCGGGTCGACCGGATCGACCATCCCGACCGGATGATCTTCGATCTGGATCCCTCGGACGACGATTTCGGCAAGGTCCGCGACGCCGCGAAGATGGTCCGCGCCTTTACCGACGAACTGGGGCTGGCAAGCTTCGTCATGACCACCGGTTCTCGCGGCCTTCATGTGGTGTTGCCGCTGGATCGTTCCGCCGATTTCGACACGGTCCGCGACTTCGCCCATCGCCTGTCGGCACATCTCGCCGCCCTGCATCCGGACCTGTTGACAGTCGAGCAGCGAAAGCAGAAGCGGGGCGAGCGGGTGTTCCTCGACTATCTCCGGAACGGCTATGCCCAGACGGCAATTCCGCCCTATGGCGTCCGCGCGAAAGAAGGGGCGCCGGTGGCGACGCCGCTCGACTGGGACGAAGTCGGCGACAGCAAGCTTTCGCCGCGAAAATACGGTATCGGCAACCTGTTCCGCCGTCTCGCCCAGCGCGACGACCCATGGGCCGATATCGACCGCCATGCCCAATCGATCGACGAAGCCGATCGGCGGCTCGCCCAACAGGCGCAGGATTGAGGATCCCAAAAGAGAAGCCCCTCCGTCCTGAGGGACGGAGGGGCTCGCACAGTCCGGACCGCTCTCTTCGTGAGGCGACCTTGATCTAGAGCATTGGTCTAGAGGTAGCCGTCCTCGCGCCAGATCTTGTAGTTGTTCCGGAACTCGGTGAGCGAGTCCAAGACCTTCTTGAAGTCGGGGTCCTTGGCGGCCTCTTCCTGGGCGACCTCCTCCCACGCCGCACGGAAGCGGTCGAGGAATTCGTCCGGCCAGCGGTGCAGGGTCACGCCCTTCTCCTGCAGGTCCTGAAGCGCTTTGAACTGGCTCGCCTCGGCTTCGGCGATGCCAGCCCGGACGTTGTCGCCGCAGACCGCTTCGACGGTCGCCTGCTGGCTTTCGGTCAGGGCGTTCCAGCGGTCCATGTTGATCATCAGCTCGTTGATGCTGGTCGGCTGGTGCCAACCGGGCATGTAGTAGTTCTTGGCGACCTCGTAGAAGCCCAGCCCTTCGTCGATGACCGGCATCGAGAACTCCGTGGCGTCGATGGTGCCGAGTTCGAGAGCCGGGTAGATGTCGCCGCCGGCGAGAAGCTGAGTGGACACGCCGAGCTTCTCCATCACCCGCGCGCCCAGGCCGAAGAACCGCATCTTGAGGCCCTGGAGCTGGCTGATGTCGTCGATCGGCTCACGGAACCACCCCGAGCCTTCCGGCGAGATCATGTTGCACGGGAGGACGTGGATGTTGTTCCGGGCATAGAGCTCCTGCCACAGCTCGAGACCGCCGCCGTGATACACCCAGGCCAGGAATTCGCCGAGGCCGGGGCCGAACGGGACCGCGGTGAAGAACTGCGCCGCCGGCACCTTGCCGGCCCAGTAGCCGGCCGTGGACCAGCCCGCGTCGACAGAGCCCTCGGAGACGGCGTCATAGAGCTCCAGCGCCGGCACCAGCGCGCCGGGCTCGAAAAACTGGACCCTGATGTTGCCGTTGCTCACGGTGGAGATGCGCTCTTCGAAGCGCTTGCCCATGGTTCCCAGGATCGGCAGCGAGCTCGCGAACGCGCTGCCCATGCGCCAGCGCACGCCGGCTTGCTGTGCCGGTGCGGCTGCCTCGCTGCCCGCCGTTTCGGGGGCCGCAGCGTTCTCCGCGGTCACCGGCGCCTCCGGGGTGGGTGCCAGTGCGTACATGCCGACCAGCATGCCCGCCACCAGCGCCACCACGACGGCGATGATCGTACCTGCCTTCATATTTGGTCCTCCCTTGTGGGGAATAACCCCAATGCCCAGGGTCCGTGGTTACTCGACAAGCCGGTGCAACGCAAGGCATCGGCCATGGTCTACACGGCCCTGGGCATCAAGCCGTCTTTGCGAGCGGCGTCGACGTCCCGCTCAGAACTGCGAGGGAACTTCGCTCAGATTGCGCCAGATCGCGTAGTTCTTGCGGAACTCGGTGAGGGAGTCCAAGACCTTCTTGAAATCCGGATCCTTGGCCGCTTCTTCCTGGCTGACTTCCTTCCAGGCATTGAGGAAGGCTTCGAGGAAGCTGTCCGGCCAGCGCCGCAGGGTGACGCCTTTCTCCTGCATCCGTTTCAGCGGCCCGAACTGCGACGCCGCGGACTCGGCGACCTCATGGTAGACGTTGTCGCCGCAGGTGGTCTCGACCAGCGCCTTCTGGTGCTCGGTCAGGGCGTTCCAGCGGTCCATGTTGATGATCAGCTCGCCGATGCTGTCCGGCTGATGCCAGCCGGGGAAGTAGTAGTTCTTGGCGATTTCCTGGAAGCCCAGTTCCTCGTCGATCACCGGCATCGAGAACTCGGTGGCGTCGATCGTGCCGAGCTCAAGGGCGGGATAGATGTCGCCGCCGGCGAGAAGCTGGGTGGAGACGCCGAGCTTCTCCATGACGCGGGCGCCCAGGCCGAAGAACCGCATCTTGAGGCCCTTCAGGTCGTCCAGCGTCTCGATCGGCTTGCGGAACCAGCCGGAGCCTTCGGCCGCGTTCATGAAGCAGGGGATCGGATAGACGTTGTAGGGCTTATAGAGATCGCGCCACAGCTCCAGCCCGCCGCCGTAATAGAGCCAGGCGAGGAACTCGGGAAGCTTTGGGCCGAACGGAACCGTGGTGAAGAACTGGGCGGCAGGGATCTTGCCGGCCCAGTAGCCGGCCGTGGACCAGCCGGCTTCGACCGATCCGGCGGAGACGGCGTCGAACAGCTCCAGCGCCGGCACCAGGGCGCCGGGCTCGAAGAAGCGGACCTGAATGTCGCCGTTGGAGACCAGGCTGATCTTCTCCTCGAAGCGTTTGCCGGACGTGCCCAGGATGGCGAGGGTCGACGGGAAGGCTGAACCCATGCGCCACTTCACACCGGGTTCGCGCTCCGCCGCGGCTTTCGTCGCCGCCGCCGATTCGTCCTCGGCACCCGTGGATGCCGATTGACCGGTGGCCATGGATGTCTTGCCTTCCTCCAGCAAGGGAGCCATCCAGTGGACGCCGACGAATACCCCAATGATCAGTCCGCCGATGGCGGTCAATACTGCCAGTGTTTTCATGGTCTTCTTCCTTTTCCCTGACGCCTGTTCGTCAGTTCGGTAGCGCGCTCAGGTCGCGCCAAATCCGGTATTCTTCGTGAAACGCGGCGAGCGAATCGGAGACACGGGCGAAGTCGGGATCGGTGGCGGACTCTTCCGCCCGCACCTCTTCCCAGGCCTTGTGAAAGGCTTCCAGGAATTCCTTCGGCCAGCGGTGCAGAACGACGCCCTGGGTCTGCAGCCGTTGCAGGGGGCCGAACTGCGAGGCTTCAGAGTCTGCCCACGACGCGATGATGTTGTCGCCGCAGACGGTTTCGATCAGCGCCTGCTGGCGTTCGGTTAGGGCGTTCCAGCGGTCGAGGTTGACGTTGAGCTCGCCGACGCTGTCGGGCTGGTGCCAGCCGGGGAAGTAGTAGTTCTTGGCGATCTCCTGGAAGCCGAGACCCTCGTCGAGCACGGGCATCGAAAACTCGGTGGCGTCGATGGTGCCCAGCTCGAGCGCGGGGTAGATGTCGCCCCCGGCGAGAAGCTGCGTCGAGACGCCGAGCTTCTCCATCGCCCGGGCGCCGAGACCGAAGAACCGCATCTTGAGGCCCTTCAGGTCGTCGAGCGTATCGATCGGATGGCGGAACCAGCCCGAACCCTCGGCCGCGTTCATGTAGCAGGGGATCGGATAGACGTTGTAGGGGCGGTAGAGTTCGCGCCACAGCTCCAGCCCGCCCCCATAGTGGAGCCAGGCGAGCGTCTCCGGCAGTCTGGGGCCGAACGGAACGGTGGTGAAGAACTGCGCCGCGGGGACCTTGCCGGCCCAGTAGCCGGCGGTGGCGAAGCTCGCATCGACCGACCCGGCTGAGACTGCGTCGAACAGTTCCAGTGCCGGGACCAGGGCGCCGGGCTCGAAGAAGCGGATTTCGATGTTGCCGTTCGAGACCAGCGCGATGCGCCGTTCGAACCGTTTACCGGCCGTGCCGGAAATCGCCATCGTCGACGGATAGGCCGAACCCATGCGCCAGTGCACGGCCGGTTCGGCTGCGACATCGGCGGCGGATGAACCCTTGTCGGAAACGGCTGCGGCGGGAGATGTGCTGTCAGTCAGCCGTGGAGCAAGAAAAAGCGCACCGATCAGCGCTCCGACAACGATGCCGGCCAGCGCGGAGATCACCACCGCAACCTTCATGCGCGCCCTCCCGAGGCCGGGAAACCCCCTGCCGACCGCTCTTTATCCGGCGATCTCGAACGTGCTTGGGCCTCCCTCGCGCAAAAGTGTCTCTCATAAAATGGTGCAATTAAAGGGGGGTGGGTGAGAACACGCCCCAACATGGAACAGAGAGACGGCGCGGCGCCCGCACGTCGGGCACCCACATTTTCGGTGTTCCCTTCAGAGCGGCAGGTTACGGAAGGCCCGTTGCCTCTGCTGGCACGCCAACAGAAGCACGGTGGTCACGGAGCTGACGCAGACACTCTCTCAGAACTGCTCGACCAGTACCCGGTCGGGCGGGGAGTGGCCGTCGATGAAGCTTTTGATGTTGACGATCACCTTCTCGCCCATGTCGATGCGGCCCTCGATCGTGGCCGAGCCCATATGCGGCAGAAGGACGACGTTGGGTAGCTCGATGAGCTTCGGGTTGATCGCCGGCTCGTGCTCGAAGACGTCGAGACCGGCGCCCGCGAGTTGCCCTTCGCGGAGGCGGCGGGTGAGGTCCTTCTCGTCGATGACCTCGCCGCGCGAGGTATTGACGATGTATGCGTGGGGACGGATCAGTGCGAGGCGCCGTGCCGACAGCAGGTGGTAGGTTGCGGGCGTGTGCGGGCAGTTGACCGAGATGATGTCCATCCGGGCCAGCATCTGGTCGAGACTTTCCCAATAGGTCGCGTCCAGCTCCTGCTCGACTTCCTCGGGCAGGCGGCGGCGGTTGTGGTAGTGGACCGAAAGACCGAAGCCCTTGGCGCGGCGGGCGAGGGCCCGGCCGATGCGCCCCATGCCGATGATGCCGAGCCGCTTGCCCCAGATGCGGTGGCCGAGCATCGAGGTCGGGCCCCACCCCGTCCATTGTCCGGACCGCACCAGCCGCTCGCCTTCGGTCAGCCGGCGCCCGACCGCGAGGATCAGCGCCATGGTCATGTCGGCGGTATCCTCGGTCAGGACGCCCGGGGTATTGGTGACGGTGATGTCGCGGCCGCGCGCGGCGGGAATGTCGATATGGTCGATCCCGGCGCCGAAGCTTGCGATCAGCCTGAGGTTCGGTCCCGCTTCGGCGAGGAGGCTCGCGTCGATGCGGTCGGTGACGGTCGGTACCAGGATATCGGCCGTCTTCACCGCCTCGACCAGCTGTTCGCGGGTCATTGGCTGGTCGTCGTCGTTCAGGCGGGCGTTGAACAGCTCCATCATCCGCGTCTCGACGACATCGGGAAGCTTGCGCGTGACGATGACGAGCGGCTTGCTTCTGGGCATGGCATTCCTGTGCGGTGGTCCGCGCCGATGGCGGTGCCGGTGTTTAGCAAATGCCCGCCAACCTTACAATTCAACCGGGACCGGCGCCGCCGGGTCGCACCGGCCGGCGGGCTTGGGTATAGTCGGCCCGCCTGCCCCCGAGAGGTTCCGATGCGCCTGGTTTGGCTGACGCTCGTCTTTCTGATTCTCGCGCCGATCGTCGCGGCGACCGCCCAGGACGATCCGCGCAAAGCCACCGGCCTGCCGGTTCCACGTTTCGTCAGCCTGGCTTCCGACGAGGTCAACATGCGGGCGGGGCCCGGCATCCGCTATCCGGTGGATTGGGTGTATCGCCGCAAGGGGCTGCCGATGGAGGTGACTGCGGAGTTCGACCAATGGCGGCGCATCCGCGACATCGATGGCACCACGGGCTGGGTGCATCAGAGCATGCTGTCGTCCCGGCGGAGCGTCATCGTCACCGGTCAGACCCGTGAGGTGCGTGAGGAACCTTCCCCCGACTCGCCGCTGGTCGCGCGGGTCGAAGCCGGCGTTCAGGGAAGCCTGCTGGAATGTGCCGAGACCTGGTGCCGAGTCCGCTTCGGCGACTATCGCGGCTGGCTGCCGATGGACGCGATCTGGGGCGTCTATTCCGGCGAAAAATTTGGCTGAAACCAACCGGTTCGACCGTCGGTCGGCGGACTCGACGCATCGAATATTCTTATTGTTCTGCGCTGGTTAGGTGGGAAAGCCGGGACTAAGCGGTTTTTCTACGCCGTGGTGGCTATAGCTCTCATAGATATCGCTGCTTTCTCGCATCGCTAAGCTGACTCTCCATCGATAAGCAAGAACGACTGAGGGAGGTCGTGCCGATGGCTGCGTTGCGGAACGCAGGCCTGCGGGCCGTGCTGGCACTTTCCGTGTCCTGTCTCCTGTGGGGTGCCCCCGCCTCGGCGGCGGAGCGTCTGGGACCTGGCCCTGAAGGCTGGGCGGGCGATCTCTCACCGATATCCGCCGATCAATGGAGCTATGATCGCGCTTACCATCTTCTGGAGCGGGCGGGCTTCGGCGGCACCCCGGCGGATGTGGCGCGTCTCGCGGCGATGACGCCGGAGGAAGCCGTCTCGGCCTTGGTCGACTACGAAGGCATCGACGACAGTACGCTGCCGGCGTTCGACGACTCCGGCGCCTTCACCGCCGATATGGAGCCGTTCCCGGCCAGCCGCGCCGACGCGGTGCGCATGGCCCGCGCCGATGGCGAGGCGATGGGCGTCAAGGTGAAGCCGGGCGGCGACCGGCCCCTGCAGCCGGTGGTGAACCGCTTCTTCTACTGGCTCCGCGCCAACCGGCTCGAATCGGTGCGCGCCGGGCAGTGGTGGGCGGATCGCATGGTGGCGACCCCGCGGCCGCTCGAAGAGAAGATGGCGCTGTTCTGGCACGGCCACTTCGCCACATCGAGCGACAAGGTCCGCGACTACCGCAAGATGCTGCAGCAGCGCGATCTGTTCGCCCGCTACGCGACCGGAAACTTCCGCGACCTCGCCGTTGCCGTCGCCAAGAACCCGGCGATGCTGGTCTACCTGGACGCCGCCCAGAACGTGAAGGCCCTGCCCAACGAGAACTTCGGCCGCGAGGTGCTGGAGCTGTTCACCATGGGCATCGGCAACTATTCGGAGACGGACATCCGCGAGGCGTCGCGCGCCTTCACCGGCTGGACCAACGACAGCATGACCTTCGTCGTCGACGAAGCGAACCACGACGAGGGCGAGAAGACCTTCCTCGGCAAGACCGGCAATTTCGACGGCGCCGACATAATCGACATCGCGCTCGAGAAAAAGAGCTCGGCCCGCTTCATCGCCGGCAAGCTCTACCGCTTCTTCGTGAGCGACGAGCCCAACGAAGCGGCTATCGACGGCTTGGCGGCGGTCCTCTACGACAACGGCTACGAGATCGAGCCGTTGCTCAGGACGATGTTCCTGTCGAAGGATTTCTACGCGCCGAAGTCCTACGCTTCGAAGGTGAAAGGGCCGGTAGAACTGGTCGTGTCGTCCTGCCGGAAGCTCGGTCTCGACCATGTGCCGGGGATACCGGACTTCAACGAGACGACCTACGCCCTCGGGCAGGAACTGTTCTATCCGCCGAACGTCGCCGGTTGGGCCGGGGGCCGTAGCTGGGTCACCCCGGCGACGCTGGTCGACCGTGGTAATTTCGCGCGCTCGCTGCTGTTCCCGGACATCGGAGCGTTCAAGGCGCCGGACCGCGAGCTTCCCTCGATCTATCGCGAGGTCGCCGACAAGATCGCCGAAGGTTACGACATCACCTCCGCCACCGTCGAAGGCAAGACGATGTCGATGGCCAACGAGATGGCCGCCGCCGACGAGGACTACAACACCCGCTATGGCGGCTATCACGGCTATGTCGTCGCCTTCGAGCGGGTGAAGCCGATCCCGCGGGTGCCGGCGGAAATCGACTTCACCGCTATGATCGACGCGGCGGGGCTGAAGACGACCGAGGCGGTGGTCGACCACTTCCTGACCCGCCTGCTTTCGGTGCCGCTCGCTCCGGGGCAGAGGCAGGCGATGGTCGACTTCCTGACTCACGAACTCGGTACCGAGACCGTCGCCGAGGCGACGAGCTATCTGGAAGAGCCGGTCAGGGCGCTGGTTCACCTGATCATGAGCACGCCCGAATTCCAGCTCTCCTGAGCGGACGATGCGACCTCTCTTCAATTCCGTCGTTCCCGCGCAGGCGGGAACCCGTAGGCCGGTCCGCTTTTCGGCCCCCGCTTTCAAACGGGGGCGACGGCGGACATTGGTGCCAGTGAGGACCCAGCCATGAGCAAGCGACTTTCCCCCCGTGCGGCCGGCCTGTCCCGCCGCGATCTCCTGCGCGCCGGCCTGTCGGGCGTGGCGCTGAGTACCGGCATGCCGCTGTTCTTCGACCGGCTGTCGGGGGCGCTGGCAGCCGAGGCGACGGCCGGTGCGGACGCCCGGCGCGAGCGCATCCTGGTCGTGGTCGAACTGTCGGGCGGCAATGACGGTCTCAACACCGTCGTTCCCTATGGTGACGACGCCTATTACCGGGCGCGACCGACCATCGGTTTGAAAGCCGAGGACTTGCGGCCGATCGACGACCATTTCGCCTTCCATCGCTCGCTCAAGGGCTTCGACCGGCTGTACAAGGCCGGACGCATGGCGGTCGTCCACGGTTGCGGCTACGACCAGCCGACCGAGTCCCATTTCGCGGCCATGTCCTACTGGCATACCGGCGTCCCCAACGGCGGCGGCGAGACTCTGGGCTGGGTGGGACGCCTCGCCGACGGCATGCAGCCCACACCCCGCGAGAACTACATCGTCAACGTCGCCACCCAGCAGTCGCTGGCGGTGCGCGGCAAAGTCCACACGCCGCTGGTCTTCTCGGACCCGGAAAGCTTCCGGCGCATCGCGACCTACGAGGAAAAGCCGGTGCTGGACGATCTCACCGGACGGCATGGGACCGGTAACGACACCCTCGACTTCCTGAGCGGCGTCGCCGACAGCGCCCAGAAGAGCGCGGCCTTCGTCCGCGATGCCTGGGCGCGGTACAAGTCGCCGGTCGAGTATGGGATCGACATCGGCTTCGCCCGAGACCTCAAGAAGGTCGTCGCGATGATCGATGCCGGCATGCCGACCCGGCTCTACTATACGAGCTTCGCCGGCAACGCCTTCGACACCCACGTCCACCAGGTCGACACCCATGCCCGCCTGCTCGCCTATGCCGGCGATGCGATCCGCGGCTTCCAGGAGGACATCGAGCGCATCGGCCGCGGCGACGACGTCGCCATGGTGGTGTTCACCGAGTTCGGACGGCGGGTCGCCGAGAACGCCAGCGGCGGCACCGACCACGGCACCGCGACGCCGATGTTCGTCGTCGGCAAGGGCGTCACGGGCGGGCTCTACGGCGAACCGCCGAGCCTGACCGAGCTCGCGCAGGGCAACCTGATCAAAACCACCGACTATCGCCGCGTCTATGCGACGATGATCGACGAATGGCTGGGCTATCAGGATACGGCGGGCGGTGCTGAAGGGCGAATTCGAGCCGATGGGCATCTTCGCCTGACGGAACGCACTTTCGCAGCGGAGGCGTCCCGGTGACGGCTCCGCTGCGTCTTGCCGTCTATACCGCCGTTTCGGCGGCGTCCGAGAACCGTCCCGTTTCCTTGGGGGCCGCGGCTCGCGTCAAGCGCGGGTTAAGTCGCGTGGCCGATCTGTTGGCGTGGACCGTGGCGGGGCGTTTTACCTTGCGCCAGTACCGCTATGTCCGTCGGCAGTATTCGAACAAAGGCGATATCGCCGTCCGGCTGGCGATCATGCAGATGTTCGGTGAGCATTTCGCCGATCGGCAGATCGCCTGGACCGACATCGGCTGGGACGAAATGAACGAGGCGATGGTCGCGAAGGTCAACGAGACCTGCGACATGCTGCTGATCGGCGGCGGCTTCGTCTTCGTCGACGACGACGGTGGGCCGACGCCGGGCTTCGAGCGGCAGCTCGATCTGCTGTCGGGGCTCAGCGTGCCGATCGTCTCCTGCGCCGTAGGCGTGAACCACCTCTTCGCACCCGATACGGACGCCATGCCCCCGCTGACGTCCGAGGGGGAAGACGCTCTTCGCCGGTTCATGGCGATGAGCGCCGTGGTCACGGTCAGGGACCGGAACAGCCGTAATCTCCTGAGCCGGTTCTCGGACAAGCCAGTCGGCGTCCTGCCCGACTTCGCCTTCTATCTGCACCCGAAGCCGGCACCGGCGCCGGCCTCCCGCAAGCCGGTCAGGATCGGCTGCAACTTCGCCTTCCACAGCAAGGAGCTCGAAGCCGTCCAGGCGCGCACGCTGCGGCCGGCTATCGCTGCCTTGAAAGCCTTGGCAGCGGAGCTGGATGCGGAGATCTGCCACTTCACGCATTCCGATGCCGAGCAGGCGGTGACGACGCTGATGCGCCTCTCGGGCCTTCCGGTCACTGCGATCGAGGGCGGGCCGGCGGAGCTGTTGGACCATTATGGCCGGATGGACATCCATTTCGCCGAGATGATGCATTCGGCGATTCTGGCGATGAGCTGCGGCGTGCCCACCGTCGCCCTCGCCTACGACGTCAAGACGCCGGCGCTCTACGACTTCGTCGGCTTGCCGGCGCTATGCCTCGCCAGGGAAACGACGGCCGATGCGCTGCTCGACGCCCTGCGCGCCGCCCATGCCGATCGGATCGACATCGCCGGCCACCTCAAGGCGTGGAAGGCGGACATGGCCGGGGCCTATGACGACTTCTTCCTCGCCGTCGGCCACTTCCTTCCCACGGGTGCCCCTTAGATATCGAAGGTATAAACGGACGACATTCTGTATTTATGTTAATTTATGCCAGAATTATCTTTTATTTATTGCGTATATTTTATATTTCGTCTGCCTTAAGGTGAGTGTGTACATTAATTTATTTAATGCTGAACCCTTTTGGATTGAATTGTTTAGAAATTATTTCTGATCCTGGAATCTCCGGCTGAGTCGAGTTTCTCCCATTTGAAGGTTGTCAACTCCGCTGAGGACAGGGTATGAAACGCGACTGGTTCTCAGATGCACTTTGTTGACCATCCGTAACGAGCATCCGACGACCTGGAGTTCGCGCCGTTCAAAAGCCATCAAGTGTAGGTAAGGCGTTGAGCCAGAACACCACGGAATTGAACCTCTTTGTGGCCCACAGAAGTGCGCTCATCGATTATGCGAGCCGCATAACGGGTAACCGGGCACAAGCGGAAGACTTAGTGCAGGAAGCTTGGCTGCGCTTCAATCAAGCGTCCCAAGGCCGATTTCTCGACGATGCGAAAGGCTATCTTTATAGGATCGTCAGAAATCTGGCTATGGATACACGGCGGCGTGCGCTCCGTGAAAGCCGGTTGATCGCCGCCGATATCTTCGACCAGGTCGCAGAAACACACGCCGATGAAATGCCGAATCCAGAAACGTTTGTTCTGTATCAGAATGAATATCAGTGTGTCATGAAGGCCATGGAAGGCTTGCCAGAGCGTACCAGGATTGCATTCGAGATGCATCGGTTCGGCGGCGCGAAGCTAAGGGAGATTGCGGAATTCCTTAATATTTCCACGTCTCTTGCTCAGGTCCTGGTGACCGAGGCGGCGGAGTCGTGCAAGGACCACCTCTTTCGATTGCGGAGATCTAGATAATTTCCGGCCGATAGGGCCGAGACTCGGTGCGAATCCACCAGTTCTTTCAGAAGACAAAAAAGAAAAAAGGAGAAAATGTGAAGGGGGATCGAATGTCGGTCAGGGAGAAGGCTTCGCGGGACGCCTCCCTTTGGATGATCCGTCTTCAAGAGAATCCGGAAGATGCCGGGGTAAGGAGACGATTCGAAAGCTGGCTAAGGGATTCCGTGAACGCCGCCGCGTGGGCGGAGACTGAGCGGATGTCCGAAGCGATCGGAGAAGCGGAGCCCCGCCACGCCGATCGCTGGGAGCCCTTTCTTGCCGCGCGCGCGCGGTCCGATGAAACGGTCGATGGCGAGGGCATCGCGAGGGGCCCGCTGCCGCGACGCGACATTCGCGGCGGAACGACCGCTGGCCGCGGTCCATTCACTCGCCGCAAGCGGCGTGTGAAGCTTCATCATGTCGGCGCCGTGGCCGCATTTTCGATTTTTCTCGTCGTCTTGGGGCCCTACCTGCTCCGTGCCATGCAAGCCGACTACATGACCGGAACCGCGGAGCTCAGGACTATCAGCCTTGAAGACGACAGCACTGTAACTCTTGCTCCCGACAGTGCCGTTTCGGTTTCGTTTACGAAGGACGAGCGCCTCGTTCACTTGTTGGCGGGCGAGGCGTTCTTCGAAGTGAATCCCGATTCCCAAAGACCGTTTCGGGTTGCGGGGGACGACGTCCGGGTAACGGCCGTCGGGACCTCCTTCAGCGTTCGCCAGGGTGACGATCAGGCCGGCGTCGGTGTCGCTCAAGGTGTCGTGCGGGTGAACGGCATCGGCGCGTGGCAAGGAACGGAAACCCTTACGATCGGTGAAACCATGCTTGTCGTCGATGGAGGCGGCATCGTCAGAGCAAAAGTGCCAGTCTCGCAGATCGCCGCCTGGCGCCACCATCAGCTCATCGCCGAGGATCAGCCGCTGGAAGAGGTGGTGGGTTATCTCCGGCATTACTTCGCCGGAGCGATCATCGTGACCAGTGAGGAGCTCGTTCGCCAGCCGGTTACCGGGGTCTTCACCCTCGACGATCCGGTACGTGCTCTGCGCGGGATCGCCCGATCGCAGCATGCCCGTGTGCGGCAGATCACGCCGTGGCTGCTCGTGATGTCCGCCTCCTAGGAAACCCCGTTATTTCAACCGGTTATCCGGACCCTCCAACTTTTTCTGGAAAAGCGCTCTCCGCCGGCGTTGTGTGAGTGGGCGAGCAATTGCGACGCATTCTCACGGAGAAGGCGGCGGCATTGCTTGGACTCCGACAACCGGGCAGGAGGTGTGAAGTGGTCCTGGAGGCCAAACCGACCAATCGAAACGGCAGCCGATGCGCGATGCTGGTCAGTGCATTGATGACGACGACCGCGTTGGCATCGGTATTTGTTTCGTCGACCGCATCGGCACAGGGATCGTCTTCAAGCATCCAGATCGCGCAAATGGAAGCTGAGCGGACGTTCGACATCCCGGCTCAGCCTTTGACCCAGGCGCTCACCTTGTTCGGTCAACAGGCGGGTCTCCAAGTCACCGTGCACGGTGCTCTCGTCCGGGACATATCGGTACCCGAAGTGCGAGGCACGATGTCCAGCGAACAAGCTCTGAACCGCCTGCTGGTCGGAAGCGGCCTCACCTATACGATGGCGGACGACGGCACGGTCGCCATTCAGAGGCGAGAACAATCCTCGGGCGATACGGCCATTCAGCTCGATCCGGTCCGGGTCGGGGCGGACATTTCCCCCGGCTACAGGATCGACAGGTCCTCGTCGACCAAATCGACCGCCCCGATCCTCGACACGCCACAGACCGTCGAGATCATTTCGAGCGCGGTGATCGAGGAGCAAGGGGCCCGGAATCTCACCGAAGTCCTCCGGAATACGCCGGGGATCAGCTTCCATGCCGGTGAGAACGGCTTCGCGGCCACGACCAACAACTTCAACCTTCGCGGCTTCGATGCCAGCGGCAACGTCTTCATCGACGGGTCGCGGGATTCGGGTGTCTACTCGCGCGATACCTTCAATGTCGAGCAGGTCGAGGTCATCAAGGGCGCGGCCGCCGACAACGGCCGCGGCGGTGCGGGTGGCTACGTCAATCTGGTGACGAAGACCCCGACGCTGCGCGACTTCGTCTCGGGAGACGTGAGCTACGGTTTCGACGAATACGATTCCGATCCGCGCCGGCGCGCGGTCGTGGACGTCAATCGGGTGCTCGGCGACACCGCGGCCGTTCGCCTCAACCTGATGCTCGAAGACAGCGGGGTCGCCGGTCGCGCCGTGGCCGAAAGAGACGCTTGGGGCATCGCCCCGTCCCTGATGTACGGCATCGGTACGGATGCGCGCTTCACGCTTGCCTACGAGCATGTCGAAAGCAACGACGTCCCGGACTTCGGCGTGCCCGGCCATACGATCAAAGGGCTCGACCTGTTCGATCCGGCGGCCGAAGGGGCGCCACGCGACGCCTTTTACGGTCTGAGATCCGACTTCGACGATACGGTCAGCGATGCGATCGTCGGGCGTATCGAGCACGACTTTACGAGTAACGTCACCATCAGCAACCAGACGCGCTGGGCACGCGTCGAGCGGGATGCGCGCTACACCATCCCATCGAACTACAATGCGGCGACGCAGCAGGTCAGCACGTCGACCCAGTTCTACGACCGGGTCAATACGACCCTCACCAATCTGACGAACCTGTCGGTCGCCTTCACCACCGATTCGATCGAGCACAATCTTTCCACGGGTTTCGAATTCACTCAGGAAAAGTCGCGGTCGAACCGCGCCGGCAACGTCAATCCGGGCAACACCGACGTCTTCAATCCCGACCCCGACCGGTTCGGTGCGGCCGATCAGGCGACCAGCCAGCGGAATGCCGTCGAAATCCAAACGGTGGCGGCCTACGTCTACGATACGGCCGAGATCACCGAGCACTGGGAAGTGACCGGCGGCCTGCGCGCGGAGCAGTATTACGTCGAGATCGAGAGCAAGGATATCGCCGGGAATCCCACCGGCGGTCTCGACGGCTTCGAAGACTCGAAGTTCACCCTCAGCGGCAAGATCGGCGTCGTCTACAAGCCGGTGCGAAGCGGAAGCATCTACGCCTCATATGGCGTGTCGGCGCTTCCCCCCGGCTCCTACCTCTCCAATCCCGACATCTCCCGGACTGGCGACAACGCTTTCCCGGGTTTCGTCGACGGCGCGAAAGGGGTCAGGTCCCATAACTACGAGGTCGGGACCAAGTGGCTCTTCTTCGGTGGGCGTCTTCAGACCTCCGCAGCTCTGTTCCGCACCGAGAAGACGAACGTGCCGATTGCCGGGCGGGATCCCGGCGAGACGCAGGACAGCCTGAAGGGGTATGGCAAGCAGATCGTCCAGGGCCTCGAGCTCGGTGTCGCGGGTAACATCACCGACGAGCTGTCGATGTTCGGCGGCATCGCTCTCATCGACAGCGAGCGCAAGCACAGCGCCTATCTGGACGAGGTCCGCAAGCGGGCGTCGCCGGGCGATTACGGACCGCACGACCGGACGAGCGGCGACGAGCTTTCCTTCACGCCCAATATCACGGCGAACCTTTGGGTCACCTATCGCTTCCCGATCGGCGTGACGCTCGGAGGCGGCGTGCAGTATGTCGGGACGTCCTATCTGGGGCGGCCGGACGACGCCAACAGGATCATACCGAACGGCGTGTTCGGAAAGCTGCCGGCCTTCATCGTCTTCGACGCAATGGCCGCTTACGAACTCACCGAAAACGTCGATCTGCGTTTGAACGTCTACAATATCGCAGACGACAAACATGCGATCTCGACGAACTGGAACGGCCGGCGTGCCACGCTCGGAGGACCGCGCACATTCCTTCTGAATCTCGGGTTCGATTTCTGAGGGTCGAGCGGTCTCGGGACCTGGCGGGCGCTCCGGCTTCGGGGCGCCCGCATTGCTTCTTGAAGGAATCGTCGCGGCTCATACCATCGTCGGACGTGATCCATCGAAACACCTATCTCGATCTGGTCTGGGGACGGAAGATGTCTCGTGCTTCAAGGCGTGCCGCCGACGGGCGACCGCGCCCCAACCGACGCGCCGGAGCGTCGTAGTCAGCGGTGCGTATAGTCAGAGAAGTCCTGACGCCGGCCGAACTGCGAAAGTTCCGGGAAGCCCTGGATACCGCGCAGTGGCAGGATGGCCGGCAGACGGCCGGCCACGTCGCCGTCCGGGCGAAGAACAACCAGCAACTGGCGGACGACGATCCGGTCGCGATCGGTCTGGGCCAACTGGTGGTCGACCGGCTGGGCGCCAACGACGCCTTCATGGCTGCGGCGCTCCCGTTGAAAATCCTGCCGCCACGGTTCAATCGCTACAGCGAAGGCCGCGGTTACGCCGATCACATCGACAGCGCCGTCTTCAGCGTGCCGGGGACGCCTCACCGCGTCCGAAGCGATCTCTCCGCAACGTTGTTCCTCAGCGAGCCGGGCGAATACGATGGCGGAGAGCTCGTCATCGCGACGGAGGCGGGGCCGTGCAAGGTCAAGCTCCCCGCGGGCGACATGATCCTCTATCCCGGCAACACCCTGCATCACGTCACCACCGTCGGTCGCGGCGCGCGTTTGGCCGCGTTCTTCTGGATACAAAGCCTCGTCCGCGAGGGCGAACGGCGGGCGATGTTATGGGAGCTGGACGACTCGATCAGGGCCATCAGCACCACGTCGCCCGACGACCCGACGATCACGCGTCTCGTCGGGCTGTACCACAACCTGCTTCGTCATTGGTCGGATACCTGAAAGGACGAGAGGAGACGTGGCCGCCGACGTCCTGACAACTATCCCGAGCCATGTCGTCTCGGTCTCGGACTACGAACCGCTGGCCCGTGAGCGCATGGACGCGCGGACCTGGGCGTACTTGACGAGTGGCGCCGCGGACGAGATCACCATGCACGAGAACCGCGACGCCTTCCGGCGGTTGAAGCTTCGTGCGCGTGCCTTGCGAGACCTGAGTGGCGGTAATACTCACCTGAAGCTGTTCGGCCGTTCGTTCCCGTTTCCGATCTTTCTGGGGCCGGTCGCCTATCAGAAGCTCTTCCACCGGAGCGGAGAACTTGAAACCGCGTTGGCGGCTTCGGCCCAGCAGGCCGGGATGATCGTCAGCACGCAAGCAAGCGTGTCGATCGAAGACATTGCAGGCGCGGCGCGGACGCCCCTGTGGTTCCAGCTGTATGTCCAACCGGATCGCGGCTTTACCGAAGAGCTGGTGCACCGGGCGGAAAACGCCGGTTACGAGGCCCTGGTCGTTACCGTCGATGCCCCGGTGGACGGATTGCGGGACCGCGAACGGCGGGCGGGTTTCGTCTTGCCGGCGGACGTCGAAGCGGTGAATTTGCGCGGCAGCCCGCGCGTCGACGCCGGGACGCATGTCCGACCGTCCGGCCTTCTTCTGGGCGGGCCTCTCCTGCACGTGGCTCCGACCTGGCAAGACATCGACTGGCTGCGGTCCCGAACCCGACTGCCGTTGCTGGTCAAAGGGATCATGAGCGCGGAGGACGCACGGACGGCGATGGCGCAAGGCGCGGACGGGCTGGTGGTTTCGAACCATGGTGGACGCGTCCTGGATACCCAACCGGCCACTATCGACGTGCTCTCGAAAATCGTGACCGAGGTCGAGGGGCGGGCGCCGGTGCTTCTGGACGGGGGAATCCATCGCGGAGCCGATGTCCTCAAAGCGCTCGCCATGGGGGCTACCGCCGTCCTACTGGGGCGCTCGTATATCTTCGGCTTGGCGGCGGCGGGCGCAGTAGGGGTTTCGCACGTGATCCAGATACTGCGCGCGGAACTGGAAGTCGCCATGGCCCTGACGGGGTGTCGCGACCTCGACGCTATCGGCGAGTCCGTTCTGTCGAAGGGTTGAGAGGCGCCCCGCGCCATTTCGGCGCGAGGCGCCCGTGTTCTAGAACAGGAAAACGCCCTTCCCCGTCGTCTGGGTGTCGAACAGGGTATAGGCCTCCGCCGCTTGGTCCTGGCGGAAGCGGTGGCTGATCAATTGCTTCAGCGGCACTTCGTGCTCGGCGATGAAGCGGGCGCAGTCGTCCTGACCGATGGTGTTGAAGGTCCAGGACCCGATCAGGGTGAGCTGGCGGCGGAGGATGTCCGGGCTGACGTCGAGGGTGACTGAATTACCTTCACCCACGAAGCAGGTGGTTCCCCACGTCCGGGTGCTGCGCACAGCGGCGGCGCGGGCGTCGGGGTTGCCGCTGCATTCCAGCGTATAGTCGGCGCCGCGTCCGCGGGTCATGCCGCGGATGGCGGTGATCGGGTCGGTCGCCGAGGCGTCGACCGTCTCGTCCGCGCCCATCTGCTTGGCGAGCGCCAGGCGGTCGGCATTGACGTCGACGGCGATCACCCGCGCACCCATGGCGACGGCGAGAAGCGTCGCGCTGAGGCCGACCGGTCCTTGGCCGAAGACGGCGAGGGTGACCCCGCCCGGCATGTCCATCCGCTTCAGCGCGCCGAACGCCGTCCCGGTGCCGCAGGAGATCGCCGCCCCTTCCTCGAACGACAGTTCCTCCGGCAGCGACACCAGCGTGCTCGCTGGCACCTTCATGTAGGGTGCGTGCCCGCCATGGCCGGTGATGCCGTAGACGGTGAAACCATCGGCGCAGAGCTGCGACCAGCCCTGCCGGCAGGAGGGGCAGCCTCCGCAGCCTTTGTAATGATGGACCATGACACGGGCGCCGATCGGCGCCTGGGCCTCGGAGACCTCGGGCCCGCGCGCCGCGACCACGCCGCAGGGCTCATGCCCGCCGATCACCGACGTGCCCTCGCCGCCGAGCCCCAGCGCCGCCGCCGCGGCGGGGCCACCGCCGGGCGAGCGGTAGACATGAAGGTCGCTCCCGCACATGCCCGACGCCTTCATTTCGAGGACTACCTCGCCGGGACCGGGAGTCGGGTCGTCGAAGTCCTGAAGTTCTACTTGCCGGTTTCCGACGAAAACTATGCCCTTCATTCAGCGTCTCCTCACATCCTGGTATGTAAGCCGCTCTTTTTTGCGGTTCTGGGTAATTCTACAGCGAAACCCGCGAAGGCTTCAGGTGTTGATTTCATCGGTAGCAGACAGGGGAGACCCGCGTTCGCTGCCCACCTTCAACTATCCAGGAGGAATGAAGCGTGATCACCAGGACACTCATGGCTGCCACCGGTGCAGCGTTGTTCGCGTTCGCTGGTCTTGCCAACGCCAATGACAAGGTCTCAGACGTGACCTCGGACAACGAGGTCAAGGGCACCGTTCAGGACATCATGTCGGAAGAGAACATGCTGACCCTGGACGACGGAACGCAGTTCATGGTCGACAGCAATGTCGATCTCGATCAGTTCCAGCCCGGCGCCGAGGTCGTCGTGACCTTCGAGGACCGGAACGGTATGCGCCTCGCGACCGATGTCACCAATGCCGACTATGCGCGTGGTGAGGAGGCGCACCCGCAGTCCACGGAGTAAGACCACCATCTCGTCTCATGATGACGCCATGGGACGAGGGCGGGCGCCTTTACCGGGCGCCCGCCACCTTCGTGGGATCTGCACAGTTCGGGGCGCTCCCGTGCGCGGCCAGCGCCGCGGCGGGGGTTCCCTGGGCGATGCACAGGATCGTGGACGTGGCGACCGCGGTCGTTTCTCCCGATAGCGGAAAGTTCACGGGATCGCCACCCGGCACCGCCAGTTTGGCGGTCTTGTATCCCCGCACGATCCCGACCAATCGGCCGGTGCTCGAATCGAAGATGGCACCGCCGCTCGACCCGTAGCTTACCGGAGCGTCGATCATCGCGACCGGTCCGGTCATGGGAATGGACGTGTTGTCCCACTCGCCGCCGATCTGGCTGACGATGCCCGAGACGAGGGTGGCTCGCTTGCCCCAAGGATAGGAGATCACCCACATCGGATCGCCGAGACTCGTTTCGGTCTGCAGTCGGATTTCCGGGACCGCCAGGGGCGGCGTGCTCAACACCGCGACGTCCGTGGCAGCGTCGCTGAAAACGACCACGCCCTTCACGATGCGGTCGGCCCCCGAGCTCACCACCGAAATGGATTGGTCGACGACCGGTTCGACGACATGGGCGGCGGTGACGATCAGCGAACGCTCGTCATCGGTATCGAAGACGACGCCCGAAGCGGCACGATGCACGCCGCCGTCACGTTCCGAAAAAATCTGAACCGTGGACGCGAACGCGCGACGGATTGCGTCGTGCCCGTCAGCGGTGTCACGCGTGCTGGCGTTTCCCGCCAGCAGCAGGAACAGGGCCGTGGCCAGCCCCGCATATGGTAGCCATCGAGTCATGAACACCCCGCATTTTCGACCTTCCCCATGTTGCCTATACCGTAGATCCATGGAGAGACGCAAACATACCGCAGTATGCAGCGAAGAGAGGTCGCATACCTCTTCGGCTTTCACCTAAACGATGAAAGTTAAGAAGCGGGAAATCAGGGCTAATCTTGGTCTGCGTTTCGGGCGATCTGTCCAATCACTTGTCGTCAGGGGTCAGACCTCGACCCACAGGCGCATCAGATTGGCGTGGCTCTTGGACAGAAGGTCGAACTCGCGTGACTTGCCTTCGCGGGCGAACAGGGTCCGGCGGGCGGTATCGATGTCGAACAGGATTTCGCGCCTTTCCGGCGAGCGCACCATGCTTTGGATCCAGGTGACCGCAACCTCGCGCTGGCCCCGCGTCACCGGTGTCACGCGGTGCAGGGTCGTCGATGGATAGACGATCGCCGCCCCGGCCTCCAGCTTGTAGGCTTGCTCCCCCGCGGTCGACTCCATCACAAGCTCGCCGCCGTCATAGCTGTCCGGATCGCACAGAAAGACCGTCATGGAGACGTCGGTCCGCACCGGCGCATTCCCACCCATCAGCGGGTCGTCGACATGGCTGCCGTATTCCATGCTCTCGCTGTAGCGGCTGAACAGCGGCGGGCGGATGACGCGAGGCATCACGGCGGCGCGAAAGACCGTATGGCGTTTCAGGGCTTCGACCAGCAGATTGGCCGCCTCGCGCGTGTTGCTGTCCGGCGCGGCCTGCAGGTTCTGCTTCACGATTCGCGCATGCCAGCCGGCGGTCTTTGCGCCGCTCTCATAGCTGCTCGCCGCGAGAAGGCCCATGATTCGTTCGCGGGTCTCGGTATCGAGCACGTTGGCCAGGCATAGAATCATTCGGGGCTCCTTCTCCCGCCGTGGCACGGGATGCCAGATTAGCGCGACCCCGCCTCCGCTGCCCATCGCTTCCCATGCTACCTTGCGGTCCGTCGCCGGCCCGAGCTTCGGGCAATGCGGGCATTGAATTTGCGAGGGGGTCGCAATATAGGGGCATCCGAAACCAATTGGATCGCTGCAATCGCAGGCCTCGAGGAGATGATGATGAACAACGGTCGGACGAAGCTGTGGATCGGGATGGGCGCGTTCGTGTTCGTAGGCAGTGCGGCGACGGCGTCGCAAGCCGACGTCGCGTCCGTCGACATGCGCCCCGCCGTGACCTCGACTTCGGCGTCGGCGCTCCAGCTCGCCGGCATCGCGCCCCATGACGTGAACAGCCACGGCGGCGCCCGTATCAAGCAGGCCGAGCCGGCAGCCCATGACGACGGCGGCGAAGGCGGAGAAGGTGGTGAGGGCGGAGAAGGCGGCGAAGGTGGTGAGGGAGGAGAAGGCGGCGAAGGCGGTGAAGCTGGCGCCGCTGTCAGCGATCCCCAGGCTGTATTCACCCAGCTGTCCATGATGCGGGCCCACGTCATGGCCGGGCGAGAGCTCGTAGAAGCCGGCAATGGCGCTGCGGCGGCGGACCATTTCGGGGACGAGGTCGTCGAGCACTACGAAAACATCGAGAAGGCGTTGGAAGCCAAGGGCATCGGCACCGAGATCGAAGACGACGCCGAGGCGCTGGCTGACGCCGCCAAGGCGGGCAACGCGGACGACGCCAAGGCGGCGGCCCTCGACACGCGGATCGGCGAGGCCATGGGAGCGGTCGCCGGCGACAAGATGCGCGATCCGGCCTTCGTGGTGCCGGTCACGGTGGCTCTGCTGCGCCATGCCGGGGAGGCCTATGGCGAGTCGATGGAGGAGAGCGGCGACGATGCGGCCGGCGAGTATGCGGAAGGCCGGGGCTTGGCGCTGACGGCGCGCGAGATGTTTGATGGCCTCGTGCCCAAGCTTCGCGACAAGGATTCCGGGGCGGTCGATAACGCCTCAGCCGCCATGGACGAACTGATGACCGCCTGGCCGTCGGCAGCGCGTCCCGACAGCGCTGCCCTCAGCGCGAGCGAGGTCTATGGCCTGATCTCCCGCATCGAGTTCGCGCTCAGCAACTTCGCGTCCATGTCGGACGGCGAAGGCGGAGAAGGTGGTGAGGGCGGAGAAGGCGGAGAAGGCGGCGAGCACGGCTGAGCCGGGTGCCGTCCTCCGATCGTCATCTCCGGCCGAAACGGCCTGTGAGGTAAGTCTCGTTCTCGCGGTGACCGGCGGCGCTCATTCGTCGCCGGCGCCGTCCGAGTTCTCGTCGCTGCCCTCCGCGGCCTCTGCCCCCACGGGCATGCTCGGGTCCGCGGCCGCCTTCTCGGCATAGGCGATCATGCCGCTGCAGTCGTTGTCGTTTGCCAGCCCGAGCGAGACGAACGGCATTTCCTCGATCACCTCGGGCAGGCTGATCGACCAGTCGACGCCGCTCAGCCGGCCCTGGATGTGCACCGGCGAACCGATGCTGAGGATGCTCGGGTCCTTCGGGTGGGCCTGGAAACGGGTGTCCACCAACTCTTCACCGAGATCGATGGTGCCGGCCCCGGTCACGTTGGCGTCGGCCGTGTCGAGAACGAAGTTCTTGAGCGTCATCACTCCCTTCGCCACGTCCAGGATACCGATGCCGCAGCGGAGCGCCGTCGTGTCCTGAGTGTCGTCGGACAGGACCAGAAGCAGGCTTTCGCCGACATCGAGGCCCGCCAGTTCGACGATCAGCGCGGACAGGTTCCCGTCGCCCACGGCGAGCACCACCCGGCCATCGCTCGAGCCCAGGGATTCGCGCACCGAATCGCCGCGGCCGGTGAGCTTGAGGCGGAGGTGGAAGTCGCCTGACGCATCCGCCTCCAGGCCGGCACGCGCGACCACCCGCTCCAGCCGCGCCTTGACGACGGCTATATCGTAGTCGGTGACGACCGGACGGTCCTGGGCATTGATGGTCACGACCGATTCGATACGGCCGCCGGCAAAATCCGCAGTCAGCGGGTCGAGCGCCAGCACGCCGTCGTCAATTTTCACGTTGACCAGCACGTTGCCCCACTCGGCATCGGGGGCGACGATGCGGTCGACGGCATACTTCACGTCGGCATCGACGGAGCGCACGCCCTCGATCCTGAGCGGTGCGTCGGGAAGGATATAGGGGTCTTCATCTTCTTCGGCCCCGTCGGGTTCCGCCGTCTGCTGTTCACCTTCGGCCGGGATGTCTTCTTCGGCTCGGGCTTCGGCATAGGTCTGCTCGGAGACGCCGATCAGGGGGCCGATGTCGATGAAGTCGACTTCCTTCGAATGCATGTCGCCGGAGATGTGCAGCCGCTCGCCGCTGTTGTCGAAGACGATGTCGCCGGCGAGGTCGGAATTGCCGATCGTTCCGTCGAAGGATTCGAACCGCCACACCCCGTCATTGCCGATCAGGTGACCCTGCAGGCGGTAGGGCGGCGTCGCCGGCGCCAGGATGTTGAAATAGTCGTAGAGCCGCTCGGCATTGGAGCCGGCGATGGCGACGGTCATGTCGATGCCGTCGAACAGCACCGGGTCGGCGATCTGGCCCGAGCCCTTGGCTCGCGTCTCGCCGATTTCGAACGAAAAATCGACCGGATAGGGCGCGGCACCGCTTCGCAGCGCCTCGATCGATCCCGCCGTGACGTCGAGATCGAACGCGGCGCCCTGCAAGGTGCCTTTGCCGGCGATCTGGATCTTGCCGCTTCCGGCGCCGCGCTCGCCTTCCAGCGTTCCGACGTCGGCCTCCAGCGAGAAGCCGGCCGGTGCGTCGTCGTAGCGCAGGCGTCCGTTCTCGATGGCGATGTGATCGACCACCGGTACGTCGGTGCGGTCGTCGGGCAGGGTCGCGTCGACGGTGCCGACGCTGCTGAAGTCCCAGTTCTTGCGTCCTTCGGCGTCCTTCAGCAGACGGATATCGGGCCCTATCAGGTCGACTTCGGGCAGCTTCACCGTCCCGCCGAGCAGCGCCTTGATGTCGATGCGGAAGCGCAGTTCCTCGATCTCGGCGAGGTTCTCGTCCTTCGCCCAATCGGGATTGCCGAGCCGGACGCGCTTGAAGCTGACCAACGGAGTCCAGGAGAGGTGCGGGACATCGATGTCGCCCAGGATCTCCACCTTGCGCCCGGTCCTGTCCGATCCGAAGGCGGTGATCGGGCCCTTCAGCCAGTTCCAGTCGAAGAAGGCGATGAGCAGCACGACGCCGACCACGAGGACCAGCAGGACGGCAGCGATGATCTTCAGGGCCTTCATCGGCGTTATTCGGACACGCGCTGGGTGGATTCGAGGTCTAGGCGTTCCATGCCGCCTCGAAAACGGCTGCGCGAGGGCGTTGGTTCGGCGGCGCTGTCGCCGCCGGGTTGGATTGAGGAGGACGAAACGACATGGCGCGCGTTCGGCACGGCCACCGGAAAGGCCGAAGCGACCTGACGGACGGACTGTTACGGAGAGCCGTGAGGCTGGTGCTGGCCGGCGGGCTGGCGATCGGGGTCGCCGCCTGTGGTCTTCTCGGCGAGGATCCTGCTCTCAGCGGCCCAGGCACCGGCGCCATGGGCGACGACTTCGACGGAGTCGCGGCAGACGAGGCAGGGAAGCCGGCCGTGAAGAAGAGCCCCGGCAGCGAGTCCGAGGCGCCCGAGGACGTCGACATCGACCTCGGCAGCCCCGTCAAGGACTGACGAACCAGGGCCCGGGCCGCCTTTTCGGTGGTGGTGGCGGTGGTGATGGTGGCGGTCGAGGACCAGATCGAACGCCGGTCCCGACATATTCGTCCGAAGGGGAGAATCTATATAACCCACAGTAATAAATAGAAAAAACCGTCCGCGAGCCCTCGTTCTGGCGCTTGGCACAGGCGTTGCGATTGCGCTGTCCCGGGCCCGCTGCCGCGCTCGTTAGAGCCGGTGGCGGTCCGCTAGGGAGACAGAGGAGGAAACGGAATGGAGTATCAGGGGAGGTCGCCGCGTGTCGTGGCGGCCGTGGTCGCGTCGCTGTTTGCAGCGACCGCGGCGGCGGGAACCGCATCCGCCGATACACGCGGGGTCAGTACCGCGGAGTCGCCGACGATCGCCCTCATGCGGGCGATGGACGCTGCCAAGCGGGTCGACGACGCGGCGTTGCGCCAAGCCGATGGCAACATCCGCGACTGGATGACCCATGGGCGTACCTATCGGGAGCAGCGCTTCAGCCCGCTGGATGAGATCAACGACGAGACCGTCGGATCGCTCGGTCTCAAATGGGCGCATAAGCTGAACACCGACCGTGGTGTCGAGGCGACGCCGCTGGTGGTCGATGGAATCATCTACGCCACCCTGCCGTGGAGCAAGATCATCGCGGTCGACGCCCGCAGCGGCGAGCGGCTGTGGACCTACGACCCCGAGGTGCCGGGAAGCTACGCGCAGTTCGCCTGCTGCGACGTCGTCAACCGTGGCCCCGCCCTCTACAAAGGGAAGGTCTATGCCGGCACCATCGACGGGCGGATGGTCGCCGTCGACGCGGCGACCGGCGAACTGGTCTGGCAGACCCAGACGACCGACCCCGGCACGCCCTATACGATCACCGGCGCGCCGCGCATCGTCAAAGGGCGCGTGCTGATCGGTAATGGCGGCGCCGAGTACGGGGTGCGCGGCTACGTTTCCGCCTATGACGCCGAGACCGGACGGCTCGACTGGCGGTTCTATACGGTCCCGCGGGATCCCGCGCCGCCCTTCGCTTCGCCGGCGCACGAAAAGGCGGCGGAAACCTGGGGTGGCGACATCTGGTACAATGTCGGCGGCGGCGGCACGCCGTGGGATGCGATCGTCTACGATCCCGATCTCAACCTCGTCTTCGTCGGCACCGGCAATCCCTCCCCCTGGCCGCGCCATCATCGCGGCTTCGGCGACAACCTCTACATCAACTCGGTCGTCGCGCTCGACGCCGATTCCGGCGAGCTGGTCTGGTACTACCAGGAAAACCCGGGCGACCATTGGGACTACACCTCGGTCCAGCCGATCAGCCTCGCCGACATCGAGATCGATGGCGAGATGCGGAAGGCGCTGCTGCACGCGCCGAAGAACGGTCATGTCTATGTGCTCGACCGGGCCACGGGCGAGTTCCTGTCCGCCGATCCCTACGTCACCGTTACCTGGGCGGAAGGCTTCGATCCGCAAGGCAGGCCGATCGAGTCGAAGAGCGCGGTCTACGGGCCGGGGCCGCTGACCCCGGTCTGGCCGGGCAACTGGGGCGGCCACAACTGGCATCCGCAGTCCTACAGCCCGGACACAGGCCTGCTCTACATCCCGGCGCAGGAGATCCCGACAGCCTACTCGGTCGTCGAGGACTTCAAGTACAGCCCCGGCGTGATGAACCTCGCGGTCGGCCTCGACATCCCCTACGGGCCGGTCGAGAAGATCGTCGGGAACCTGATCGCCTGGGATCCGGTGCAGCGGCGCGAGGTCTGGCGTCAGCCCTACGATACCGCCTACAACGGCGGAATCCTGTCGACCCACGGCAATCTCGTCTTCCAGGGGACGGCCGACGGTCGCTTCCTGGCCTATGCCGCGGACGACGGCCAGAAGCTGTGGGAGACCTGGACGCCGACCGGCGTGCTGGCCGGCCCGATCAGCTATGAGGTCGATGGCCAGCAGTACGTGACCGTCATGGCCGGCTGGGGGGCGTCCTTCCCGCTGACCGCCGGTGCCGCCGCGGCCAAGTCGATGGTCCGCAGCGACGGTTGGATGCTGACCTTCGCCCTCGATGGCAACGAGAAGATGCCGGCGCCGTTGGAGCCGCGTCCGTTCTTCGATCCGCCGATGCTGGACGCGGAATCCGCTTCGCTCGTGAAGGACGGCGAGGCGCTCTACAACGGCAACTGCTTCGCCTGCCACGGCAAGGGTGCGGTCAGCGCGGTCATCACCGACCTCCGTTTCAACAGCACCGTCGTCCACGACCTCGACCTGATGAAGGAAGTGGTTCTCGAAGGGGCTTACGAAGACAAGGGCATGCCCAACTTCGGCAAGCGTCTTTCCGGCGACGACGTGGCTGCTATCCGTGCCTTCCTGATCGACCGCGCCCATCAGGACTACGAGGGCGCCAAGCACCTTTACGAGCAGAACATGGACAAGTTCCGGGAGCGGCTCGCTCAGTCGTCCCGGTAGTGCGGAGCCTCGTCGTGGTCCCCACGACGCGCTCCTTCATGTAAGCGCACCTTGGAGGCGGCGGCCATGCCGTCGCCTCCCCTTCTTTTCAGCGGACGGCAGTCACGAACCGCCGCCAGATGATCGCCGGCAGGGTGCCGCCGGTGACGTTCTTCATCGCCGAAGAATCGTCGTTCCCCACCCAGACCCCGACCACGAGGCCGGGGACGTAGCCCACGAACCAGGCGTCGCGGAAGTCCTGACTGGTGCCGGTCTTGCCGGCCGCCGGCAGCCCGTCGACGGCCGCCGCCTTGCCGGTGCCCTCCGTCACCACCGCCCGCATCATCCGGGCCATGGCCGACACGGTTTCGGGCGCCAGCACCTGCCCGCCGCCCGATCCGCCGCGTTGATAGAGGGGGATGCCGTTGCGGTCGGTGACGGCGGCGATGCCGTAGGGCAGCACCGCATGGCCGCCATTGGCGATGGCGGCATAGGCGCCAACGGTCTCGACCAGGGTGACCTCTGAGGTGCCGAGGGCGAGGCTCGGCGTTTCGGTGAGCGGCGAGACGACGCCGAGACGCCTGGCCGTCGCCGCGACCTCGCCGATCCCCACCTGCTCGGCAAGCTGCACGGCGGCCGAGTTGCTCGACACCGCAAACGCCTGGACCAGGTCGATCGCCCCACGGTATTTGCCGTGATAGTTGTCGGGGGTCCAGCCGTTGACGGTCACCGGCTGGTCGACGATCCGGTCGGTCGGCGCGAAGCCCGCCTCCAGCGCCGCCAGATAGACGAACAGCTTGAACGCCGATCCCGGCTGGCGCCGCGCCTGGGTCGCGCGGTTGAACTGGCTCTCGGCATAGGAGCGGCCGCCGACCATCGCCTTCACGGCGCCGTCCGGCGTCATCGCCACCAGAGCCGCCTGGCCCGCGCCGAGACGCTCGCCGTCCTGTGAGAGAACCTCGGCGACTGCCGCCGCCGCTGCCCGCTGCATGACCGGGTCGAGGGTGGTGGTGACGGTGACGTCGCTATGCTCGCCGCCGACGAAGCCCGGTACCTGCTCCACCGTCCAGTCGGCGAAGTAGTAGAAGCCGTTCCCCGCAGTCGAGCCGCCGGGCGACGCCGGCCGCGCCTTGGCCTCGGCGGCTTCCTCAGCGCTGATCGCGCCGTCGGCGACCATGGCGTCCAGCACTTGCGCCGCTCGCGCCCGCGCAAGGTCGAGGTCGCGGGTGGGCGCGTAGCGGCTGGGCGCCTTCAGGAGCCCGGCTAGCATCGCCGCTTCCGGTAGCGACACCCGCCGGGCGCTCTTCCCGAAATAGCGCTGGGAGGCCGCTTCGACCCCGTAGGCGCCGGCGCCGAGATAGACCCGGTTGAGGTAGAGGGTGAGGATCTGATCCTTCGAGAAGCGGTGCTCCAGCCATAACGCCAGCAGCACCTCCTGGATCTTGCGGTGGAGGGTACGCTCGGGGCTGAGGAACAGGTTCTTGGCGAGCTGCTGGGTGATGGTGCTGCCGCCCTGGACGACGGCGCCTTCCATCACGTTCACCACCGCCGCCCGCAGGAGGCCCAGCGGGTCGATCCCGAAATGGTCGCGGAAGCGCCGGTCCTCGATCGCCATCACCGCATTGGGCAGCACCGAAGGCAGGTCCGAGACGTCGACATAGCCGGAATGGAGGTCGCCATAGCTCGCCAGCACCGTGCCGTCCATCGTCGCGACGGTGGTGCTGGGGCTCCGCGTCGGCGTTTCCAGATGGCTGATGTCGGGCAGGTCGTAGGCGTGGTAGGCGACGACCATGAACAGGAGCACCGCCCCCCAGATCGCGCCGACCGAGCCCCATTTGAGAACCCAGCGCAGGGCCGAGCGCCGCTTCGGCGGCGGTGTCGCCGCCTTGGCCTTCTTGCCGCGTGGCTTGGCCGGCCCGGTCGACGACGGCCGGTCGGAGGCGCGGAGCGACTGGCCCTTGGCTTCCCGCGCCTTGGTCGGCGTGCGCCGAACCGCCGCTCCGGTCGAGCGGGCGGCGGTCGGGTGTTTCGTCTTCTTCTTCGGGTCCTTCGGAGGGCGGGCGGCCATCGGCGCACCCTATGCCGGGTCAGGGGTAATTCAAGCGCTCTTATCGGCCGGCGTGCCGTCGATATGCAGCTTCAGCACGGCGTAGAGGAAGTCGTTCACCGGCGTCGGTACGCCCGAGGCGCGGCCCAGCCGGACCACCGTGCCGCTCAGCCATTCGAGCTCGAGCAGCCGGCCGTGGGTGATGTCGTAATGCATCGAAGACGTCGTGTCGGGTGGCAGGCCGTCGGTGAAGGCGAGCGGTGCCTCGTGCAGCGATTGCGGCAGGCCGATGCCGCGGGCTTCGGCCAGCGCGATGATCTCCTCGACCGCCGCCAGCAGCATGGCGCGGCAGTCGGCGTCGTCGCGGATCGGGCCGATCGGCATCCGCGTCGCCGCCGTCATGCCGGTGTGGGGGCAGAGGATGGCGAATTTCGACCACAGCGCCGAATCGATCGATTCGCTCAGTTCCGCCTCGATGCCGGCATTCCGGCACGCGGCGAGGAAGGCTTCGCCCCGCGCGCTCCGGCTGCCGTCGCGCTCGCCGAAGACGATCTTCTGCATCTTGCCGCCATGGCGGATGACGCCCGGCGCCTCGATCAGCGACAGGATGTAGGCGACGCCGCCCAGCACGTGTTCGGCGCCGACCACCGCCGCCAGCCGGTCCTCGTTCTCGACGCCGTTCTGCAGCGAGATCACGGCCGTGTCGGGGCCGACCAGCGGCTTGGCGAGCTGGGCGGCTTCGTCCGTACCGCCGCTCTTCACCGTGACGATGATGACGTCGGCCGGGTCCAGCCCCTCGGTCGTCTCGACGCAGGTGATGCCCGGAACCGTGAAGTCGCCCAGCGGGCTCAGCACCTTCAGGCCGTCCTTCCGCATCGCCGCCCCGTGCGCGCCGCGCTGGACCAGCACCACATCCTCGCCCGCGGCCGCCAGCCGCCCCCCGAAATAGCCGCCGACCCCGCCGGCACCAATGACCGCGATCCGCATGTGTCCTCCCCGAATTCGAAGCGTGATCGGACCCTATCACGGACCGTTCCGCAAGGCACCGCTCCCGCTTGCGAATCCCGCCTCACCGCCTTATGGTCCCGCCGCGGCGCCGAAGTAGCTCAGGGGTAGAGCAACTGATTCGTAATCAGTAGGTCCGCGGTTCAAATCCGCGCTTCGGCACCATAGAAATCAACAGCTTACAAGCGAAAAGGGCGGCCAGTCGGCCGCCCTTTATGTTTTGTGTCCGTCTGGTGTCAGGCGCGCTGTGCTGGTCGCTTCCGTTGCGCCTGGCGCCGTTCGCGCTGCGCCAGGCGGCGCCTCTCTCGCCAAGCATCGGCCCTGTCCTGCATCTGCTGCATCACGGAATAGGCGATTGAGCGATCCTCGGCTGAGGCTAGATGAGGGCCGATATCAAGAATGATTCCCTGCCCAGCATAGACGCGCTGGACGGATGACCGAAGACGAGGCAATCGCGTCTGTGTCGCGACTTCCTCAAGAGCACGGAAAGCGCCCATCAGCCTCTTTGATGGGAATCGAGCATCCCATCTTAACGCTCCAGCTGCGCGTAGCGTCTTGATGGCAGACCAATAGGCGCTGACTAGATCGTGCTCGGCGCGTCGCGCTGTATCCGAAATATAATCCATGCCCCTCTCCTATGGTTGCTTCCTATCTAGAGTAAATACCGCAATGGAGAATGGAGTAAGCAGGAATATGGAGTCAACGTTAAAGTAATTGTATGGCATTATTGAGAATGAAGATTGGTATCTATTCTTATTGTATACACGGCACTCACTTCGACGCCTCGCCGGCGAGACCCGACCCCTGGGGAGGGGGTCGGTCGGGCGCGCGTAAATTCGTAGGGAGCCGGTCTACAAAATTTCGGTGGGGCTGAAATTGTCCGCCTACATTGTAGGTGCTCACGCCGGGCGCTCGGACTGCGGATGGCGGCGGGATCGCCCCCGCCGTCAAGTGGTGCATCTCTGAATTCGCGAGCAATGTGAGCAATCTGAGCAATGGGCGCTCAGGAATCGTTGTTTTCTGCGCCTTTGCGGGCTGCCACGCTCATTGCTCCGCGGCTGTGCATGTGAGCAATGGATGAGCAATGGAGGTGCGAGGACGGGCGGGCCGCTGGCCCAGCCCTGACTGTCGGGTTGCGGCCGGCCAAAAGGGATTGCAATATGGAAGAAAGAGCTAAAGACCGCCCCTCTATTTCCATATGGTGCGCAAAGCAAATGGAAGTACATTCTAGAATATCCGGTCAAACATTTCTGGCCGTAGCTGTTTCTCTTGTGTTTATGATACCTGCCTTGTTTATCGGATGGCTAATTAGCGTTTTTGCTTTCTATTTTATAGAAATAATCCTTTTTGATGATAACCCCTTAAATATTATATTCGATGGTCTGATTCGGGATATGATGCTGGAGGCAATTCCTGTATTCTTGCAAGGAATAGCGGCAGGTATGTTAGTAATATTTGTATGCGCTAGAATACTAAAAAATGCAAATTACAACGTTGTTGCAATAAGTATTGCATCAATATTTATCATTATGTGCATATCATTGATATTGTATATATTAAGTGGAGGGGTGTCGAACATGGGGGCGTTGAGAATTATATTTAACACTGCGGGTATAGTTATCGGCCTCTTTAGCGCAAGCGCGATTGTCAAGGCTGGCTAAATCACCACCCGGAGGCTCCGCGCGGCTAGGTGGGCTTGGGCGGACCACCCTTGCCGCGCGATCCTGTCGGGCTACCGCCCTGCCACGGCGATGATCTCCGCCCGCTTCGCGTCGATGTCGGCCTTGGTAACGCCCGCCTTCGCCTCCAGCGCGGCAAGGCGCACCTCAAGATCGGATGGCGGGGATGGGGCAGGATCCTGAGCGTCGTCCAGAACATCGTTCGGGTCCCGCCCCGGCCGGGTGATTACGACGTGCCGGCGATTGCCCTCGACGGCGACATGCTTGGTCTCGTCGACCTTCAATATCTTCCGAGTCATTCGATCTGAGCTACCACGGTGACGCCGTAGCGGAGGGTGGCCGACGTGCCACGCCGGTTCTCGATGTCGATGCGTGTGGCCGAAACCTTGGACACGGTCAGGGCGCCGTTGGTGCCCGTCGCGCCGGTGAGCGCGCCGGTCGCCACCTCGACCGAAGATGCCGGTTGCCACGCGATGATGGGCGCGGCATTGCCGCGGCAATAGAGGATGCCCGCGGTCGTCGCGGTGCCGGATACGATTTCCAGCAGGCAAGTCCCGCTCTCAAAATCGTTGTCCGGGACGAACGAGAACACCGCATCGTCGGCGACGGTCACCTCGATCTGAGGCGCTTCCCGCAAGCGAACCGTCGCCGTGCTTGCGAAGTCCAAATCGCCATAGTCCCGACCAGAGACAAGAGACCGAGGTCGATCGTGCTGGAGCCGGCCGCGCGCACTAGCGGGATTGCGGCGCCGCAGTCGATGATGGTGATGTCGGCGAGGTCAACGCCGAGTGCCGTGTCGAGCACATCGATGCCGGCCGCCGAGCACGGACCGGCCGCGGTCAGGCCGCGCACCCGGACTGAAATGGCAACCCAGTAGGACGGCGACCGAAGGTAGACCGCGCGCCGGCGGCGACCGTCACGCAATCAGAAAAGACGCCCGCCTCACTGTCGTCGTGCGTGGGGTGCCTTCGCGGCGGAGCGTTGCTCACCGAGAGCGATCAGTCAATAAAAACGGCAAACCCCTGAAATTCTGCCGACCGAAACGCTGACAAAGTAGGTGAAATCATCAATTTTTCCCCAGCGTTTGCGCGCCTATATTGTCAGTGTGGCCCGCCTACATTGTATGTAGACGAGATATGTTTATTGATATTCAAGAAAAGCCGATGCACGATAACCTCAATCGGTGGCTTTTGCCGCCGGCCCAAACAAAGGGATTTGGTGATGAATTGCTCTGTTCTGGATGACTACCTCACGGAAGACCAAGCTGCGGCGAGGTTAGGTGTGACTGTGACCACCCTGCGTTGCTGGGCCGCTCGCCGGAAAGGTCCGGCTCGGATCAAAGCCGGCCGCAAGCCGCTCTACAGGGTGTCCGCAATTGTTGAGTGGCTGAATCGCCACGAAACTGATCCCGAGGACGCGCGCCGCGCGGCCACCGCATGAGGGTCTGAAATGGAAAACCCCGCCGAGGAGCGTGAATCCTGGCGGGGCTGTAATCGCTACCGACACCGTCGTGAGGCGGCGTCTATCTCTTTGAAAGATCAGCACATGAATACTACTCAAATTCGATGCCTGGCGCAAGTCGCTTATCCGGGTGCCAAAGTCGTCACCTGCGACGACCCGGAGTGGCTGGAGCACATCTCTGACCCTTATTGGCAGTGGCGGCTGGCGGCTCAGGTAATGGCAGGAGGGGGCAAGCCGTTAGCCATCATCGAATGCCAGCGGGCGAATGGCGATGTTGACTGCCTCTTGCTCAGCGCACCGGCAGATAGGGCGGCTGAGCGATGAAGGGCCCCAACACTCAGTTCTCTGCTTCCGCCCATCTCCCCTTGCCGTGGAATGAGCCAACCGACTGGTACTCCGCAGTCCAGCAGAATCTTGCCTGGCCGTTGGCTTTGACGCCTTGGGAAACGGGCTTCCTGTTGAGCATCGCACAGCGGGTCGATCTGACCCCCCGGCAGGCCGGCAAGCTGGAGCAGATCACCAATAAGGTCCGAGCGTTCGTCCTCGCCGAGCAGCGGAAGGCGGGCCGATGATGGACTTTAACGTTCCCGAGCCGGAATGGCTCGACCAGCCGCGGCGCCCGCTTGACTTCGACGGCATCAACCGGGCGGCGCTTGCGTCGCTGCCTTCATTGCTGCGGCGATGGTTGCCCGACGGCCGGAAAGAGGCGGGCGAGTACGTGGCTCGGAATCCCTGCCGCAATGATCGACGGCCCGGTTCGTTCAAGATCAATCTCGACACCGGGGCGTGGGCCGACTTCGCGACCGACGACAGGGGCGGCGACGTCGTGTCGCTTCTCGCTTACCTGGAGGGTCTGGAGCAGGGCGAGGCCGCGAGGCGCCTCGCCGGCATGGTCGGACTGGAAGCAGGCGGAAGCAAACCGGTCGTCCTGACCGTCGCCGGCAGCTCCGAGGCGGCGGCCCCTGTGGTCGGCAACAGCGCCGCTCTCGATGAAGAGCCAAGCGTCGCCACCGAGCCGGCAAAGCGGAACGATAAAACGCCGATCATCCCTGCCCCGGACGATGCCCCGCCGATGAACTTCCGGCACCCCAAGCACGGGCTGCCGTCGCGGACATGGGAGTATCGTGATGGCGAGGGACGGCTGTACGGCTACGCGGCGCGCTTCGATTTCGTCGATGCGGACGGGGTTGCCGACAAGGAAATCCTCCCGGTGACGTTCTGTGCTTTGGCGAACGGCCGCCGGGGTTGGCGATCGAGGGGCATTCCCGATCCGCGCCCGCTCTACCGGCTGCCGGAACTCCTGGCGCGGCCGGAGGCCTGGGTGATCGTCTGCGAGGGAGAGAAGGCCGCCGACGCCGCGGCCGACCTCTTCCCGGACTGTGTCACGACCTCGCCGATGCACGGCGCGAAATCACCGCACCTCACCGACTGGTCGCCGCTGTGCGGCCGGCAGGTTTTCCTATCCCTCGACAACGACGACGCCGGGCGCGCCTTCGGTGACGCGATCTTCGGGCTGCTGACGCGGCAAGATCCCGATGCTTTCGTGGGCGAGCTCGAACTCCCGTCGAACTACATCGTTCGCGACGGCCAGGTGATCGAGCGGGGCGAGCCCGTCCCGGAAAAATGGGACATCGCGGACGCTCTCACGGACGGCTGGACGCCAGAACTGGTCGAGGCCGAAAGGGCTGCCGCGCGTGCTTCGGGCGCCCCCGGCATGTTCGCGCAAGGGTACCTCACGGCCGCCGCGAGGGCGGAGTACGCGGCAGACTCAGAAGCCGCAGAAGCCGCCGCGGCGGCACGAAAGGCAGAGGCGGAGGAGAACCGCAAGCAGGGCTTCCAGCTCGGTGCGAACGGAGTCTACCGCTGGGCTGAAGGCGCTGAGGGCGACGGCAAGTGGACGTGGCTCTGCTCCATGCTCGAGATCGATGCAGCGACCCGCAGCGAGCACGGCGAGGAATGGGGGCGCCTGCTGATCGTCACCGATCTCGACGGGCGGCGACACCCCTGGGCGATGCCGATGTCCATGGTGGCCGGCGACGGTACGGCCTACCGCGAGCGGCTGTTCTCGCTCGGACTGCGGATGGCGGCGGGAAAGAACGCCCGCGAGGCGCTCCACCGCTATCTCAACGAGACGCGGCCGAAGGCACGCGCGCGGTGCGTGGGGCGAATCGGCTGGCATGGCTCCGCGTTCATCCTGCCGGACGCCGCGTTCGGCTCCCCTGGCAACGAACGGACGATCCTTCAGTCCGCCAGCCCGTTCGACCATGCGTTCAAGGTCGCCGGAGCCCTTGATGCGTGGCAGAAGGCGATTGCGGCCTACGCCGTCGGCAACTCCCGGCTGGCCTTTTCGATCGCGGCCGCCTTCGCGGCGCCTCTTCTGGCGGTGACAGACAGCGAAAGCGGGGGCTTTCACTTCCGTGGAGCGTCCAGCATCGGAAAATCGACCGCGCTGGTCGTGGCCGGATCGGTATGGGGCGGCGGCGATCGCCGTTATATCCGGTCGTGGCGCGCGACCGACAACGGCCTGGAGGCCGTCGCGCTGGGGCACTGCGATGCCCTCCTTTGCCTCGACGAACTCTCGCAGGTGGATGCCCGGACCGCCGGATCGGTCGCCTACATGCTGGCGAATGGTGCCGGCAAATCGCGGGCCGGCCGCGGCGGCGAGGCGCGCGTGCCCGCGACATGGCGGACGCTGTTCTTGTCGAACGGCGAAATCGGGATTTCGGACAAGATGATGGAGGACGGTCGCGGCCGTCGCGCGACGGCCGGCCAGCAGGTGCGGGTGGTCGACATCCCGGCGGATGCCGGCGCAGGCCTGGGGCTGTTCGACGCCCTTCACGGCTTCGCCTCAGGTGACGCGCTTGCGCGCCACCTGAAGGACGCCGCAGGCAAGACGTACGGCGTGCCTGCGCGCGCCTTCCTGCAGGCGATCGCGGACAGGCAACAGGAAGCGGCGGGGGCCGCGGCGGGCTTCGTGCGCGAATTCGTCACCGAGCACTGCCCTTCAGGAGCCGATGGACAGGTAAGCCGGGTTGCCGCGCGCTTCGGTCTGGTGGCCGCCGCAGGCGAGCTGGCGACCGGCCTCGGCATCTTGCCTTGGCCGGCGGGCGAAGCCGTACGGGCGGCGGCACGATGTTTCGGTGACTGGCTCACGGCGCGGGGTGGAACGGGCGCCACAGAGATCGACGAGGGCATTGCCGCGGTTCGCCGCTTCATCGAGCAGCACGGGGAGTCGCGGTTCACCCCCTGGGGGGCGGAGGACGATCGCCCGAACGAGTACAAGGCGACGGTCAACCGGGCGGGCTTCCGGCGGTACCGCGATGGCGCGATCGAATTTTATGTGTTCCCTGAGGCTTGGCGCACTGAGGTTCTGGTGGGCTTCGACTTCAAGGCGGTCAATGCAGCGCTTATAGAACGCGGCATCCTCCTGGCCGACAAGGATCAACGGACCACCAGTCGCCACAGCCCGCCGGGCGTGCCTGCCGGCAGCCGCTTCTATCACCTCTCTCCCCTGATCCTCGGGGGCGGCCGAGATGGTTAGCGGGGATTGGTTCGCCGGCTTCACGCCCATTGCTCCCATTGCTCATTGCGCAACGGGGCGCGCAATGGAGGAGGATGCGGGGAAAGCCGCAGGAAGCCTAAAGGCTGACGCATCCATTGCTCACATTGCTCATATTGCTCCGAATCCAGAGGCTTCCGAGCAAATTCGGGGCGGCCAACCCGTTCCCGAGCGCGGTGACGGCCCTGGCTGGCGAGGGTGGATCGAACGAAGGACCGAGACCCGATGGCGGGCCTACGGGGACAGGGCCGACGCGCTCGCCTGCCTGGAGGCAATCGCCGTCTGGCACACGCATCACGGCGAGCGATTGCCGCACAGCGTTTGCGCTGGGTGCGGTGAAGCGATGTACGGCCGGAGGTTGGACTTCCCGATGGCGGCCGTCCACTTCGAGACGCTTGATTGTCTGATCGCTTACGGTCGCCGCTGGAGAGCGGAGGCGCGCGCAGCGCTGGCAGATATTGGTGTAGTGGTGGCTGACAGCAGCAATATGTGGTAGGCTGCGTGCCAAGAATTTCAAGTTTTCAAGAGGTTACGATCATGCGCAATCTCACCGAACAGCAGGCTCGCTTCGTAGTGGCGTTTACCAGTGAGCCGGGCGCAATCGGCAACGCGAGCGCCGCGGCGCGAGTCGCTGGGTACAGCGACAAGTCGGCGGCGGAGATCGGGCGCCAACTGCTTGAGAAACCTCACGTTTGCACCGCAATCGAAGAGGCGAACCGCGCTCAGGTGAGCGGAACGCTGGCGACGAAGGCGATTGACGTGCTCCGTCAGGTCATCGACGACCCGGATGCCAATCTCAGGATTCGCGTGGATGCGGCCAAGACGATCCTCGATCGGGGCGGCTTTGCCGCCGCGAAGGCCGAAGCGCCCGACGCGTCGCGCTCCCCTGAGAAGGCCCCGTCGGAAATGACGCTGGAGGAGCTGGAGGCTTACATCCAGGACGGACGCAAGCGTCTGGCGGAGATGGACGCGACTATTCAGCCTCACGAAGTCAACTAAGACCAGGAGAACGCTGACATGTGCGATCCCATTTCGATCGGCTCCGCCCTTCTGACGGTGGCCGGCTCCGCCGCGCAGGCGGCCGGCGCGCGCAAGGCCGAGAAGGCCCGCGATCAGGCGATCGCCGCAGAGCGCATGCGCCAGGACGAGTTCGGTCGGCAGTCCGAGATCCAGTTCGGCGATGCGCTGGAAGAGCACACGCGTGACCGCCAGGACGAGAAGATGGGCGATGCGATGCAGCGCCGGCAGCAGGCCTTCGAGCGCGTCAACGCGCGCCGGCCATCCGCCGAGCGCACGCCTGGGAGCTCGCGGGCGCCTGCCGTCATTCAGTCCGAGGCGAAGTCGCAGAATGCGCGTGCGGATCGCCGCAGCGGCGCCGAGGCGTCCGCGCAGGCGAGCCTCGGGTCGTGGGCCGACCTGCTTCTCAGTGGTGCTCAGGCGCGGCAGCGCGCCGGCGATCAGGTGAATGCGATCAACAGCTTCCGCCGCGGGTCGCTCGACGTCCTGCCGCTCGAAGTCCAGGCAGCCGGGCGCAGGGGACGGGGGCTCTGGAATTTGGGTGAGCTCCTGGTTTCGGGCGGAGAGCTCGGAAGTCGCCTCGGCGCCAAATATAAGGATGGGACCCCCGGTTCCCCGCCGCCCGACGCCGCCGGTGCTCCCCCGATGAGTATTCTTCCGCCTCAGTTTCAGATTCCATCGAAGCCGTACATGAAGCCCCCAGCCATCGGCGCGATATACTGATCGCGTTCGGCCGGACTACTCACCAGCACAAATATTGCTGCCTAGTTCAACAGGTTACAGAAGGATCAGAGCCATGTGCTTTGTTGGTGGAGGTGGTGGAGGCGACAACGGGGCGGCAGAGGCGCGCGCCCGTGAGGAAGCGCGTCAGGCGCGCATCCGGCAGGGCATTGCCAACATCGACGACACGTTCGGCCGGTTCGACGACCAGTTCTTTGCGGATCGCGCAAAGGCGTACACGGATTTCGCCACCCCCCAACTCGATGACCAGCTCGCCGACACCCGCAAGCAGCTCATCTTTGCGCTCTCCCGTGGCGGCAACCTGAATTCCTCGACGGGAGCCGAGCGCTTCGCCGATTTCCGCGCGGCCGAGGATCGGGCGCGCCGGCAGATCGAGTCCCGTGGTCTCGACTACGCCAATCAGGCGCGCACCGATGTCGAGCGCCAGCGGGCGGACCTGATCTCGATCCTGAACGCCACGTCCGACCCGGAGGCCGCCGCCAGCGGCGCCGTCAACCGGGTTCAGGCGCTGTCGGCGACGCCGGCTTTCGACCCCTTCACGGCGACCCTGGGGAATCTGACGGCCGGGCTGACGGGCGAAGACAAGGCAGGCAGACGGGAGATTTCCTACGGCAGAACGCGGTTGTTCAGCGTACCCAAATCGTCTTCGAGCATTGTTCGGTGAACACGATATAGGACGCGCGGGGCGACGCCCCTCTGAATTTGACCTGGTGCCGGGAAATCAAGGCAAGGGCCTAGCAGTACCAACTATCAAGGCGAACAATGACCGAATGGAACGTCATCTGCTGCTTGGGCGCCCAAGCCGGCCGGTTCGGCCAGTTGGGGTTGATCCAGGTAGTGAGGGACCCACCAGTATGCGAGCCGCGATGGCAGTAACGCTCATTGTTATTACGAATAAAAGAATCGTAGTGAACTGGCGTCTACTTCGCTCCCGTCTTTGTTCCATGCATCGAAGCTCTCTGCTTATGGCAGAGATGGCATCAAATTCTTCATTCTCCTTAACTCCGCTCGGAAAGGCCTTCAAGGCGTTTCTTTTCTGGTGAAGCGCTTTCTGAATTCCAGGGAGGTCGAACTCACCCATCTCCTCAATGAATGCCCTGCGTCGCTTGACAATTTTGGGCGGCTCTGCACCTGTTTTGAATAGCCCGTCTATATCCCGAATGTCCCTTACCCTGCAGGCTAGCAGCCCGACCCTTTCCACAAGGAAGGGTCGAATTCGTGGTAAGAGTCGGCGCCTCCGAGCCATCACATCGCTCCCTTGAGCGGACCCTTCAGCGGCATCACTTCAGCGCTTGTCCGCGCCCCTCGCGCCGCATCGTACAGCGCGCCGATGCGCCCCGCGGCCTCCCGTAGCGGATCGTCCGCAAGGTGTGCATAGCGCGCCGTCGTCTGCGGCTGGGTGTGACCGAGCAATCGCCCGACGATCGGCAGCGCCAGGCCGCCTGAGACGAGATGCGAGGCGAAGGTGTGCCGCAGATCGTGAAGGCGAGCGTTTTCGATCCCAGCGGCCTTGCAGATGGATTTCCAGCCCTTCTTGATGTCTTGGAGGGGCCTGCCCTCCTTGTCGCCGGGGAACACGAACGGTGACGGCGTGTAGGCTTCCCCAAGTTCCTCCGCCAGTCTGTCGGCCTCCGCCCGGATCTCCGATAGCAGCGCGATCGCAGGCGCCGACAAAGGCACATGCTCTGCGCGCTTCTGCTTCGTGTGGCTCGACGGCTTCGACCAGACGCCGCGGGCGAAATCGAGATGATCCCATTCCAAGTTCAGAACTTCGCTCTTGCGGGCGCCGGTCAGCAGCAGAAGTCGGATCGCGTTCGCGACCCGCTGGTCTCCGTAGGCGTCGAGGCCCGCAGCCAGCCGCGCCATTTCGTCGGTCGACAGCCAGCGATCACGCTTCTCCTCTGGGTAGCGATCGATCCCGATCACCGGATTGTCGCTTCGCCAGCCCCACCTCACGGCCATAGCGAACATCTTGGACAGCAGGGCGAGCACACGGTTCGCCCTGTAGGGCGTGGATTTCAACTTTGCGTGGATGTCCTCGATGTCGCGGCGGGTGACGTCTAGGACACGGCGCCGGCCGATCCCAGGGAGGATTTCACGTTCAATCATCGAGCGATCGTCGCGGATGCTCCCCGCCCGCTTGTGGCGCTCCGCGTGCCGCGTGAGGTAGTCCTTGCAAAGCTGGCGGACGTCGGGCGCGGTGCGGTCGGATTCACGCCGTTCTAGCGGATCGACGCCGCGTGCGATTTCGCCCTTGAGCCGGAGCGCCATTTCGCGCGCGGCAGACACGGTGAGCTCCGGCCAGCCGCCGAGTGTCATGCGCCGCTCGCGTCCGTTGATGACATAGCGCAGTACGAACGCGACCTTGCCGGCTGCGGTGATGCGCGCGCCAAGCCCCGTTGTCTCGCTGTCCCAATGCACCGTATTGCCGCGCGCCGGTGCCGTCATCGCCTTGATGGCCTGCGCGGTGATTCTGCCGGTGGTCGCCATCGTGTCCGCTCCGTGTCCGCTGTGTCCGTCGATTTAGGTTCCGTGTCCGTCAATCGACAGCAACTAATGTCAGCGGGTCGCTCTCAACAAGCAAGGGAATTCAGCGGTTTTTCAATCAATGTCGACGGACATATACCTGCGGCAATGATGCCTCGCAGATTCGTAATCAGTAGGTCCGCGGTTCAAATCCGCGCTTCGGCACCAGCTTTTTGAGAGTTCCGATGTGAAATGGGCGGCGAACATGCCGCCTGTTACGTTTCGGGTCCGCTTTCGGTGTCGATCGGCCTATGGCCCGTCTTTGGATTTCCTTTCCTCCACACTCGACGACACCCGCGTCACGATCTGCGGGACGAAGCGCTCCGAGAAACCCGCGACGAAGGACCAGAACAGCAGCTTGGCGACGTCGGGGCCGGTGCTGGGATAGGTCTTCATCAGCACGTCGATCATGAATTGGGTGTCGGGGCCGCCGGCGGGCGGGTCGGGCATGGTGAACTGCGGGAAGATGTGCCCCGAGATAATGCCTGACAGGAACAGGCAGTAGAGCACCAGCGCGAAGACGCCGCCGAAGATCGGGATCAGCACGATCTGGAACCAGGAGCGGGCGAGCAGCGCCAGTTCATCGTCGGACACCGTCTTCAGCCGCTGCTGGATGCTGACGAACCCGCCGATGATCCCGCAGGTGAAGGCGAGATGGGTCAGCATCAGCCGCTCGCCGAGGAGCAGGCTGACCGCAAAGATCGCCGTCGCCGCCGCCAGGGCGAGGGCGGTCATGACGATCAGCCGCTTGGTGACGACGTAGATGTTCTCGACGCGGGACATGCCTGCCGATGGTGCTACAGCGGCCCGGTGCTACGCTACCGCTATCGTTCGCGGGTACCCCTTCTTCGTTGCGGAGGCCGGGCCCGTCCGCAGGCCGGTTCAGCCGTGGCCCTCCGCCATCTCCCGCGGGTCGTGCATGCCTTCCTTGATGCCCCAGCGGATCAGCAGCACGTTCACCGGATAGGCGGCGATCAGGCCGCAGGACAGCGACACGACGAGGGACGACCAGAAGATCGGGTCCGCCATCGTCGCATTGCGCGCCAGCAGCAGATCGACGCCGATGGCGACGACCTCCATGACGGTGATCGAGGCGGTCTCGGACGCCAGGGCGTCGATCATGGCCTGGTGGAAGCCGACGCCTTCCTGCATCAACGGTCCTATGGTCAGGGCGAAGCCCGCCACGTAGGCGAGGGCGAAGGTGACGCCCGCCACCCACCAGTTCCCGAGGGAGAGAAGGCCGACGGTCACGAAGACGCCGGTGATCTCGCCCATGCCGCAGCCGGCATAGCAATGCGCGACCGACCGGCCGCCGCGGCGCCAGACGCTGTCGCGGGGAATCTGCTTGCGGCCGGTGCTCCAGTAGAGCCACAGGCCGAACGGTCCCGAATAGGCGACGGTGAACAGCCACACCGCACGCATCAGGGTCATGATCTCTGGGTTGCGCCGTTGCAGGTCGCGCCACAGCACGGCGACGCAGACCGGGGCGACAGCCGCCCACAGGCCGACCACCAGCCAATGGTCGAGAAAGCTCCGGACGGTGGATATCACGGGCGCCTCCTTCACGGTGTCATGCACGGAACGGCCGGCGCTTTGCCTTGCGCACCGGCCGCCCGCTTCCCCAGCTTCAACGCGTCGGGGTCGCGAAAGGGTCGCTCCGCCGGCAGGAACGGTAAGCCTGCGGGGGTGTTGACGAAGAGACACCAACACGGCGGACAGGAGGCAGCGATGGCCGCGACGGCCGCCGATTTTCTTCTCGATCGTCTCGAAGCCTGGGGCGTGAAGCGCATCTACGGCTTCCCGGGCGACGGCATCAACGGGATCCTCGGCGCGCTCAACCGGGCCGAGGACAGGTTCGAGTTCGTTCAGTCGGCGCATGAGGAAGTCTCCGCCTTCATGGCTTGCGCCCATGCCAAGTTCACCGGCGAGCCCGGCGTCTGCCTGGCGACCTCCGGCCCCGGCGCGATCCATCTGCTCAACGGACTCTACGACGCGCGGCTCGACCACCAGCCGGTGGTCGCCATCGTCGGCCAGAAGAAGCGCATGTCCCTCGGCGGCAGCTATCAGCAGGAGGTCGATCTGCCGTCGCTGTTCAAGGACGTCGCCGGAGCCTTCGTGCACATGGTCACCGACCCGTCGCAGATGCGCCATCTGGTCGATCGGGCGATGCGGATCGCCGCCGCCGAGCGCACGGTGACCTGCCTGATCGTCCCCGACGACATCCAGGAAGCGGATGCCGTGCCGGAGCCGCCGCATGCCTTCGGCTCGATCCAGTCGGGTGTCGGCCATGCGCGCCCGCTGGGTCCGGCGCCCCAGGCGGAGATCGCCCGCGCCGCCGAGGTCCTGAACGCGGGCGAGAAGGTCGGGATGTTCGTCGGCGCCGGCGCCCTGGGCGCGACCGACGCGGTGATCGAAGTCGCCGAGATCCTCGGCGCCGGCATCGCCAAGGCGCTGCTCGGGCGGGCCGCCGTGCCCGACGACCTGCCCTTCGTCACCGGCCAGAGCGGGCTGCTCGGCACGCGGCCGAGCTACGACATGATGATGGCCTGCGATACCCTCCTGATGGTGGGCTCGGGCTTCCCCTATGCCGAATACCTGCCGAAGCCGGGACAGGCGCGCGGCGTGCAGATCGATATCGACCCCGGAATGATGTCGCTCCGCTATCCGATGGAAGTGAACCTGGTCGGCGACAGCGCGGCGACCCTCGAGGCGCTGATCCCCCTCCTCGAACGCAAGCAGGACCGGGCGTGGCGGCACGAGATCGAGGAGAACGTCGCGGAATGGTGGCGCATCGTCGAGGAACGCTCGATGAGCCCCGCCGACCCCATCAATCCCGAGCGCGTGCTCTGGGAGCTGTCGCCGCGTCTTCCCGACGACGCGATCATCGCCGCCGATTCAGGCAGCGTCGCCAACTGGTTCGCCCGCAACATCAAGGTCCGCCGGGGCATGAAGGCGACCCTTTCGGGCACGCTGGCCACGATGTGCCCGGGCGTGCCCTATGCGCTCGCCGCCAAGTTCTGCTATCCGGAGCGCGTCGCCTTCGCGCTGATGGGCGACGGCGCCATGCAGATGCTGGGGATCAACGCCCTGATCACGGCGGCGAAGTACTACGAGCGCTGGTCCGATCCGCGGCTGGTGATCATGGTGCTCAACAACCGCGACCTCAACCAGGTGACGTGGGAGCAGCGGGTGCTGAGCGGCGACCCGAAATGGGCGGCCTCGCAGGACCTGATGGATTTCGACTATGCCGGCTTCGCGCGCATGGTCGGGCTCGACGGCATCCGCGTCACCGACCCGGAGGTGGTCGGCGACGCCTGGGACCGGGCGCTCGCGGCCGACCGTCCGTTCGTCCTCGACTTCGTCACCGATCCGGACGTCCCGCCGCTGCCGCCCCACGTCACCGGCAGCCAGATGAAGGCCTACGCCAAGGCGCTGATGAAGGGCGACGAGGATGCGGCCGGCATCCTCTGGCAGTCGGTGAAGGAAGCGTCGAAGGGGACCATCTTCTCCCGCTTCACCTGACGGCGGCTATCCGGCCGCCGCCGCCCTCGCTTCGTCCAGCCGTGCGATCAGCGCCTGGGCGCGCTCGCGCTTGGCGGCGTCCTTGTCGCGCTGGATGACGCGCATCAGGGCGGGCCGTGCGGTCTCGTCGCCCTTCTCCGCCATCTCGAAGGCCATGCTGTCGCGGCGCTCGTAGTACTGCATGTCCATCGGGACGACGCGGACGTTCTGCCGCTCCCAATAATACTGCAGCTCCGGCCGGCGCCAGCCCTCGTAGACCTGCTCCCAGGTCATGATGTCGGCATAGGGGCGGACGCAGATCTCCATCACCGGCTCGGAGGCACGGGAGAAGCGGGCGTCGATCGACTGGCGCAGGCGGTCCGAAAGATTGGCGATGCCGGTATGCACGGTCATGCTGTGAAAGATGACCGCGTCGCCCATGGCGAACGGCCCGTTGACCCAGCGGCCGGTCAGGGGGTCGGTGACGGCGATGCTGCCCGCCCCGGTCGAGACCACGAAGTCGCGGACGCCGTCCCGGTGGGAGCCGCGGGCGATCGCCAGGCCCCCCATCTCCGCCGGGCAGTCGCAGAGCGGGATCCAGGCGGTGTAGGTCTCGGCGCTGCCCTGAATGTGGGGATAGTCCTGATGCGGCGGGGTGGTGAATTCAGGGCGCTGCGGAAAGATGTTCCGCGAGATCAGCATCGGATGGACCAGCACCTCGTCCTCCAGCAGTGCCGCCATCACGCCGGTCACGTGCGGGTGGTGCTTGAGCGCATGCAGGTCTTCGAGCTTGTAGAGGCGCCGGAGAACCTTGAGGAACGGCTCCTGCGGATCGACGCAGGCGGCGGCGGTCTCGGCGATGCCGTCCTCGATGGCCGTACCGGCGCAGAGCCAGCCTTCCTCCGCCGCGATCCCGAGGGCCTGGGCCCGCACTGCGGCGACCGTCTCGCGCGGCAGCAAGCCTTTGACGAACAGGTAGCCGTCCTCGGCCATCCGCTCACGCAAGGCCGCCGGGTCGTCGAGGATGGGCGCGGAATCGGTGAAGGGCTGCATAGGGACCTCCCGTCTTTTCTCGTTGCTCGCAGGGTACGCCGGCTGGACGAAAAACGCATGGGCGGCGATCGGTGTGGTGTCGGTGAAGCATGAAGACATGCGCACGCGCCGGTTGTCACCTGAGCCGGCCCTGCCGTCCCCCTCCGCCCGCTTGCGGGGGGAGGGGTGAGGGGCGGTGGGTCTTCAGTAGAAGGGAGCGGGCGATAACGGCGCCCGGTCGTTCCGCCGACCCCTCCTCATCCCCCGACCCCTTCTCTTCCCGGGAGGAGAAGGGGAGTGGCGCGGCTATCCGCCGATGCCGTCGGTGCCGGCGCCGCAGACGATGGCGCAGACGCGTTCCTCGGGCGCCAGGGCGATGCGTCCGTTGAGGAGGGCGGCGGTGGTCGCCGCGCCCGATAACTCGGCGGCGATGTTCATCTCCCGCCACAGCCAGCGGGCGGCGGCGCGCATCTCCTCGTCGTCGACCAGGACGATCTCGTCGACGGTCGCGGCGATGATGTCGTAGTTCAGCCGGTCGCTCCGGCGGGGCGCCAAGGTGCCGACGATGGTGGTGATGGCGGGAAGCTCGATCACGTCCTGCGCCTTCAGGCTCTCGTATAGCGTCGGCGCGCCGACCGGCTCGACGCCGACCACGCGGACGTCGGGCTTCAGCGCCTTCACCGCCAACGCCACCCCTGCCGACAGGCCGCCGCCGCCGATGGCGACGACGACTGTGTCGACCCGCGGCAGGTCGTCGAGGATCTCGAGACCGATGGTTCCCTGGCCCGCCACCACAACCGGGTCGGCGAAGGGATGGAAATAGACCAGACCGTTCTTCTCGGCATCGGCCAGGGCGGCGGCATTGGCCTCATCCCAGACGGGGCCGTGGACGATCGCTTCCGCACCCCAGGCGGCCAGCGCGTCGAGCTTGTCAGCGGGCGTCCCTTCAGGGAGGTAAATGCGGGCGGGCAGACCGCCGATCCATCCCGCATAGGCGACGCCCTTGGCGTGGTTGCCGCTGGAGGCGGTGACGAGGCCGCGGTCGGCTTCGGCGTCGGTGAGAGTCCGCAGCTTGTTCACCGCGCCGCGGGCCTTGAACGAGCCGGTGATCTGCAGGCATTCGAGCTTGAACCACAGGTCGCCGCCATTGATGGCGGGCGCGCGCATCGGCGCGGCGCGGAGCACCGGCGTCCTTCGCACGGCGCCGGCGATACGCTCCCGCGCGGCTTCGATGTCGTCGATCGTCACTGCGCTGTTCATGGCGCCGTCCTCCCCGGTTGGAGGCGAAAGATCGCAACGCGGGCGGCGGCTGGCAAGCAGGTGAGAGTGGCTTTCGGGCCGTCGCGTTCCCCACCTCACCCCGGCCCTCTCCTCCCCAATGGGGTGGAGAGGGGGAAGGTGCAGCGTCGCCACAAAATCCCCCTCCGCCCTTGAGGGGGGAGGGGTTAGGGGCGGTGGGATACGCGACGG
>PBKC01000006.1 GCA_002721365.1 Rhodospirillaceae bacterium | reverse complement strand
CCAGCATGACGTTGCAGTCGGTGACGGTGAGCGGGCCGCCACGGCGGTAGCAGGCGGGGCCGGGATTGGCACCGGCCGAATCCGGACCGCAGCGATAGCGCGCGCCATCGAAATGAACGATCGAGCCGCCGCCCGCGGCGACGGTGTGGATGCGCATCATCGGCGCCCGCATCCGGACCCCCGCGACCTCGGTCTCGAAGGCGCGCTCGAAATCGCCATCGTAGTGCGAGACGTCGGTCGAGGTGCCGCCCATGTCGAAGCCGATGATGCGGTCGAACCCAGCCATCTCGGCGGTCCGCACGGCGCCGACGACCCCGCCGGCGGGCCCTGAAAGGATGCTGTCCTTGCCCTGGAACAGGCGCGCGTCGGTCAGGCCGCCGTTCGACTGCATGAACATCAGCCGCGTGTCGCCCAGATCGGCGGCGACGCGGTCGACATAGCGCCGGAGGATCGGCGACAGATAGGCGTCGGCGACGGTGGTGTCGCCGCGACTCACCAGCTTCATCAGCGGGCTGGTCTCGTGCGAGGTCGAGACCTGGGTGAAGCCGACCTCGCGGGCGATTTCGGCGATACGCCGCTCATGCGCCGGATAGCGGTAGGCGTGCATGAAGACGATGGCGACCGAGCGGATTCCGGCCGCAAAGGCGGCCTTCAGTCCGGCCCTGGCGCCGGCTTCGTCGAGCGGCCGCACTTCCTCCCCATCCGCGCCGAAGCGGCCTTCGACCTCGACCACCTGCTCGTACAGCATCTCCGGCAGGACGATATGGCGGTCGAACAGCCGCGGTCGCGTCTGATAGCCTATGCGAAGAGCGTCGCCGAACCCTTTGGTGATAATAAGTAAAGTCCGGTCGCCCTTGCGCTCGAGCAGCGCGTTGGTGGCGACCGTCGTCCCCATCTTCACCGCTTCGATGGCCTCGACCGGCAGCGGCGCCCCGTCGGCGAGACTCAGCATCTCGCGAATGCCCTGAAGGGCGGCGTCGTCGTAGCGCTCCGGGTTCTCCGAGAGAAGCTTGTGACTCACCATCGACCCGTCGGGCCGTCGGGCGACGACATCGGTGAAGGTGCCGCCGCGGTCGATCCAGAACTGCCAGGGCCCGGCCGTGGCTTCCTCGGTCATCTCGTCGCTCCGGTGAATTGCGGCCTCACTCTCGCCAGATGGCGACGGAGGGTCAAGCCGCACCGGACGCACGAAATCACGTGCGCCTTTGTCGTCATTGCGACGAGCAGAGCGACGAAGCAATCCACGGTTGCCGGGGAGAAGCAGCCCGATGCCTAGTTCGCGTCCTTCCTCGAGCGCTTGGATCGCCGCGCTCGCTTCGGTCGCTCGCGATGACGACATCTGCTCGACCGGTCCGACGAGATGAGAGCGAAGGCGACGAGGCTTGACGAAGCGCCCCGGTCCGGCCATCACATGCGCCGAGCCCGGTAGCCGCTCGATGACAGGTTCAGTCGGCACCGTTTCATCAGTCCTCGTCCGGTCGAGGGCAAGACACCGATTGGAGCGCGCCTAAGGCCTTGGCCAGCATACTCGACCATCTTCGCGGCCCGTCGAAATCCCTGCGTCACCGCTTCGTTCTGGGCCCCGCGGCCAAGCTGCGCTATGCGGTCAAGTATCGGGCGATGGGGCGCGCGCGGCTGGACTACTGGGCCGACGCGACCGACGCGGCCCAGCTTCCTCTGCTCGACATGCCGCTGTCCGACGACTACCAGGCCAAGGGCCGCGTCCAGTTCGACTATCTCGTCGCGAACGGTTTGAAGCCGGAGCATCGTTTTCTCGACTACGGCTGCGGGCCGATGCGGGGCGGGGTGTTCGTGGTGCCCTACCTGACAAGCGGCTTCTATGTGGGGGCCGACATCTCCCGCCGCTTCATGCAGCGGGGGATCCGGCTGATGGAAACGGCGGGGATCGAGCGGTCGCGCTATCACCTCGTCACGGTCCGCGATTTCGACCTGTCCGACCTCCATGGGTTCCGCTTCGACATGGCGGCGTCGTTCTCGGCCCTGCAGTACGTGGCCGACGACGACCTGAAGCGGATTCTCTCAGGCATCCGCCGCGTGCTCGACGGCAAGTTCTTCTACGACTTTCCGATGCCGGACAAGATCGGCGAGCTGAGGGTGAAGGGGCAGTATTACAGATCGCCTGAGCGGATCGCCGCGCTCTCGGAGCCACTGGGCTTCTCGGTCGCCATCGAGACCGGCTATATGGGCGGCGGTGTGGCGGTGCTGACCACGCGCTGACCGCTCACCAGGCGACGGCGGCCTCGATGATCGGTTCGCCGCGCTTGATTGGCCGGCGTGCCGGCTTTCCCAGAAGATCGGCGATGCGCTCAGGCCGCAGGCCGTAGCCGGGGCGGATCGAGCGGACGTTCTCGCGGGTGAAGGGCTCCCCCTCGGCAATGTCGGCGACCGCATAAAGGGAACGTCGGAAGGGGGTGCTGGTCTTCTCGCTCTCCTGCATGCGTTCTTCGGGCGAGCCCAGGGCTTCCCAGGCCGCCCGGCAATCGGTGACGAGGGTGCGAAGCTCGCCCGGTTCCAGCGAGAAGGCGGCGTCGGGGCCGCCGTCGGCCCGTGATAAGGTCACATGCTTCTCGATGATGGCTGCGCCGAGGGCGATGGCGGTTGCTGCCGCAACCGTCCCGAGGGTGTGGTCGGAAAGACCGATCACGGTGTTGGGGAAGCGCCGGGCGAGATCGGGGATCGTCCGCAGGTTGGCCTGGCCGATCGGCGTCGGATAGCCGCTGATGCAATGGAGCAGGGCGACGCCGCCGTCGCTGGTCATTGCCGCGTCGTGCGCCGCGACGATTTCATCCGCCGACGCCATGCCGGTGGAGACGATCATCGGCTTGCCCTGTTGGGCGACGTAGCGGATCAATGGCAGGTCGATGGCCTCGAAGCTCGCGATCTTGTAGGCGGGGGCGCCGAGGGAGGCGAGAAGGTCGACCGCAGTCTCGTCGAAGGGCGAGGAGAAGACGGCGATGCCGAGTTCGTGCCCGCGGGCCATCAGCGGCGCGTGCCACTCCCACGGCATCTGCGCGTCCTCGTAGAGCTGATAGAGGGTGCGCCCGGCCCACGGGCCGTCCTCGATGCGGAAGCCCGGCCCGTCATGGTCGATGGTGATGGTGTCGGCGCGGTAGGTCTGAAGCTTCACCGCATCGGCCCCGGCTTCCGCCGCGCGCTCCAGGATCTCGACCGCATGCTCGTACCGGCCAAGATGGTTCGCCGACATCTCGGCGATGATGTAAGGCGGGTGAGACGGCCCGATGGCGCGGCCGGCAATGGCGATGTGGGGCGTGGCCATGTTGTTCTCCGTCATGCGGTCAGGCATCCAACATCCGCATCCGGTAAGGCCCGCTGGAGCCGAAGCCGCAGGCTGAGAATAGCCTGAGCGAACCTTCGTTTTCAGGATGAATGTAGGCGGTGAGCGACGTTTGCGGGAGAAGCGCCTGGAGGTAGCGGATGGCGGCGGTGCCGACTCCCCGGCCCATCTGCTCGGGAGCGACGATGACCGAAACCTCGTTCTCCTCCCCACGCTCGTCGCTTCGCACCATGGCGACGGGCTCGCCGTCGAGCGTCAGCACTTCGGTCACCGCTTCGCGCGAGATGAGCCGCGATGCGACCCAGGCGGCGTGCTGCGCTTCCGTCGGCGGCTCGGGATTGCGCGAAAAGCGGCGCGCGCCCGGTGCAGTCTGCCAGCGCAGGATGGTGGCGGCGTCCTCGGTCTTCAGGCGGCGGGCGACAAGGGCGGCACTGTCCTTCGTCTTGGGATCGGTGAGGATATGCGCGGCGATACGGGGCGCCCCCAGCCCGTCGACGAGGGCGCAGCCTTGGCGGGCCATGGCGCTTCTTGCCTCGGCATCGCCCGCAAGGTCGGACAGAGCAGCGGCGATTGCGTCGGGCGCGAGGGTCTCAGCTTTTCCCAGGTTAATGGCGGCGCCGGCATCCGCCAGGGCCCGGCCGACATGAAGCTGGTTGTCGGCAGTCATGACGAGAAGGGTAGGGAGCCCGACACAGGCACGTTCCAACGCGCTCACCCCCGGTGCCCCGATGGCTATGTCGTGCGCGCCGTAGAGCGACGCCATGTCCTCTACCCCGACTAGAAGCTCGGTCGGTTGGCGCATCTTCCGGCAGAGAGCGCGGATGCCGTCCCGATGCGGGGCGGCGGAGCCGAGGACGACGGTCACCGACAGCGGCAGGTCAGTCGCATCGATTTCCTTGAGGACCCGGCGGCTGACATCGCTGGGATCCGTCGCTCCCATCGAAACCAGCACTTTCAGTGGGGTTCCTTCGATCCGCGTCTTCCGGTCGGCAAGGCGGGCCGTGCGGAAGCGAGGGTGAAGGGACGCGAAGTCGGCTCCCGTCAGAATTCTGCATGCAGATGGCACGAGCTTACGATAGCGCTCAGGTCCTCCGCCGGGGAGGGCGTCGACCAGCAGGTCTGCGTCGTGGTGCCGGTCCGCGAGGTCGTCCAGGACGACGATCTTGCGCGCTATGGCGCGAAGCCGGGTCTCGTCTTCGGCTCGCATCCCGTAGTGGTCGACGACGGCGGCTGTGAAGGTGCCGGACCCGGCGATGGCGCCGGGTGAGAGGGCGGTTTCTCGGGCAGCCGGCGGCAGGCCGGTCAGGGCTTCCTCATTGACCGCGAAGACGCTTTCCATGCGCCCGCCGAGCGCTTCGTCGAGCGCCAGGCAGCGCGCCATATGCCCCCAGCCGACCGTGGCGGAGGCATCGAAACGGAACAGCAGACGTGGTGTCTTGTTGCCCGTCACGGCTTCTCGAACAGCCACCAGGTCAGGTCGTCGAGGCCCGTCGCCCGGCGCCAGAAGAAGCCGTAGTCGAGCAGACGGAGGTCCGGGAACAGGTCCCACCAGAACCCGCCGAAATCGCGTTTGAACAGACGCTCGGAGTGATCGCGATAGGTCCGTTCCTCCGGCGAGACGGAGAAGTACTCGACGCAGGCGATCAGCCGGCTGCTCACCCGGTGCATCTCACGACAGGTAGCCTCCAGCCGCTCCGGGGCGACATGGATCAGGACGCCGGAGGTGAAGACCATCTCGACCGCGCCGTCAGCGAGGGGAAGGTCGTCGCCGGTGGCATCGAAGACATGGTCGGGCTGGACGAGACCCGATTCGGAGAGACGGCCTCGCGCGGCCGCATTCGGCTCCACCGCGTAGAGGTCGGCGTCGAGCAGGCCGGAGAGGGCGCGGAGGTTGATGCCGACATTGGCGCCGACTTCGAGAACACTCGCCGGCGGGCGGCTGCGGACGGGCTCCAGCACCCGCGCCCACATCGCCGTCCGGGCACGCAGGGCATCGCCCGACAAGGCGTTGCGATCGGTATAGGCGTCGCCGAAGGCGCCTCGCCAGAAGTCGACCTGAGGCGTATCGCTCACGACGCGGCCTTTCCTTGCGCGGGGATCGCGCGATCGGTGTTGATCGCGGCAATCTCGGGATGTTTTTCGATCACGGCCATGACCTCCCGCCATCCGGCCCGCCGGTCCTGCGGGAGCAGCGGGAACAGGGCGCGGAGGAAGGCGAGGTCTTCCGGATAGTCGAGGGTCCAGCGCTGCTCTGCCGCCGCCCCGCCTGGCCCGCCCAAGTTGACGGCGCGTGTGCCTGCATGCCGGCGGATATAGGGAGTGACATGCTCCCGGTCGTAAGGCTCGGTCGCTTCCGCCGCGGCCTGCTCCAGCTCGGCCATCGGGAAGGCCTCGCAGTCGAGGCCGTGCGGCCAGTCCCGTTCCATGACGTTGGTGGCGTAGGGCGCCTCGGCTTCGGCGCGAAGGGCGATGACCGCGGCACAGATCTCAGGGTCGATCAGGGGGCAGTCGCAGGTAAGCCTCAGCACCACCTCGGCCCCAGTCTCCTGCGCGGCGCCCAGATAGCGCCCCAGGACGTCGGCCTCGGACCCGCTGAATATCGTGACGCCGGGAACGTTGCCCGCGAGGTCGGCGACGGCGTCGTCGCCGGGACTGGTCGTCGTAGCGAGGCAGACCGCGTCGACACCCTTGATCGCCTTGGCCCGATCCAGGCAGTGGACCAGCACCGGCTTGCCGCAGAGATCGGCGAGGACTTTGCCGGGCAGGCGGCTCGACCCGGTCCGGGCCTGGAGGATGGCGACGGTCTTCATGCCGGTTCTCCGCCGAGAAGACGGCGGAAGTGATTGCCGCCTCCGGCCGTCGGTGCGCTGTCGATGGCGGCACGAAGGTCGTTGTCCGACAGAACGGGTACGCCGGACAGGTCGTCATAGGCGACGGGGACGATCGCAGCCCTTTCTGCCAGCGCGTCGCGGACGCCGGGCAGGAAGTCGGTCATGCCGAGGTCTAGATAGACGACGGGCTGGGCGGTCGCCAGCCCCTTCCAGAAGGTCGTCGTCTGCCCGTAGTCGAAGACATAGAGGTCGGCCTCGGCCATCAACGCCTCGAACGGCCCCTTGGCGACCGGCGCAACCGCCTCCAGGGGATTGATGCCGCCAGGGTAGACGGTTGCCGGGTGCGGTTTGACGATCAGGTCGATCGGCAGCTTGGCCAGGGCGGTCGCGACCTCGACCTGCCAATTCAGATAGACCGCGTCGGTGAGCAGGCCGTCATGGTACTGGCGAAGGCCACGGAGAAGAGTGGTCGCGTAGACAACCCGCGGTCTGCTGGCGCGAGGGCGCACCGAAAGCGGGAACCGGAATTCGGGGTCGCCGCCGCTGGCGTTCAACCGCCCCAAGGGAAGAGCGAGGTCGGAGGGGTTCTCCTCGGCGGCGGCGGCGAGACCCTGGGTCGCGACGACGACCTCCGTGGAGACGGCCCGCTCGGTGAGATCGAGGCCCAGCCGGTCGGCGACGAGCGCTCCGGTGCCGACGTGGTCGAAACGCACGACCTCGCGGCCCGCCCGCATTGCTGCGAGGCCTACGGCGCGCGCCGCGTATTTGCCCCCCGTGGCCGACCACAGGCTGCGCGCGTGCGGCAGGTGGCGAGGAAGGCTGGCGAGATCGCTTGCGGCTGCTTCCAAGGCGGTCTCTGCGACGGGAAGAAGCGTCGCCACGACCTGCTCACGCTGCGCGTCGCCGAGAGGCGTCGCGGCCATCATCGCCTCGCAGAGGGCAAGGGCATCGTCGTGGAGGCGTCTGTCCTTGCTCCTGGTGCCGGCCGCGGCGCGGGCTTCGGCGATCACCGATTCCGCGTGGATGAACCCCTTGGCGCCCGGCCGTTCCTTTACCGCCACGTTGAGCAGACTGTTGTGGCTCACCGCCACTGTTCGGGGCGCCAGCATCGCCGACGGCCATCGCCAAGGCGGGTTCCAGGTCGCGGCGCGCGCCATCCGGCGAAGCAGGGCTTTGTCGGGCACAGAGACCGCGAAGCTGCCGGCGGAGGGCGGCAAGGCCTCGTCCGTACTGCCGGGTACCGTCAGAGCCCGGTCGAGAAGGCCGCGGGCAACGGCCGCGACAGTCGGTCCGGCGAGCAGCAACCTATCGCGACGCGCTTCGTCCGAATCGGCGAGAAGGCGTGCGAGGCCGAGGAGCGGGGCTTTCGCCGTTCGCCTGATCTCGGCAAGCGACGGTGCAGGGTCCGTTGCCGGAGAGGTGCGATGGGCGAGGGCGGCCGTCATCGGAGCGCCGGCAGGAGCAAACGCTCGACGGCCTGTGCCACGCGCTCGGCATCCGCCTCGTCCATCGCCGCGAACAGCGGTAGCGACAGGGTGCGCGCGTAAAAGGTATCGGCACCGGGCAGATCGAGGTCCTGTGCCATGGAGCGGTAGTAAGGCTGGCGATGGACCGGGATGTAGTGGACCTGGGTCAGGATTCCGTCGGCGGCGAGCGCCGCCATGAAGGCGTTGCGGTCAAGGCCCACGGCGTCGAAGTCGATGAGAACCTGATAGAGGTGCCGCACGGCATCGCACTCCGGCACGAGAGTCACGGGTCGGAGGACCGATGCCAAGTGAGCGAAGCGCTGGTCGTAGAAGGCGACCAGCCGCTGCCGCGTCTCGGCGAAGCGAGGCAGTTTGGCGAGTTGGCTCCGCGCCAGCGCGGCCTGAATGTCGGTCAGGCGGTAGTTGAGCCCAACCGCCGGCATTTCGTAGTACCAGCGGTTGGCCGTGCCGTCGGCGGCGAAGGCGCGCTCGCCGTCTGTGAACTGCTCGGGCGTTCGGACCATGCCGTGGTTGCGGAAGCGGGCCAGTCGCTCGGCGAGGGTCGGATCGTTCGTCGTGACGACACCGCCTTCTCCCGCGGTTACGGTCTTCACCGGGTGCAGGGAGAAAACCGCTGCTACGGCATGGGCGCCGGAGCCCACCGTGTGGCTATTGCCCCCCGTCCGATAGCTGGTGCCGAGCGCATGGCAGGCGTCTTCCACCAGGACGGCGCCGGCTTCGTCCGCAACGGTGGCGAGACCGGCCATGTCGGCCGTCTGTCCGCCGAGATGGACCGGCACGATTGCTTTCGGTGCCTGCGTTGCGCGTGCCAGGGCTTCGCGCGCCGTCGCCGGGGTCATCAGGCCGGTGTCGGGATCGACGTCGGCGAACACCACCTCGGCGCCCATCAGGCGGAACGCATTGGCGGTTGCCAGAAAGGTGATGCTGGGAACGACGACGGCGGTGCCCGGGCCGGTATCCACCGCCATGGCGGCGAGGTGGAGGCCGGCGGTGCCGCTGGAGCAGGCGACGGCGAAGCGGGCGTCGACCGCCTCGGCGAAGGCGGCCTCAAAGGCCGGGACTTCCGGCCCGGTGGTGAGGAAGTCGGACTTGAGGACGGCGACGACCGCGTCGACGTCGTCATCCTCGATGAGTTGGCGGCCGTATGGGAGAGGCTTCGGCACCGATTGCGGCTCAGACGTCGCCCGATGCCAGCAGGTCGCGCATCGTTTCCACCTCGAACCAGCGGTCGTTGGTGTCGCTCGCGTAGCGGAAGCCGTCGGCCACCGGCTTTCCCTGGCCATGCGGGATATCGCCCGCCCGCCAGGGATGGAAGGTCGGCAGGATCACGTAGCGGTCGTCGTATTCGATGGTGTTGCGGGCGTCGTCCTCGCCGACCATGACCTCGTGCAGCTTCTCGCCGGGGCGAATGCCGACGACGCGATGGGGAAGGTCGGGGGCCACCGCCCGCGCCAGATCGACTACCCGCATGCTGGGAATTTTGGGGACGAAGATCTCGCCGCCCTCCATCCAGCCGAAGGCGTTGGCGACGAAGTCGACGCCCTGCTTCAGGGTGATCCAGAAGCGTGTCATGCGGTCGTCGGTGATGGGGAGGTCCTTGGCGCCCTCGGCCACCAGCCGCTGGAAATAGGGAAGGACGCTGCCCCGCGAGCCGACCACATTGCCGTAGCGGACCACGGCGAAGCGGGTGTCGCGCGCGCCGGCCAGGCTGTTGGCGGCGACGAAGATCTTGTCGGAGGCGAGCTTCGACGCGCCGTAGAGGTTGATCGGGTTGCAGGCCTTGTCGGTCGAAAGCGCGATGACCTTGCGGACGCCGGCGTCGATCGCCGCCGAGACCACGTTCTCTGCACCGTGGACGTTGGTGCGGATGCACTCGAACGGATTGTATTCGGCGGTCGGCACATGCTTCAGCGCGGCCGCATGAACGACGTAGTCGATGCCGTCCATGGCCCGTTTGAGCCGGCTCTCGTCGCGGATGTCGCCGATGAAGTAGCGGATAGCCGGATAGTCCTCCAGCGGGAAGCGCTGGGCCATCTCGTACTGCTTCAGCTCGTCGCGGCTGTAGATCACCAGCCGTGCCGGCTTCGCGGTGTCGAGCAGGCTCTGCACGAAGGCATGACCGAACGAGCCGGTACCGCCGGTGATCAGCACCCGTGCGCCGGTGAACAGACTATCCATGAGCGACGCTCAACTCCTTTGACGAGGGCTTTCCCTGTTGCTTCGAAAATGCCTGGGCGTACCAGCCGCCATTGGCGATCAGGGCGTCGTGGCTGCCGGCCTCGCGGACCCGGCCACGATCCAGGACGACGATCTGGTCGGCATCGGCGGTGGTCGAAAGACGATGTCCGACGACGATCACCGTCATGTCCGTCTCGCGCCGGATGCGTCCAAGGGCTTCGCGGAAGGCGAGCTCCGCGTCGGCGTCGAGATTGCTGGTCGGCTCGTCGAGAATGAGGATCGGCATGCGCCCGGCCAGTGCCCTGGCGAGGTCGAGACGCTGGCGCTGACCACCCGACAGCCGGCCGCCTTCCTCGCCGATCGGCGTGTCGTAGCCCTGAGGCAGGGCTTCGATGAACTTGTCCGCGCCGGCGAGCCGCGCCGCTTCGCGCACGTCCTCGTCACTGGCGTCGGGGCTCCCATAGCGGATGTGGGTCGCTGCCGAGACGTCGAAGAGTTGTGGTGATTGCGGGGCATAGGCGATGTTGGAACGCAAGTCCGTTATCCGGAACTGATCGATGGGTATGTCATCGATCAGTATACGGCCCGACTGCGGATCGCGAAGCCTGGGCAGGAGGTCGATCAGCGTCGACTTGCCCGCGCCGGACGGGCCGACGAGCGCTGTCATCCGATGGGCGGGAATGAACAGGTCGACCCCGTCGAGCGCGGCCGGCTGGTTCTCTTCCCCCTCCGACGACGCGGTGTAGGCATAGCGGACATTCTCGAACCGGATGCCCTGGTCCAGTGTCTCGAGGGGAGCGTCGCCCGCTGCCGTCTCCTGCAGGGCTTCCATGTCCCGGGAGCGGCGAACCACGGCGCCCAGGCTGGCGACCGTACTGAGGACAGTCTGCCGGACCGTAGCCGCCTGCTTGGCGATCGGTAGCAGCCGCAGGGAGACGATCAGGAAGATGCCCATCTCCTCGATGCCGAGGCCAAGCACCTGATGGCCGACGCCGAGGAACAACAGACCGGCGCCGATGATGATCGGCTCCAGGATCACACCGATCCGCGCCAGCAGCATCTGCCCGGCCACGAAGCTGTGTCGCTGGCGCTCGACCAGCCTGCCCATCTCGGCGTTTTCGGCGGCTTCCGTGCCCGAAAGGCGGATGAGCCTCAGGGCCTTTAGCCGCTCGATCATGAACCGCGCCAGGGTCTGGTTCGCGTCGGTGATATCGGCGCCGACGTTGCGGCTTCGTTCCATAAGGCCGTGCAGGCTGAGCATGCCGACCGCGATCACCACCACCGACGCGATGGTCATCGTCGGCGAGATCAGCAGCAGCATCGCGAAATAGACCAGTGCCAGGATCGCGTATGCCAGCAGCGTCAGCATCGAGAACAAGCAGGTGGCCGCCCGGTCGGTCTCGATGGTGAAGTCGTTGATCAGGCCGCCGACCCGTTGCCCGTCCATGTAGTCGAGACGTGCAGCCAGGAAGTTGCGGAAGGCACGCCGGCGGATGTCCGCGATCAGCCCGAACCGCGCCTCGGCCGCATAGACCGTCCGTGCATAGAAGAAGACTTGGCGAACCAGGAGGAGGGCGAAGCTGGTTGCGAGCAGGGTCGGCAAGGTCACCGGCAAGCCGACGAAGCCGTAGGCGTCGATCAGCTTCTGCCACAGGCCGGATTCCGCGGCGAGGGCGGCGGGATCGTTGCCTGCCTGCATGAACTGGAGAATCGGCAGTATCATCGCGATGCCGAGACTTTCGAACACGGTGCCGGCCAAGTGCAGGCCGAGAAACAGCACCGCCGTGCGCTTCGTCACCTCGAGATCGCGGGCCGCGGCCCAGCCGGGGATAGGTAGGTTCACCGATTGCTGCTCATTGAGGGACTCGACCGCTGCCCGATCCCGCGCGTCGTCGTGGGAAAACTCGGTGCCGAAAGCCTCGATCCTGGCATCCGGCACAGCGGACACCAGCCCTGGTCAACCCTGGACGGTCTCATTGTTCATGGGATGAACATGGCGTCAAGCCAATGTTCATTTTGTGAACGCCAACCGCCGGGCCTATCCCCGAGAAGGGACGAGGATCGCGACCGGATCGGGGTCGAGCGTGATGCTCGCCGGAAGCTGGCCGAAAATGTCGCCGTCGACCTGGATCGGCTCGGCGAGCGGTCCGAGGATCGTGATGGACTTGCCGCGAACGATCTTGAGGCCGTTCATTTTATGGATGCGGTGGGTGATCAGACCCAGCCCATAGCGCATGGCGTTGAACCGGCCACCGCGCTCGAACAGGCAGACCTCGAAAGAGTCGACGCACAGGTCTGCTTCGGGGGCGATCATGAACGGTCCGCCGTAGTGGCGTCCGTTGGCGACGACGACGGAGGCGGCATGATAGCTGGTCCCATCGACCTCCACCGAATAGTCGACGTCTTGATAGCGGAGCAGTTCGACGATCGAGCGCCACACATAGGCCGCCTTGCCCGCCAGTCTTTTGAAGGCCGTGGTGACGCCGGCGACGACGCGGGCATCGAATCCGGCCCCGGCCATCATGACGAAACGTCGCTCATTCAGGCGGCCGAGCCGGATCGGCATCGGCCGCCCCTCGGCGATGATCGTCGCCAGTTCGGCGGGATTCTTGGGAAGGCCCAGTTCCAGTGCCAGCACGTTGGCGGTGCCGAGCGGAATGACGGCGAGGGCCGGGCTGTCCGCGCGGAGGCCATTCAGCGCCTCGTTGATGGTCCCGTCGCCCCCCGCGATGGCAATGACGTCGTAGTCGTTACCGTCGATCTCGGCTGCGATCCTCTCGGCATCGCCGCTTTGCATGGTGTCCCGGCAGGCCACGACGCAGCCCATCGCCTCCAGGACGCGTAGGACGGCGCGGTAATAGCCATGACGCCTTCGTCCCGCGGTCGGATTGCGGACGACCAGGACGCGACGCGGCGTCGTCTTGCCGTCCTCGCCCTCTGACGACCTGGCGACGTCGCGTTCGATTTTCGATGGGTAGGTGACGGTCATCGTCCCTGTCCCGGCGGAGGAGGGGGCGAAGCTTCAGTCACATGCCGAGCGCAGCGCGGTAGAGGTCGAGCAGTTCCTCGGTCTCCTTGCGCTGATGGTCCTCCATCTTCCGCAGACGCACGATCTGGCGCATGACCTTGACGTCGAAGCCGTTGGCCTTGGCCTCTCCATAGACGTCGCGAATGTCGTCCGTCAGGTTCTTCTTCTCCTCCTCCAGGCGTTCGATGCGCTCGATGAACTGGCGAAGCTGGTCTGCGGCGATACCGCCAACATCGCTCATGCGTGTCTGTCTCCATTGCGTTCGTTGCGGGAAAGGGGCGGCGTTCGGCGCCGCTCGACAAAGTTCGGATTTGGGCGAAAATCGCGGCCTCTGGGCGCCATGCTCGCGGGCGCCGATCCTAACGAAGTTCGCTTCGCCACTCCACGCCTTAGAGAACCGGAAGGACGCCATGGCCAGTTGGGACCCCGAGCGCTATCTCGGCTTCGCCGACCATCGTACCCGGCCGGCGCGGGACCTTCTGGCGGCGATCCATTGTCGGCCGCCCCGGCGGGTCGTCGACCTGGGGTGTGGAGCCGGCAACGTGTCGCTGCTCCTCGCCGAGCGCTGGCCGGAGGCGGCGATGGTCGGCATCGACAATTCGGAGCCCATGCTGGAGACGGCGCGGAAGACCGCGCCCGGAATCCGCTTCGACTATGGGGATATCGCGTCCTGGACGCCGTCGGAGCCGCCCGATGTCATCTACAGCAATGCCGCCCTGCAATGGGTCCCGGATCACGAAGCACTGTTTCCGCGCTTGCTGGACGCGTTGGCGCCAGGTGGCGTTCTGGCGGTGCAGATGCCGCTGAACTTTCGGGCGCCGTCCCACCGCATCGCCCGCGAACTCGCCGCGGCGCCGGAATGGCGGACGAAGCTGGGCGATCGGCTGGCAGATTCTCCCGTGGCATCGGCTGCCGACTATCACCGGCTTCTCGCGCCCCTTGCCGCCGTCACCGACATCTGGGAGACCGAGTACCTGCAGGTTTTGGAAGGTGATTCGCCGATCGTAAAGTGGATGTGCGGAACGACGTTGCGTCCTATCCTTGATGTAATGGATGAGGGTGAAGCTCGACGCTTCCTCACTGCTTATTCCGAGCGGATCGACGCTGTCTATTCGCGTGAGGCCGATGGAACGACGCTGTTCCCGTTCAGGCGTCTGTTCATCGTGGCCGTCGCACGCGATCAGTAGAGGGTGGCCGAGAGCCCGAGGAAGAAGGCGCGGGCGCCGACCCTGAGGTTGTGGCGGGAATAGCCGCCCTCCTGGACGATGAGTGTCGGAAGTCCGAGGCGGCCTATGCGGTTGCCGATAGTTCGTATTCCCCTGGTCGTCACGACGAAGCCGCCGGTCGGATCACCCCGCATGATGTCGAAGCCGAGCGAGAGAACCAGGTAGTCGGGGCGGAAGCGTCCGATCTGCTTCAGGGCGTCGTCGAGGACCTCGACATAGGCGTCGTCGCCAATGCCGTCCTTCAACGGATAGTTCCGATTGAAACCCACCCCGTCACCGGCGCCACGTTCATCCGCGAAGCCTGAGAAATGCGGATAATGCAGGTTCGGGTGGCCGTGAATGGAGACGGTGAAGACATCGCTTCGCCGATAGAAGATCTCCTGAGATCCGTTGCCATGGTGATGGTCGACGTCGAGCAGCGCCACTCGCTTGCCGCCGCGGCTTAGACGGTTGGCGGCGATCGCTGCGTTGTTGAAGTAGCAGAATCCGCCGAAGGCGCGGATCTCCGCATGATGGCCCGGCGGACGACACAGGGCGTAGGCGACGCGGGCGCCATCGGCGATCAGGTCGGCGGCGGTGATCGCACAGTCGACCGCGGCACGGGCGGCCAGGTAGGCCGTGTTCGAAAGCGGAGTGAAGGTATCGAGACAGTAGTAGCCGGCCCGGATTTCCAGTTCCTTCGGCTGTCGGTCAGGACGCCGGATCGGAAAGACCTCGGGGTAGACGAGATGTCCCGGCTTAAGCCGAGCGCAGACTGTGGCCAGATAGGTGACCAGCGCAGGATCATGGACCGCCCGGATCGGCGCATCACCGAAATGGCGCGGTTTCACGCGCTCCAAGGGGAAATCGGCGAGACCACGAAGAATCGAGTCGATCCGTGCCGGGCGCTCCACATAGCCGCGTTCGCGAAGATGATGAAGTTCATAGTGTCGGCCGACAACGAGATGGATGGGCTTGAGGAAATCCAGGTCGACCGATGTCTCGTCTGGAGCGGCATAGCGTGGCGGCCGGATCGTGACCGGGTCGTCCCTGACCGAGTGAACGATCCGCACGACCTCGGGATCGTCTCGTCTGAGTCCGTATTTGGCCCGCAGGATGCGGCGGATGACCTTGCGAAGCTGCAGCCGGCGCAAGGTGAGCCTGCGGCCCAGCGGATCGAATACCAGGAAGGTCGGGTAGCCCTGGTTGCTCTCGGTATCCAAGGCTTCGTATAGAGTCCCGGCGACCGGCCGGGCGTCGAACCGTTCATAGAAGGCGAGACGGCGCCGGTTGATCGCGAGACGCTCCGGTTCCTTCAACCTCTCCCGTTCGTCCGGCGGTACGTCGAGAAACATGCCGCGCGCGCCTTTGCGCAACGCGAGTTCGCGTGTCGCTTCGTAGAGGGCGCTGCCGATCCCGCGTGTCCTGCGTGCGGGATCGCTGGCGATATAGTCGAGATAGGCGACCTGCAGGTCGGCGAAGAAGAACAGGAGGGTAAATCCCAGCGTTTGACCACGTCCGTCTTCGCCCACCAGCAGCAGCACGTCGAAGTCGAGCGACGCCCGCTCGGCAATCAAGGCCGCGATCTTGTCGGGATATAGAAGGTCGTAGGGAAAGGCTTTGCGATAGAGGCCCTTTACCGCCTCGATCCGCTGTCGGGCCCTTTCGCTGGCGTCGTCGGTGACGACGGTGAACCGGATCATTGTGGGTGATTCCCAGCCGGTCTGGCCGGTCGTCCGCTGCCTAAAGGCAGCAGAAGCGACCGCGCCGATTACCATGATGATGCCCTACCGCTCTCGATCGTGGAAGACGGGGGCGAGGTAAGGGAATTGGCCTGAGATCATCTTGAAACAGGCCGTGCCGAAGTCCATTGCGGCCAGCGCGGTCACGCGGTGCTCGGGTGGCCAGCGGCCGGCCTCACAGAGGCCAGACCAGAAGAATCATGGGGACGGAGACGACGACGATGAGAATCTCGAGCGGCAGTCCCATGCGCCAGAAGTCGGAGAAGCGATACCCGCCGGGACCCAGCACCAAGGTGTTGTTCTGATGGCCGATCGGGGTCAGGAAGGCGCATGAAGCACCGACCGCCACCGCCATCAGGAATGGGTCGGCACTGACCCCAAGGCGTGAGGCGATGGTGATGGCGATCGGCGCGCCGACGACGGTCGTCGCCGCGTTGTTCATCACGTCGGAGAGGGTCATGGTCAGCACGAGCAGCAAGGTCAGGACGACGACCGGCGGTGCGCCGGCCGTGAGAGCCAACAGGCCGTCGGCGATCACGCCCGTAGCGCCGGTCGACTGCATGGCGAAGCCGATCGGAATCATCGCCCCCAGCAGGACGATCACCGGCCAATCGACACCGTCATAGAGCTCTCGCGCCGGAACGATGTCGAGCAGGACCAGGAGGACGACGGCGATGGTCAACGATACGGCGATAGGAAGAAAGCCCAGGGTCGCTGCCGCGATCGCTGCAGCGAAAATGCCGGTGCACTGCCAGACCTGTCCGCGTTTGCCGAACTGCAGGTTCCGCTCGGCGAGCGGGAGGGCCCCCAGGGAGGCGGTCACCTGCGGCAGTCGTTCCGCGTCGCCCTGAAGCAACAGCACGTCGCCGGCCTGAAAGCGGACATGGCGCACCCTTTCGCGAAAGGGGCGCCCTTGACGGGAAACCGCCAGGAGATTGACCCCATAGCGGGTACGGAGGTTCAGGTCACCGGCAAGCCGGCCGATGATCCGGGCACGAGGCCCGAGCACGGCTTCCACCAGGGTGACGTCCCCGCCGCGGAGAGAAGGCTCCTCCGCTTCGGCGTCTTCCTGTGCGCCGTCTTCGCCGGCTTCGTCTTTATCGACTTCGTCCTTGTCGGCGCCTTCGATGCTGAGGCCCATCGCGGTGACGAACTTGTCCAGACCTTCGGGTCCGGCCTCGACGATCAGGACGTCGTCCGGCGCCACGGTCTCTCGACCCGCGCTCGCGTAGATATGCCGATGGTCGCGCACCAGACCGACGATCATCACCTCGCTATCGGTAACCGCCTGTTCGATCTCGCTTACCGTTTTTCCGATTGCGGCCGAGTTCTCGGTCACGCGCGCTTCGGCAACGTAGTTTTCGATATCGAACAGTTCAGCGGCCGACATCCGTGCGCGCCGCGACGCCGGGAGCAGCCGCCATCCCACGAAGGTGAGGAACAGCAGCCCGACCACAGCCACCGCCAGTCCGACCGGAGCAAAATCGAACATGCTGAAGGGTTCCTCTCCCGCAGCGGCGCGATAGCTGGCGATGATCACATTGGGCGGGGTGCCGATGAGCGTGATCAGCCCGCCGAGGATCGATGCGAACGATAGCGGCATCAGGATCACCGCCGGGGAGTGCTTGGCTTTCGCTGCCGACTGCAGGGCGACGGGCATCAGCAGGGCAAGGGCGGCGACGTTGTTCATGATCGCCGACAAGGCCGCGGCGATGCCGCCGAGCGCGCCGATGTGCAGGATCGGATGGCGCGTCGCCGGCCCGACCAGTCGGGCGAGATAGTCGACGACCCCGGCATTGGCGAGACCGCGGCTGATCACCAGAACGGCGGCCACGGGAATCGTCGCGGGATGCCCGAACCCCGCGAAGGCATCGCTCGCGGGGACGAGTCCGAAGCCTATGGCGACGACCAGCCCCGCAAGCGCCACGACGTCATAACGCCAACGCCCCCACACGAACCCTCCCATGACCGCAGCCAGGATGGCGACGATGGTCCACTGCTCGTAGGTCAATGATCGTCTCTCATATCGATCCAGATGTTTTCAAATGACGGCTTCCGGAAGGTCCGGCAAGCGATCGGTGATCGTCCGTTCGACGGTAGGGGCGCCATGCCGCTACGCGCACCATGAGGGTTTACAGTCGCGGTTCGCCATGTGGCAGAACTAATTCTTTTAATTATTCTATTGCATTGCAAAAAATCCAATAAATCACCTGTAGGATTGACATTTTCGATCCGGACCCTATTGTTTTGCGGGCCTTCCGGCGATTCGGTTCTTTCAAAATGCGCGGCGTCATCTGATCGCGGATCGACGTTTCTCGGCATTCGGGCGCTATTGCTTCGTCGGTGCAGATAAGTTCGCAATCCGAGTGTCATCGACCTTCACGGGACGCAGAGAACGAAGAGACAATGTGCGGAATTTTTGGGCAGATCGAATTCGGCTCCAATCGTGCCGATGCGGGGGGGCTCCCCGCGATGGGCGAGGTCATGGCGCGGCGAGGGCCTGATGGTTCGGGCATTTTCGTTCAGAACGGGCTGGCTTTCGGCCATCGGCGGCTGAAGATCATCGACCTTTCCGATGCCGCGCAGCAGCCGATGTTCGACGCGGCGCTGGGGCTCGGCATTGTCTACAACGGCGCCATCTACAACTATCCCGAGCTGCGCGAGACGCTGCAGGGAATGGGTTACAGCTTCTTTTCCACGGGCGATACCGAGGTTCTGATCAAGGCCTATCACGCCTGGGGAGAGGATTTCGTCCAGCGGCTGAACGGCATGTTCGCCTTCGCGATCTGGGAACGGGATTCGGGCAAGGTCGTGCTGGGCCGGGACCGGCTCGGGATCAAGCCGCTCTATTTCGCCGACACGCCGGGTGGTTTCCGTTTCGCGTCCACCTTGCCGGCGATCCTCGCGGGCGGGGGAATCGATACCGACATCGATCCGGTCGCGCTGCACCACTACATGACCTTCCATGCCGTCGTGCCGGCGCCTTACACGATTCTCAAGGGTGTGCGGAAGCTGTCGCCGGGGACGATGCTGACTATCGAACCTGGCGGCGCGCGCCGGGAGCGCCGCTACTGGTCACTCGCCTTCGGGACCCGTGAGGACGAACGCGGGCTCAGCGAGAAAGACTGGGAAGATCGGGTGCTCGATGCGTTGCGCCTGTCGGTCCGGCGCCGGTTGGTTGCCGACGTGCCGGTAGGCGTGCTGCTCTCGGGTGGGCTCGACTCCAGCTTGATCGTCGGGCTGCTGGCGGAGGAGGGAGCCTCGGGGATCGAGACCTTCTCGATCGGTTTCGAGTCCGTCGGCAACGAACTNGGTAACGAGTTCATGTATTCGGACGTCGTCGCCGAGCGNTTCGGAACCAGCCACCACAAGCTGCCCGTGGAGACCGACCGCGTGTTGCCGGCNCTTCCCGACTGCATCGCGGCGATGTCGGAGCCCATGGTGAGTCACGATGCGGTCGGCTTCTTCCTGTTGTCGCAGGAGGTCGCCAAGCATGTGAAGGTGGTGCAGAGCGGGCAGGGGGCCGACGAGATCTTCGCCGGCTATCATTGGCACCCGCCGATGCTCGAAAGCCGTGATGCGGTCGCCGATTACGCCCGTGTCTTCTTCGACCGCGACCACGACGAATACAAGCAGGCGGTCGATCCGCGCCATCACGGTGACGACTACAGCACGGCCTTCGTGCGCGATCATTTCGCGAGTCCGGGTGCGGAACGACCGATCGACAAGGCGCTTCGCATCGACTCGACGATCATGCTGGTCGACGACCCGGTAAAGCGCGTCGACAACATGACCATGGCGTGGAGCCTGGAGGCACGGGTGCCGTTCCTCGATCATGAATTGGTCGAACTGGCGGCGCGGGTTCCGCCTGAGCTCAAGACCGCTCAAGGCGGCAAAGGCGTCCTCAAGGAGGCGGCGCGTCGGGTTGTCCCGGCGGATGTCATCGACCGGCCGAAGGGATATTTCCCTGTCCCGGCCCTGAAATATCTCCGTGGTCCCTATCTCGATCTGGTGCGGGACACGGTGTTGTCGCAGCGCGCACAGGACCGCGGGCTGTTTCAACGCGATTACGTCGAGACGCTGCTCGACGATCCGGAAGGCCATATCACGCGGCTGCGCGGATCGAAGCTCTGGCAAGTCGGGCTTCTGGAGATGTGGTTGCAGGCCCAAGGCGTCTAGGCGGAGGTCGACGACGCGAACGGATGACGGGGACACGACCATGAAACGTCGCAGCCGCCGACCCAGCCCCTGGATAGACCGCCGCGAGGGACCGTCGCTCCGAAATTGGGAGCCGGGGCCCGCGACCTATGACGGTGAGCCGCTGACGCCGCGGAGCATCGTCGAGTGCGGTTGGGGACGGTTGGTCTTCGCCCACACCTTCTCGGATGCGGCGGAGGTGGCGGAGACACTGCGCCGGGAGAAACCGGGGCAACGTGACATCGCCTTTTACTTGCGTGATCCACACGTCGTCCTGTCCCTGGCGCCCCAGGAGCTGTTTCTCGATCCCTCCCATGCCTTTCGACTCTGGCTTGCGGATTATTCTCCCGCCGACAAGGGGCCGACGGGCTTCTACATAACGGTCGTGCGGACGGAGAAGGAGATCGCGGAACTCAACCGGATCTATGCCGCGCGCCACATGGTGACGGTCGATCCGGCTTTCCTCATGTCCCATCGGCGATCGAAGAAGATCTGCTATCTGATCGCCAAGGACGAGGCGACCGATGCCGTGCTCGGTGTGGTCATGGGCGTCGATCACTACGAGGTCTTCGACGACCCCGAGCAAGGGAGCAGCCTGTGGAGCCTGGCGGTCGACCCTCAGGCGCCGCACCCAGGCATAGGCCAAGCCCTGATCCGCCGTCTTGCGGAGCGTTTCAAGGACAGGGGCCGGCACTTCATGGACCTGTCGGTGATGCATGACAACGCCGAAGCGATCGCTCTCTATGAGAAGCTCGGCTTCCAGCGCATCCCCGTCTTCGCGATCAAGACCCGCAACTGGATCAACGAGCGCCTCTACACGGGACCGACCCCCGAAGAGACACTGAACCCCTACGCCCGGATCATCGTCGACGAGGCGCGACGGCGGGGAATTGCCATCGAGGTGCTTGATGCCGACTGGGCATGCTTCAAGCTGTCCTTCGGCGGCCGTTCGGTTACCTGCCGCGAATCCTTGTCGGAACTCACCTCCGCGATCGCCATGAGCCGATGCGCGGACAAGGTCATTACCCGCCGCGTCCTGCACGGAGTCGGTCTTTCGCTTCCGGTCCAGGCCGATGCCGGAACGCCGGAGGAGAATGCCCGCTTCCTGGAGCGCTTCGGGTCGATCGTCGTGAAGCCGGCTTCGGGCGAGCAGGGGACAGGGGTCAGCGTCGACCTGCGGACGCCCGAAGCGGTCAACGCGGCGGTGGAGGCTGCCGGTCAGACGGGTGATCGGGTAATCATCGAGCAGTACGTGAAGGGCGAGGATCTTCGCATCATCGTCATCAACGACGAGGTGGTGGCGGCGGCAGTCAGGCGCCCCGCCGAGGTCGTCGGCAACGGTCGCCATACCATCGCCGACCTCATCGAACGGCAGAGCCGGCGCCGCGCCGCGGCGACGGGGGGCGAAAGCCGTATTCCCGTGGACGCCGAGACCAAGCGCTGCGTCGCGGAGGCCGGCTATACCTTCGACCATGTTCTCGATGCCGGGGAGACCCTGGTCGTTCGGAAAACGGCCAACCTCCACACCGGGGGAACCATTCACGACGTTACCGATGACCTTCACCCGGCGTTGGCCGAGGCGGCGCGGGCGGGCGCGCGGGCACTGGAGATCCCGGTGGTCGGGTTCGACTTCATCGTTCCGGCGGTCAGCAGCCCGGACTACGTGATCATCGAAGCCAATGAGCGGCCGGGACTGGCTAACCACGAACCGCAACCGACGGCGGAGCGGTTCGTCGACTTGCTGTTTCCGCAAACAGTGGCGCCAGGCGGCACGCCGAGGCCGCCTTCGCAGACCGACCGCCCCAAAGAGGTTTCTGCATGGTGAAGATCGATACGGACTATCTTCTCGATATCCTGCAGCGCATGCTTCATACGCCCAGCCCGAGTGGCTATACCGACCAGATCGTCCATCTGGTCGGCGAGGAGCTGGAAAGCCTGGGTGTCCCGTTCGAGCTCACCCGCCGAGGCGCTATCCGCGCCAATATCGAGGGCAAGGAGCATACGCCAGACCGCGCGATCATCGGCCATCTCGATACCCTCGGCGCAATGGTCAAATGGCTGAAGGAGAACGGGCGTCTGGAGGCCGTGCCGATCGGGACGTGGTCCTCGCGTTTCGCGGAAGGTGCCCGCGTCACCGTTTTCACGGACACCGCGACCCATCGCGGGACGATTCTGCCGCTCAAGGCATCCGGTCACACTTACGGGGACGAGATCGACACGCAGCCCGTCTCCTGGGGCAACGTCGAAGTCCGCCTCGACGAGATCGTGAACGACGACGAGGACCTGCGTCGGCTCGGCGTCAACATCGGCGACTTCATCGCCATCGACCCGACGCCGGAGATCACCACCTCGGGATTCATCAATTCCCGGCATCTCGACGACAAAGCCGGCATCGCCGCCATGCTGGCCAGCGTCAAGGCGGTCATGGAGTCCAAGGAGAAGCTGCCCGTCGACTGCCACGTCCTGTTTACCGTGATGGAGGAAGTCGGGTCGGGCGCATCGGCGGTTCTGCATGGCGACGTCGCCGAGATGGTGACGATCGACAACGGGACGCCGGCTCCGCACCAGGCATCCAGCGAGTTCGGGGCCACCATCGCCATGGCCGATTCAGCCGGGCCGTTCGACTATCACCTGCTGCGGCATCTGATCCAGCTGTGCGAGACGCACGGCATCCGCTATCAGCGCGACCTGTTCAAGGACTACCGCAGCGACAGTGCCTCCGCGGTTGAAGCGGGGAACGACATCCGAACCGCTCTTGTGACCTTCGGCGTCGATTCATCCCACGGGTATGAGCGGACCCATCTGAATTCGCTCGAATCCATCGCACGCCTGCTTGCCGTTTACATGCAGAGCGCGCCGATGTTCGTTCGGGACCGGCAGGCACTGGGACCGCTTGAGGACTTCCCGACCCAGCCCATCGAGGATGCCGACTATCGATAGTCCGTATCGGTCGTTCCTCCGACCCCGCCGTTTCCGACGCCGTTTCAGATTTTTTCACGGTCGAGCCCGACAAGCTCACGCGGTCCATGGGTTCCGCGTAACCATTTGATTTTACGGCGTGATTTGCAGGGGCGGCCGGCGCCCTTGGCGACCGAATATCTGACAATTGGATGAAGGTCGGCCCGAATAGGGTACAAATGCTCCCCGGCCTGTGATAGGTACGTTGCACTATCCGAACGATGAATATGAATAACGTAGCTTCTTCACGAAGCTCGCGACCAGAATTCGCGTCTTCAATTACGAGAGGAGGTATTCGGAATGGATTCCGAAGTCTTTAACAAGGAATACACGGTCGACTTTGTCGATCATTGGGACGATCTCATCAATTGGAAGGGTCGGGCAAAGGCCGAGTCCGGATTCTTCCAGAATATTCTGAAGAAGGCGGGAGCCAAGGACGTCGCGGATGTCGCGTGCGGCACCGGCTACCATGCCGTCGATCTGGCCAAGAGCGGCTTCAACGTGGTGGCCGCCGACGGCGCCGCGACGATGATCGAGAAGACCCGTGAGAACGCGGCACGCCATGATGTCGAGTTCCAGGACATCGTCCA
>PBKC01000005.1 GCA_002721365.1 Rhodospirillaceae bacterium | reverse complement strand
TAGCCGCATCTCCGGCTTCGTTGCCGCGATCGTCCGCCCACCGCGTCGTGGCGAGCGACTTGAGATCGTCCGCCATGGTTTCGCAGATCGCACGCTCTCCGTTGGCGAAGATGGTGACCAGGGGAACCTGTCTCGGATCCTCGGTATCCACCTCCTCCGGGCTGAGCCCCATGCCGAGGGCGCGGTAGAGGTCGTAAAGCGTCACTTCTGCGAGGTCGCGGCACAGGAACAGCGCCTGATCGCTGCCTTCGGCGATGAAGTGGGCGTGAACGAGATCGGCCACCGCGTCTCCGACCTCGCTGCCTGTCGCCGGCAGATCGTCCGCCAGTTCCTCGGCGGTCGCGCCCTCTCCGGTCCGGGCCCGCGTCTGCATCGCGGCCAGTACGGCGACGGAGATCGCCATCCGGCGGGTCGGGGTCAGCGGTACGTGCTCGGTGTTGCGGCGGCCGGCACGCCACTCGGGAAGGCCCGCGGCGATCTCGGCACCCGTCAGGATCGACGCCCAACCGAGATAGATCCACAGCAGGAACAGCGGAATCGCGGACAGCGCACCATAGACGGTTTGAACCGACGCACCGGCGACGTAAAGCCCGAACAGCCACTTCAGTATCTCGAACAGAACCGCTGCAATGACGGCTCCGACGGCGGCATCGCGCCAGAGAACCGGTGCGTTCGGAGCGATCGTATAGAGCAGAGTGAGGCCGCCGAACATGATCAGGGGCGGCAGGAAAGGCGACAAGCCGAACAGTGGAGCCGACTCGTCGGCACCCAGCCATTGCGTGGCCGATTGAAGGGATGCCGACAGTGACAGGCTGGCGCCGATCAGCAGCGGGCCGAGCGTCAGCAGGGCCCAGAAGATCAGCACTCTCTGCACCAGCGGGCGCTGCCGGTGGATCCGGAAGATGATCCCGATCGTCGACTCGATGGTCGACAGCAGCATCACCGCCGTGACCCCCAGGAAGACGATGCCGATGGCCGTCAACTTGTCGGTATTGGCGAGGAAGCGGCTGAAGTTCTCTTCGACCGCCGTCACGGCGCCAGGAAGGAAATTGCTGAAAATGAACCGCTGGAGGGTATTGCGGATGTCGTCGAATACCGGGAAGGCGGTCAGCATCGCGAACCCGATCGCCGACAAGGGGACCAGCGACAGCAGGGTCGTGTAGGACAGCGCACCGGTCCAGTTCGGGCAGGAATCAGCGAAAAAGCGGCGGACCGTGAAGTGGGAGAAATCCCACACGACCTGAACGCTCTTCAGTGCCTTTTCGACGAAATCTCCCGGTGTCGGCATGGATCCTCGGCCAGTGTGGTCTCTCAGACGGGCTTCCCGGCGCTGTCACGCGCCCACCGGCACGGTACGCGGTGATTGTCGCTCCGTCGCCGATTTACGAAATTGACAGTCATTCTCACCCGCACCATATTAGCCATGGAGGTGCCGCCCAGTGTATGTCTGTCTCTGCAACTGCTACACCGACAAGCAGCTTCGGGACGTTGCCCGCGAAGGGGCGTCTTCGGTGTCGAAGGCCTATCGGCGTTTGGGGCGGCCGGCTCAATGCGGGCGCTGCATCAGCCACGCCCGCGAAGTTCTCGAACAGGCTCTCTTTGAGACGGAGCCGCTGGCGTTGCCAGCGGAGTGACGGTCCATGTATCTCTGGCGGTCCCTCCCTCCCAAAGCCATGCTGATCGCGGTGTCCGGCTTGAAGCGGAAGGGCGGGACGCGGGATAAGGCTGGGGCCGACGGGGTTCGCGCTGCGGACGCCGAACCGATGGCCGCCGCAGAGAACGGAGAGCCCGCCGAGCGCGGCCCCGCCGTGATCAGACGGGCGGCGCGCAGCTCCTGAATCCCGCTCTCTGGCGGCAGTGAACCGCGTTTGCGCCGCCGTCTCCCTTACATCTTCGACTGGATGTAGTTCTGGATGCCGACCTTGTTGATCAGGTCGATCTGCGTTTCCAGATAGTCGACATGCTCTTCCTCGCTGTCGAGGATCTCGCAGAACAGTTCGCGTGAGACGTAGTCGTTGACCTGTTCGCAATAGGCGATCGCCTCGCGCAGGGTCGGCATCGCCATGTTTTCCAGCCGCAGATCGCAATCCAGGATCTCCTGGACGTTTTCGCCGATCAGAAGCTTTCCAAGATCCTGAAGGTTGGGCAAGCCTTCCAGAAACAGAATGCGCTCGACGAGCTTGTCGGCGTGCTTCATCTCGTCGATCGATTCTTCGTACTCGTGTTCGGCGAGCGCGCTGATCCCCCAGTTTCGCAGCATCCGCGAATGCAAGAAGTATTGATTGATCGCAGTCAGTTCATTGAATAGCGCGCGATTGAGATATTCGATGACTTTCTTATCGCCTTGCATCGTTATGCTCCGAAGCTGTTACTGAAGACACGCCGCTGTTACCGGCGGAGCCACGATCGGACTCCGGATGGTCGGTTGGAGGGAGTCTGGTGGCAGAGGGTTCGCTAATCAACGGCGGACTGCCCGACGACGGCAAATTGGAAGGCTCTGCGGCTGGCAGGTTCATGGTGAACCAGAACGTCGAGCCGCCACCATCCATCGACTCGAACCCCATATCGCCGCGGGCGTCTTCGATCAGTTGCCGGCATGTCGGAAGCGACAGTCCCGTAACCCCGGAATGAGGCATCCTTCCCGCCGACACGGCCGGCTGCCGTGAAAGGGGCGCTCCAAGCAAGGTGTCGCATAGCGCGGGATCGACCCCAGGTCCGGTGTCGACGACCGAGAATCGGACCATGTCACGCGATACGCTGATGGACCGAGGGGCGTCCACGCGGATTGCGACCGCACCTTTGATCGTCGCTTTGACCGCGTTGCCGACAAGGGTCATCAAGACCTGCCGGATGATGGAGACGTTCCCGTGCAGGCAGTCGGGAACAGCGTCGCCGATGGACTGTGTGATGGTCAGGCCCTTGGCATCGGCCCGTGCGGAATGCAGTTCGACGATGCTGGCGATCAGTGATCGCACGCCGAAAGTCGACTCGCCACCCCGCGAGGCGCCACCGTTCCGCGACAGGTCCAACAGGTCGTCGACGATGACGGCGAGCGCTTCGCTGGTATAGGAAATCGTGCCGATTCCGGCGCGTTGCGCGGTACTCAAGGAAGCCGTCTCGACCTGCTGCAGCGCTGCGATCATGCGGCGAAGCGGCGATCGGACCTCATGGGTCAGCGTGGCCAGGAATTCCTGCAATCGACTGTTGGCTTCCTCTGTCGCGATGCGGCTTCTGGCCAGCTCGGCGCTGCGGATGCGCAGCCGATCCAGCGGCGCCAGAATCAGGAAGAAAAAGGGCGGCGTCAGAACCAAGGGAACCGCAACCGGCATGATCATGGCGATCGGAACCGACATGATGGCGGGATTGATCAGAGTGTAAACGATCAGACTAACGCCAAAAGAGGTCGTGCACGCCAAGAATGTAGCTATGACGACAGCATAGCCCACGCCCATTCTATTAAGGATTGAGGAGAGTGCGTCCATCCATTTGGGAAGAGGGGATGGGTCGGTAAAATTTCTCAAGGGGGTTTTGAAATGGATGGCGACAGGAAGGTGTAACAGCGTGAACTTAATTGAATATCCTTATAAATTCGATGGCATGCAAGGGCGAACTCTTGGTGGACGCTCTATCTTCGTCGATCGATTTCCCCGAACCTTCGCTTACTTGCGTGTGACGGGGCAGCAGGACCTCCGGTTGATGCCGATCGGGAAACTTCCGGTTTTTTCCGGCCGGCCAAAGGGGCATCCTCTTCGACGCTACGGCGTTGAGTGATCGAGCGGCGATGATCGGAGTGGAGAGAGTGGTGCGGCTCAGCCAAGCGTTTCTGCGATTCCTGCTGATAGGGGGCCTGCTGGCCGCGGTTCTGTCCGGTTGCGCCGCGACCAAGCCGTCGGTGCGGGAAGCGCTGGTCGAATCGGATCGTATGGCCTTGCGGCAGGCGACCCAGGATGCGCTCGAGAACAACAAGGTCGGCGAAGCGACCTCGTGGGCCAACGAAACCACCGGCGCGCGCGGGACGGTCCTGCCCACGCGGACGTTCGAGGACTATGGGCGTCCCTGCCGGGAATTCCAGCAATCGGCAAGCACCGAGATGCGCACCGCGTTCGCCTACGGTACCGGATGCAGGGATGGCGCAGGGTCGTGGGAAATCATCCGCTATTCCGGCTTGATGGATGCCGAACCGGGCGGAAGGCCGCGTCCGCGCTACTACGCCGATCCATGGGATCCATGGGACCCGTGGTGGGGATACCGATATCCCTACGGACCGTACGGACCGCGATTTGGTCTCGGCCTCAGCTTCGGCCACGTCTTCTGATCGGTTTCGCCCGCATCGGGAGGGCATGGCGCCCCCGATGCAGGATCGAAATATTGCTCAGAAACGCTGCAGAAAGCCGATCAGCGCGTCGTTGAAAGCTTCGGGCTGCTCCCAGTTCGCGAAATGGGCCGCCGACTTGATCACCGTAAGTTCGGCGCCGCCGATTTTCTCCTGGAGGGCCTCGGACGCGGCCACCGGGGTCGCCGGATCGTCCTCGCCGCAGACGATCAGGGTCGGCGTGCGAATCGCCGAAACCTTGTCCAGTTCGTCAAGCTGGCTGATAGCGGCGCAACAGCCGGTATAGCCCTGAACCGACGTCCCCCGGATCATCTGGCGGACGGGGTCGACGAGATCCGGACGCTCGGCGATGCAGCGCGGCGTGAACCAGCGCTGGATCGTGCTGTCGACCAGCGCCCCCATTCCATCCTTTTCGGCTGTGGCGATCCGGTCGGCCCAGACCGACTTCATCGCCGGCGGCATCGCGCCCATGGTGTCGCAGAGCACGAGGCTCACCAGCCGGTCACCCGCCGTGCGCCCAAGCACCTGGCCGATCATGCCCCCCAGAGACAGGCCGACGAAGTGGGCACGCTCGATCCCGAGGGTGTCCCACAGGGCAACGACGTCCTCGGCCAGCATCTCCAGCGAATAGGGACCGGGAACGGGTTCGCTGCTGCCATGGCCGCGGGTGTCGTACCGCAGGACGCGGTAGTCGTCAGCCAGTGCCGGGAGCTGCGGCGCCCACATCGACAGGTTGGCGGCCAGCGAATTGCTCATGGTGACGACCGGAGCCGACTCCGGCCCGTCCAGCGTGTAGTGGATCCTTGCTCCGTTGACGGTGACGTCCATGGTCGCTTCCTCTGTCAGTGCGCTTGGCTGTTTCTTTAACCATCCCGCCCCGGTCAGGCAATCTCGGCCGTGACCTCGCGTTCGAGGGCAGCGTAATCGATGGCCGGACCGTGCAGGAGCTGGATGCGATGGGTCTCGCAGGCTTTGGTCAGCATGGTGAGGGCATCGTTGTAGGGCGTAGCGATTCCCAGGGCGCGGCCTTCCCGGACCACGGCGCCGTTCAGCGCGTCGATCTCGGTGCGCTTGCCCATCTCCATATGCTGAAGCATGGACGGCTTGTTGAACTTCTTGCGGCAGAACCCCTTGATCGTGGCCATCGGGTCCGAATCGGGCAGCGCGATTCCCTTGGCCGCGACCACCGCCAGCGTCTCCTCGATCACACGGGTCTGCATCTCGTCGGCCGCCGGCGTTCTGGGAATCTCGCCTACTCGGAGGCCGGTCACCGCGCAAAGCGCGTTGATGGCGCTGTTGTGGATGAACTTATTCCAGATGAAGCCCTCGATGTTGTCGACGATGGTCGGCTTGAATCCGGCGCTCGTCAGCATCGCGGCGAGGGCCTGGACGCGTTCGCTGCGGGTCCCGTCGAGCTCCCCGATCCAGGTCGGGCCAGCATGGGTATGCGTGACATGGCCTGGCCCCTTCGGTTCGGCGCTGTGATAGCTGAGGCCGCCCAGCACCCGTTCGCGCCCCAGGGCGGCGATCAGGGTTTCGAGATTGCCGACGCCGTTCTGCAGAGTGATGGCATAGCCGCCGGGCTTCAGAATCCGCTTGGCGGCCTGGGCTGCCTCTTCGGTGGCGTTGGTGTTGGTCTGGATGAAGACGATGTCCGCCGGTGCTACCGCGTCCGGATCGGTCACCGCTTTCAGGGGAATGCGGAGGTCGCCGGTGATGCCGTCGAGATGCAGGTTGTCCCGCGCGATCGCCGCGACATGGTCGGCCCAGCTGTCCAGCGCCGTCACCTCGCCCCCGTCGCGCGCGAGCAGGCCGCCGTAAAGGCCGCCCATCGCCCCGGCCCCGATGATGCAGATATGCACGTTTGCTCCTCCCTGTTGCCCGGCCGTCCTGGCCGGCGCCCTCTGACATTTCGGCACCGTCTCCGATGCGTTGTGGATTGGCGAAGCGAGGGCCGGACGCCAATATGCCCTCCATGAGCATCTGGGGCAAAGTCGTCGGCGGGGCGGTTGGATTCGCACTTGGCGGGCCGTTGGGGGCGATCCTCGGCGCGGTCGCCGGGCACGCCTATGATTTCAGCCGCGGCGAACGCAAGCGGATCGAGGACGGAAGCGGCGAGGGCGAAGACGGTCATCGCGAGGGAACTTGGCAGCGGGTCCGTCAGAAGGCGGAGGACGATCTGCGCCAAGCAGCTTTCGCCACTGCGGCCGTCGTTCTGTCGGCCAAGATGGCCAAGGCCGACGGCGCGGTGACGCGGGAAGAGATCAACGTCTTCAAGCGGCGTTTTCGGGTCCCGCCGAGCGAAGAGAAGAAGATCGGCGCCCTGTTCAACGAGGCGCGGCGCACGGCGACCGGGTTCGAGCCCTATGCGATGCAGCTCGCGCGGCTGTTCCGCAACCAGCCTGCCGTTCTGGAGGAATTGCTCGACGTTCTGTTCGAGATCGCCCGTGCCGACGGCGAGGTCAGCGAGGGGGAGGTGGCCTTCCTGCACCGGGTCGCCACCATCTTCGGGCTGGAAGACCGCGACTTCGATCGCGTCCATGCGACCCATGGCCGCCGTGGGAAAAGCGATCCCTATGCGATTCTGGGTGTTTCTCGCACCGCCACCGACGACGAGGTCAAGACTGCCTATCGTAAGCTGGTGCGCGAGAACCACCCCGACCGGCTGGTCGCCCAGGGCATGCCGGAAGACTTCATCGAGGTCGCCAACGACAAGATGGCGACCATCAACGATGCCTACGACCGTATCCGCAAGACCCGCAATATGAACTGAAGGCGGGGAGGTCCTTTCCGGGACGGCTACCTTTGTCGCATGGCCGGGTGGATGGGCCGTCTCTTCGGTTTTTTCTCGACCTTTTCTTCCGTATCGGGATCTCGCATTGCGAGGATTCCCTTGGTTTTGCTCCCCGGCGGCAGCTTCTCGTTCTGGATACTCCAGAACAGGATCACGCCGATGCCCAGCAAACCGAAGAGGTAATAGACGCCGTCCATATCAGTTCCGTTCGGGTCTCACTTGCGGGCTCCAACCTCGGCCGACGACAGCGCGCTGCGGGGTCGCGCCGGCCACGGGGCGGGCGGCAGCGGCAGCGGGAAGCTTCCGCTCGTACTTCTCGGGATTGAGGGCCTTTTCGACCTGGAAGCGCAGGCTGGCGATGGCGCCGATCATCACGTAGACGGTCTCGTAATAGCCCATGCTCACCAGACCGCCGGCGACGCCGTAGGCAACCAGCGACACCTGCATCATGGCCGCCAGATCGCCGGCCCATTTCAAGTCCGGTCTTTTCGCCGTCCGTTTTCGGATCACGCTGCAGTTGTGATAGGTCGCGTAGAGCAATCCCAGGAAAATGGCCAGACCGATGAAGCCGTGGTCGCCCAGGATCTCGAAGTAGATGCTGTGCGCCGCCCGCCGGCCGACCGTCTGGGCGGTTTCCGTGTTGCCGGCGTACCGGGTGAAGACTTGCTTGTCGTAGGTCGCGCCGAATCCACCCGAGAAAATGGGCCGGGCGCTCGCAACATTGATGGCGAACTGCCACGCGTCGAGACGTCCCTGGAAGGAGTTGTCCTCCTGGGCGTTCTCGATCGTCTGCATGCGGCTCACCCATTCCTGCGGCATGAACGCCACCGCCGGAATGATGAACATGACACCCACCGCCGCTGTCACGAACTTGTGCTTCGACTTCAGCCAGAAGAAGAACAGCGTGATGGCCAGCGCGACGAACCCGCCGCGGGACTGGGTCCCCAGCACCGCTATCACGGTCATGATCAACGCGGCCAGCAGACCGAGCCGGACCAGGCGATAGGCGCTGTTCTCCCGCAGATAGTTGAGCAGCGGCAGCGTCATGCACATGGCCAGCGCGAAATGGTTTCGGTCGCCGATCATGCTGTCCGGCGGACCGAGGGCCATGCCATGACCGCCTGTCGCGATGGTGTAGAGACCGGCCTTCACTCCGTACCAGCCTAACGAAACGGCGATGATCCAGATCAGCGCATGAATGCGGATCTTGTTGTTGATCATCGCGATCACGACCAGGGCCAGCACCCAGGACTTCTCCGCGCGGTTCCAGTAGAACCATGCGTAGTTCGGCGACAGCGCGAACAGCGACGTGAACGACGTCCAGCAGATGAGGATGATCATCAGCAGGCTGATCGCGTTCAGCGGCAGGCTCTTCTTTTCGTTCGACGCCGCCCAGGCCACCATCGTCAAGGCGGCGGTCAGCATCACGACCGGCAGCGACGAGGCGAACCCGTAGACCATCTGGTGCGGGTTCATGGCGCCCAGCCATACCCAGACCAGCACGCCCACATGCGGCGCTATGAAGAAGACCGGTAGAAAGCTCGACAGGACGGCCAGGAACGCGAGATCACGCATGGACGGCGAATATCCCGTTCCAGGTTGCAGGTCGCAGGGTAAGCGCCGTTAAGGCGGGCTCTGTCCCGAAAGTGATGGTTGGGCTGCCCATGTCCGCTTCGTAAGCCGCGTCCCGACCAACTATCCCCGAAACCGCATCGGCGTTCCAGGGGCTTGGTCCATTGTGGCTGTGCCGTCCGCTTCCATCGTAACGGATGTGCGGCCGGCGTCGGACAGAGTCCTACCGCAACTTTCTTTCCAAGTCGTTTCCGGCTTCAGCGCGCGGCGACGTCCTCGCCGGTCCCGGCCAGATCCTCCAGGATCGGGCAGTCCGGGCGTGCGTCGCCATGGCAGTGCTCGGCCAGGTGCCGCAAGGTCGCCACCATGTCTTCCATGGCCGCGATCTTGCCTTGCAGCGTCTTGATATGGGCCAATGCCAGCGCCTTGACGTCGGCACTGGACCGGTTGCGATCGCGCCACAACGCCAGCAGGCGCGTGATGTCCTCGACCGAGAACCCGAGATCGCGGGCGCGCCGCACGAACCGAAGCGTATGAATGGCCGCGTCGTCGTAGCGGCGATAGCCCGACTCGGAGCGCTGAGCGGCCGGAATGACGCCAACGCTTTCGTAGTAACGGATCATCTTGGCCGAAACGCCCGATGCCTTCGCCGCCTCGCCGATGTTCATGACTGTTTCCGCTCCTGGTCGGGCTCAGGCCGCCTTCGGTTGTCTCAGAGGCGGCGCCTGTTCCGGTGCTTCCCTCACGCGGTTCCGTTCCGCGTCGAACCGCCTGAGACGCAAGGCGTTGCCGAGGACGAAGACGCTCGACAGCGCCATCGCCGCGGCAGCGATGACCGGCGAGAGAAGAAGGCCGGCGACAGGATAGAGCACCCCGGCGGCGAGCGGGATCAGGAGCGTATTGTAGGCGAAGGCCCAGAACAGGTTTTCGCGGATGTTCCGCATCGTCGCCCGGCTGAGGGCGAGCGCCCGCGGAACGCCTTCGAGATCGCCCGACATCAGAACCACTTCCGCCGCCTCGATCGCGACGTCGGTTCCGGTCCCGATGGCGATCCCGACATCCGCCTGGGCGAGCGCCGGGCCATCGTTCAGGCCGTCGCCGACGAAGGCGACGACCCGGCCGTCGGCCTGGAGCTTGCGGATCGCGTCTATCTTCGTGTCCGGCATCGCCTCGGCCACCACCTGATCGATCTTCAGGAGTCGAGCGATCGCCCCGGCGGCGCGGTGGTTGTCGCCGGTGATCATGGCGACCTCGATGCCCAACGCATGCAGGGCGGCAATGGCCGCCGGCGTGGACGGCTTCAACTCGTCGGCGACCGCCATCACGGCCGCGACCTGGTGATCGACGGCGACGGCTAGGGCGGTCTTGCCCGCTTCGCCCAACATCTCCAGTTCGCCGCTCCAGCGGCTGAGGTCGTAGCCCAGCGACTCGAGATGCCGGATCGAGCCGACTTCGACCAGACGCCCGTCGACGGTCGCGACGGCGCCCTGGCCGGGTGTCGCCTCGAAACCCGACGCTGCAGGGAGGGGCAGGCCTTCCGCCGTCGCGGCGTTCACCACAGCTTGGGCAATCGGATGTTCCGACCGGCTTTCCGCCCCCGCGGCAAGGCGCAGGACTTCCTGCCGCTCGAAGCCGGGCGCGGTCATGAGGTCGGTGAGGCTTGGTCGTCCCTCGGTCAGCGTGCCGGTCTTGTCGAGCGCGATCACATCGACGCCCTGCAGGCGCTGCAGGGCATCGCCCTTCCGGAACAGGATGCCGAGCTCGGCCGCGCGGCCGGTCCCCACCATGATCGATGTCGGCGTGGCGAGCCCCATCGCGCAGGGGCAGGCGATGATCAGCACCGCGACGGCGTTGACCAGCCCCAGGGCCAGCGCCGGCTCAGGCCCGAACACCAGCCAGACGATGAAGGTAAGGGCCGCGGCCGTCATGACCGCTGGGACGAACCACATGGTGACCTTGTCGACCAGCGCCTGGATCGGCAGCTTTGCGCCCTGCGCCGTCTCGACCATGCGGATGATCTGCGCCAGCGTCGTCGCCTCCGCCACGCGCTCGGCGCGGAATGTCAGGCCGCCCGATCCGTTGATGGTGCCGCCGGTCACCATGTCGCCGGGTGCCTTGGCGACCGGGACCGGTTCGCCGGAGATCATCGATTCGTCGACATAGGAACGGCCTTCGACCACCGGTCCGTCGACCGGAATCGTTTCGCCGGGCCGAACCTGCACGATATCGCCCAGCCGAACGTCGCTTGCCGGTACCGTTTCCGTGGAGTCCCCGCGGACGACCCGGGCGGTCACCGGCCGAAGGCTCACGAGGCGCCGTACCGCCTGTGAGGTCCGACCCTTGGCCGTGGCTTCCAGAAACCGGCCGACGAGGATCAGGGTGACGATCATCGCCGCCGCTTCGTAATAGACATGGGCGGTGCCGGAGGGCAGGAGGGCCGGCGCGACGGTCGCGACGACCGAATAGCCGTAGGCGGCGCCGCTTCCGAGCATGACCAGGGCATTCATGTCGGGGCTTCCCCTCACCAGGCTGCGCGCGCCGTAGCGGAAGAAGCGCTGGCCCGGTCCGAACAGCACCGCGGTCGTCAGGGCGAACAGGAGATAATGAAGGCCGGCAATGCCGATGGTCGCGTCGACGGCCGTGCCGATCGCCGGAACGAAATGCCGGCCCATTTCGATCAGGAAAACAGGGGCGGTGAGGACCGACGCCGTGATCACTGCACGCCGCAAGGCGGTGCGCTCGGCCTCTTGCCGGTCGGCCCCCTTCTCCCCCTGGGAAGTGGCCTTGTCGGAACGCGGCACGTCATACCCGGCAGCACGGACCGCTTCAGCCAGACGGCTGGGATCGGTCACCGTCGGCAAGTAGGTGATCGTGGCCTTTTCGGAAGCGAGGTTGACGGACGCGTCGACCACACCTTCGGCAGTTTTCAACGCCTTTTCGACCCGCCCGACGCAGGATGCGCAGTGCATGCCTTCGACCGGAAGATCGGCCGTCCTGCGATCGACCGTGTATCCGGCCGCTTCGACCGCGCTCACGATCTCTCGAACCGCGTCACCCGATGGATCGCCCTTCAGGCGGACACGGGCGGTTTCCGTCGCCAGATTAACGGTCGCTTCCTCAACATGAGGCACCGCCGCCATGACTGACTCCACCCGCCTGACGCAGGACGCGCAGTGCATGCCGCCCACACCGAAGCTGAACGCCTCGCCGGACCCGTCTTGAGCTTCTTGGCCCTTCTCCAGGGCCTCGACCGACGTGCCGCACGCCGACATCGCACCAACCTCCGTCACTCGTTTCGGAGCACAGAGATCAGATGGACCTTCCAACAATGGGAAGGTCAAGGCCGGTCAACGAGAAAGCGGGACCGATCGGCAGGTCCCGCGCTCGCTCAGCTTTTGGCTTTCTCGTTCAGGGCGGCGATCTGATCGATCAACCCGTCCATCCCTTGGCGTTTGACGATGCTTTTGAATTCGTCGCGCTTGGCTCTCAGCAGGCTCGCCCCGTCGGCGGCGACGTCCACCCACGCCGTAATGGCCGTCACTGTCTTCACGGATGCGCCAGTCGAGGCGCAGGGAGGACCCGTCGGTGGGAATGACCTGGGTGAAGACGACCGTCTCGTCCTCGTCCAGGGTTTCGGCCCGGCTGACCTTTACCTCCTGCTGATCGTACGGGCCGAGCTGACCCACATAGACGTTGAGGATGTAATCGTCGAAGACCGATGCAAATCGTTCCTTCTGTTCCGGCGTCGCGCGATTCCATTCGCCGCCGAGAACGCGCTCGCGAATGGTTGCGAAGTCCAACTTCTCTTGCAGGAGCTTCTCGAACGCCGCGCGCCGCTTGGCCTCCTCGGACGTCGGGATGGTCATGGCGTCGATGGCTTTGTCGATCAGATCCTGGACGAAGGCTTCGGCTGCATCGGGTTTCGCCGCCTCGGCTCGGTAGAGCGTCGTCGACAGGCCGAGGCCGACCAATAGGGCCAGGGCGAGAATTCGTTTCATGGGGCCGCTTTCATATCGGGGGGACAATGCCGCCGCTCCGATTTCCGGATGCGGCGGCGCCAAAGGAAACATATGAGCCGTATGCCGCGTTGCAAAATCACGTCTCCTTCAGCGAGGCGGCGCGGATTGCGCGGTCGAGCCGCAAATGCTAGTGTGTAAGCGCTTTCATTCACATGTTTCCAGGGAATTGCGGGGTTTCGTGAGCGAACTCGTCTCGACCGTTACGCTTCAAGACGCCGATGCCGCGATGGACGGTGCGCTGGCTCGAATGACCGGGCGAATCGGTGTCACCCTCGACTCAGGGCTGTACGGTTTCCCGCACTATGCCGATCCTGACACGGGCGTCTGGACGACGACGGCGGATGGATTCTGGACGGGCGGTTTTTGGGTCGGGCAGCTCTGGCTGACCGCCTACCTCCTGAACGATCGGCGTCATGCCGATGGCGCGGCGGCCTGGTGCCGACGCCTCGCGCCACGAGTCGACAGCCGATCGGTGTTCCGGAGCTTCCTGTTCTACTACGGGGCTGCATCCGGTGCTCTTCTGCATGACGACGCCGCGGCCCGAAGGCTGGCGATCGCTGCCGGTCGCAGTGTCGCCGCTGATTTCGACGATCAGTTGGGCGTGATCCCGCTCGGGGCGCAGGCTGAAGAGGCCCGCAGCGTAGGCCCGAGCGAAAGCAACGTCGACGGCCTGTCCGCCTGCCCGCTGATCCTGTGGGCTGCCCGCGAGACCGGCGCGGCTGACCTGGCCGAGATCGGGGCCCTGCACGCCCTGCGGAGCGCCGCTCTGTTCGTCCGCGAGGATCATTCCGTGATCCAGTCCGCGTCGTTGGATCCCGCCGATGGGAGTCCCCTGCGCCACTACACTCACAAGGGCCATTCCGACAGTTCGACCTGGGCCCGTGCCCAGGCGTGGGCGATGCTGTTCTTTACCCAGGCCTACCGCTATTCGGGCGATCCCGCGTTGTGCGACGTGGCCGAGCGGGTGTCGGATTGGTGGGTTGCCCATGCGCCGGCCGGGGAAGCCGCCTACTGGGACTTCGACGCTCCGAGGACGGCCGAGACCAGGCGCGATACGTCGGGGACGGCGATAGCCGCCGTCGCCCTGTTCAAGCTGGCGGCCGCGACACCCGATCGTGGCAAGGCTGCGCTCTACCATCGGGCGGCCCGCGACACCACGCTCGCCCTTGCCCTTCGCCACGTCACGCCGGTGGCGCAGGACGACCGTCGCCCGCCCGGTGTTCTGGCGGATGGATGTTTCGATCCGCGCGAGGGGACGGCCGTCGCCAACGAACTGATCTGGGGCAGCTATTTCATGCTGGAAGCGCTGGCGATCGCTACCGGACGCCTCGGCCCTCTGACGGTGTAACCCTGGCGTCTACTGGCTCCAGACGCCCCGTCCTTCGGTGCGCGCCTGCTCCTGTCGCTGCTGATAGGACTCGTCGTTGACGTCGTCGGCGACGACCGCGAAGCCTTCGGTGATCATCAGAGACCCGATATCCCCTTCGCCGGCCGAGCATTTGGCCAACATCGCATCATCGGTGGCCGAGTCCTGGCGGTGACAGAGGATGTAGCGGTTCTCGGTAAGCCACATCAGGTGCTCACGGGCGGCGTCGCGGCAGTCGACAGCGCCGGATTCGGTTGGGCATTGCGCGTCGGCCGAGGGTAACGCGACGCCCCACAGACGGACTCTGACGTCGCGGATGACCATCGTTATCCCGTCCGTCACCTGGGCCGGACCCAACACCCGCGCCGGGACGTCGTCGGCAAGCGCATCGCCGCTGCCGAGCAGCGCCACGGTCACCAGGGCCGATGCGATACGCATGGTTCCGTCTCCTCGATTGTTTTCCGCTTTGCCTACCATCGCAACGCAGCCAACGCCACATGGCTGTCGATGCTGACGGCAATGCGACGGCGGCACGCGGAAAAATTGGGGCGGGAGCACCATTCCGCCGCTATCATTGAACGAAGGGGGCTACGCAAGGTTGTGACCTGAACCAGCGGAGTCAGCGCATGCGTATCATCCTGGCCATCGTCGGGGCCGGCGTCGCATTGTGGGCCGTTGCCGCCTGGGCGGTCGATTTGCCTGACGGCTACCAGGCGGATGGCGGCATCCCTTGCAGCGTCGCCCCGGAGTTGTTGGGCATCGAAACGGGTGTTTTGAGATCGACCGATTACGTCGGTGCCCATACGGCTGCCGGCGGCGTCGATAGCGCTTTCCTGCTCAGCTTCGAGAACGGGCGAGACGACGAAATCGTCATTCGTCGGATGGGGTTCGACGGTGCCGTCACGGTCGCGCTGGACCGGGACGACAGTCCCGGCTTCGACCTCAGCCCTGCCGCCTTTACGTATGTCTTCTGCAAGTGCTTCAAGTTCTTCGGGCTCGAAACCGGCGATCGGGTCGTGATCGACGGCGTCGATATCGGTTATGTGGCCCGCAACCTGCGTATTCCCTACTCGAACCTCGCGGTCGCCCATGGCCTAACCCAAGAGCGGATGACGGCCGCCCTGGAGATCGAAGCGCTGACCACGGCCGGCGCCTTCGGGGTCGAGGTGGATCTACCGGTCGACCGCGGTGGCTTGAGCGGCGAAAGCAGGCCTTCCTGGCTGCCGGCGGTTCGGAATACCGTTGCGGTCAACGTTAACGCCGCCGCCTATGCCAACGTCAATGGCGGGGCCAAGGTCCGAACCGACAGTCGCCATGTGGTCCCGGTCGGTGGCGGCACGCTGGTGCGTTTCGGCGATCACCTGTTCGTCGTTACCGTGGCGCACATCATCCCGCGTGGAACGGCGAGCCGTGGTCTGGGCATCGTGACGGCCGATGGGGAGCATTTTCCGGTCGAGCCGATCGTTCAGGGCGGACCGCAGACCGACCTCACCGTCCTCCGCTTCCTGACGCCTGACGCGGAACGCGCTGCCCTCGAGCGCTATGGCGGGGGCGCCATTAGGACTGCGCCGGTCGATACCGACAGCTTCGTGTTCCATCTCGGGTTTCCTCAAAGCTGGCGGGTGCATGAGGCGCGTGCAGATCCGTCGCCGATCGGAGATCCGGTCCGACCCCGCCCGGTGCTGACGTCGGGTCTGGTCGAGCAGATGTCCGGGATCGTTGTCAGCGCTTCGCTACGCCTCGGGCGGGGTGATTCGGGCGGTGGCCTGTTCGCGCTGGCCGAGGACGGGACGCCGGAACTGATCGGTCCGGCCTCGACCGTCCGAACCCGCTATGGTGACGGCAATCCGCCCGCCCGCGAATCCGTGGGTCCGGTGATCGGCCGGTTCATCCGGCTTGCGCCGTTCGACCTCGAGCGTGTCTTGTTTCGCTATCTCAGCCGCTAGTTCGCGCTCAGTCCGACGAGCCCCAGGGTGTGGCCGTTCCCCGTATCGACGCGGACTGTAGGTGACTTGCCCTATTCCTTGCCGAAGACCGATTCGTTGGCGGCGCGGCAGGCTTCGAAGTCGGGGCCCCGATACTGGGCGGTGACCACGAACTTGGTCTTCGAAGCCGGATAAGCTTCGACCGACACCCGTCCCGGCCAGTAGGCGGTACCGATGCTGGCATCGCCGCTCTCGGCTGGTCCCAGCATCTTGGCCGTGTCCTCGGCAATCCGGTTGAAGCGCGCCAGCACCTTCCGCTTGTCATAGCGCGCGGTGACGACGCTGATCATCTGCAGGCCGTCCCCCTCACAGAAAAAGCCCATGACCTGTCGGGCGTCCGCGAAGGTTCGGACCGCCGTCAATTCGGCCGCCGTCACCGTGCCTTCGCTTTCAGCATCNCGATGCTGAATGTCCGAAAGCGGGGTNCGCCATTTCAGTCCGAAGGCCTCCTCGAGCATNTCGTCGGACAGGGCGCTGCCGTTCGNCCAGACGATCGCGACCANCGCNAGCAGCCATCCGGCCTTGTCGATCCACCGTNCGAAAGGGAACGGTCGCCGCANATTTTTCAATGTAATAATTCCAATAAACGTTTGTTTTCCTCCNGACCNACAAGGTGATCTTGAATCAATTCAGCCAATGCGGCGATCCAAAAAACGTACGTATGCAACCGAGAGTGACTTGCATTTGCGTTGAGATTGAGTAGCGTCCGCCTTTGTCATGTTTTCGTAATCAATGCTTCCCGGATCGAAACCGGGGCAAGACGAGGGGGATCGTATGGCTTCACAGGATTGTGATGGAAAGATCGTTCGCCATGCCGCGTGCGGCGTGCTCGGAGCGCTCTTGTTGGGCGCGGCCGTGCCGTCGGCGTCGGCGCAGCAGACACCGCCGTCGGCGGAGGAGATGTGGGCGATCATCCAGCAACAGCAGCAGGAGATAGAAGCGCTGCGGGCGAAGCTGGAGGAGACCGATCAGAAGGTGGAAGCTACCGGCGCGGTGGCCGACGAAATGATGAGCATGCGTGCCGAGGGCGGCGGTGGCGGCGGGAGCTTTCTCGATCGCACCAGTCTGGGCGGCTACGGCGAGCTGCATTACGAAGGCGGTGACACCGACGAAGTGGACTTTCACCGGTTCGTTCTGTTCATCGGGCACGAGTTCAACGACCGCTTGCGACTGTTCACCGAGTTCGAACTCGAGCACGCCTTGGCGGGCGAGGGTCAGCCGGGCGAAGTCGAGCTGGAACAGGCCTGGATCGAATTCGACGTCACGGACACGCAGCACGCGCGTGCTGGTCTCTTCCTGTTGCCGGTCGGCATCATGAACGAGACCCATGAGCCGCCGACCTTCTTCGGTGTCGAGCGCAATCAGGTCGAAAGCGCCATCATTCCGACGACCTGGTGGGAGGCCGGTGTCGGCATGAGTGGTCAGATCGGTGGCGGCTTCAGCTACGATGCCGCGTTCCACTCGGGCCTCAGCGTCCCCATCACCGGCGGCAATGCCTTCGTCATTCGCAGCGGCCGCCAGAAGGTCGCCGAAGCGCCGGCGGAAGACTTCGCGGCCACCGGACGTCTTCGCTGGACCGGCATGCCCGGCGTCGAGCTGGCGACCAGCCTGCAGTACCAGCAGGACGTGACGCAGGATGCGCTGGACGTCAGCGGTACATTGTTCGAAGCGCACGCCAATATCCGCCGCGGGCCATGGGGCTTCCGGGCGCTCTATGCGCGATGGGACCTGGAGGACGGACCGCCGGTCCTCGGGCCGGCTGCCCTGGGGCGCGATCAGCAATATGGATGGTACGTTGAGCCGTCCTACCGCTTCGACGTTCCTGGTCTCGGCGGACCCGGCGAGTTCGGGCTCTTCGCCCGGTACAGCGAGGTCGACACCCAGGCCGGAGACGCTGTCGACAGCGAAGTCGAGCAATGGCATTTCGGCTTCAACTATTGGCCGCACCCCGATGTCGTGCTGAAGGCGGACTATCAGATCGAGGACCGCCCCAATCCGGCGAACGAGGACGACCGCATCAATCTGGGCCTCGGCTATCAGTTCTGATCGCGTCGTATGGGCCGGCCGGAAACGGCTGGGTCCATTCAGTAGTCGCTGACAATGACCTTCGATCGGTCTCTCGAGGCCGGTCGAAGGGCGTTCGATGGCCCGGCCGGGCGATCCGGCCGGGACCGAATGAGGGACCCATGAAGTGGTTGACGAAGCCGGCGGCGTACTCCGTCGCCCTGTGGTTGATCGTGGCGTGGATGCCGACGACCGCCCGTGCGGTCGATGTCTATCAGCAGCCCGAGGATTTCCTCGCCGAGACCTTCGGCGATGACCTGCCCGAACCCGCAGTGGTCTGGGTAACCAAAGACGTTCGCGCCCGCGTGAAAGCGATCATGGGGCATGACTTGCCGGCCCTGCGTATCCGCTATTGGGGACGGGACGGCCGGACGGCCTGGGTTCTGGAAGAGATCGGCAAAACCGAGCCGATCACGACCGGATACGTCGTCGCCGACGGTCGGGTGGAACGGGTCAAGGTGCTGATCTATCGGGAAAGCCGTGGCTGGGAGGTGCGCTACCCGTTCTTCACCGACCAGTTCAAGGGAACGTCGCTCGCCGATGACGGACGACTCGATCGCGACATCGACGGGATTTCGGGGGCTACGCTCTCCGTCGACGCGCTGACCCGCCTGGCGGCGCTGGCCCTGTTCCTCCATGCGCAGACGCCGCATGGTGCCGGATGACGGCGCGCCCATGAGCGCAGACGATCCCGACACGGCGGTTCGTGCCCGGAACACATCGTCCCGTGCCCGCGCTCGCGCCTCCTGGCGCAAGATTTTCGCGTGGCATCAGCGTGTGGGTCTCGCGGCGGCGGTTCTCGTCGCCATTCTCGCGGTCACCGGTGTCCTTCTGAATCACACCGAACGTCTGGGATTGGACGAGCGTCATGCCACGCAAGGGTGGTTGCTCGACTGGTACGGCGTTGCACCGTCACGCGACCCGCTGGCCTACCGTGTCGACGGCCACTGGCTGATTTGGCTCGACGGCCGCCTGCTCTTCGACGCCGCGCCTATCGCTCACGACCTGGCGGCGCCTGTCGGTGCCGTGGCACTGGACAGCCTCCTGGTCGTGGCCACGCCCCTGGAACTCGTTCTGCTGACCTCGGACGGCGCCCTCGTCGAGCGCATGGCCGGGAGCGGTCTGCCCGGGCAGATCGACGCTGTCGGCCGCAGCGAGAGCGGCCGATTGGTCGTTACGACCAACGTCGGAGCCTTCGCCGCCGACGAAGCCTTGCTGAGCTGGGCGCCGGCGGCGCATGTGCCTGATGCCTCGGAACCCGAGCCGCTGCCCGATACGGCCATGGAAGAGGCCCTTGCCGCTTACCGCGGCGAGGGCCTTCCCTGGGAGCGGGTCATCCTCGACCTGCACAGCGGACGCATCTTCGGCCCGTGGGGGCCATGGCTCATGGATGCGGCCGCGATAGGTCTGTTGTTTCTCTCGGGCACCGGTTTCCTCAACTGGCTCCGGTTACGTCGTCGCCGACACCGTTGAGGTCCGGTCCCGTGAGAGACGGCGATCAGTTCTTGTAGCTCGGATCGATCTTGTCGAGCTTCCGCATCAGCGCCGCGAATTCGAGCGCGCCGACGCCCTGGTTGGTCTCGCGGGCCGAGAAGGCATCCATCTGGCGCTGAGATTCGGCCGCGACCTCGTCGGGGATGACGATCGGCGTCCCGGCGGCGGCGGCGTCGACCTGAACCTGGCAGGCCCGTTCGAGCTGATAGAGGCGGAGGAAGGTTTCCGGCACGTTCCGCCCGACGACCAGCAGGCCGTGATTGCGGAGGATCATCGCGCGGTTGTTGCCGAGGTCGGCGAGCAGGCGCTCACGTTCGGCCAGATCGTGGCTCGGGCCTTCATACTCGTGATAGGCGACCCGGTTGTGGAACGGGTTCGAGGTCATCGAGATCTGCTGCAGCCCTTCGCGCAGGGCGGCGATCGCCATGCCGGCGCGGGTATGGGTGTGCATCACGCACTTGTTCTCGGAGACGTTCGCCATGTGGATCGCCGAATGAATGACGAAGCCCGCATAGTTCACCGGATAGCGGCTGTCCTCGACGATATTGCCGTCGACGTCGATCTTCACGAGGTTCGACGCCGTGACTTCATCGTAGTTCAGGCCGTAGGGGTTGATCAGGAAGTGGATGTCCGGACCGGGCACCCGCGCTGTCAGATGGCCGTAGATCAACTCGGTCCAGCCGAAATAGTCGACCAGCCGGTAGGCCGCCGCCAGCTTGACGCGAAGGTCCCATTCCGCGTCGGCGTCGTATTCCGTCTCCCGCGCCTTCACCGGGGTGGTGATGTTCATCTCTCGTCTCCCTGCCCAATCAGTGTTGACTTTTGTCGAAGTCTAACAGATCGCCGAGGCGGCGGAACCTGCGTTGATTACATAGAACACGTTCGTCTCCCGCCGGAACGCCGCAAGGCGTGAACTTTCCCGGCTTCTTCGGTTCCGTTGCGGGGGCCGCGGATATGGGGCGGGCCTGCAAATCCCCTCACGACCCAGCTTGCACCCAGATAGAGGGCGGCCAGGGACAGGTATCCACCGATCAGCAGACCGTAACCGGTCAGATAGAGGCTCCGTGCCGACGCCCAGCGAATGACTTCGGGCATCGTCGACAGTAACACCGCGATTGCGGCACTCAGCACGCAAAGCCTGCCGAGTCCGGTGACCCATCCGGCGTGAAACCTTTCGGTCATGAGGGTCGTCCCCGTTTCCGGACCGTCGGACTGGTCTCGCATGCGGCGTATGTCGCGCCACCGACGGTTACTCGATCTAATGTGGGGTGCGACTGGCGAAGGGCCAGCGACGCCGGTCCAACCGGTCCCTCAGGGGGCGGTCGGTGCGGCTGCCGTCAGGGCCTGGAGCAGCTGGCTCACGATCCTGTCACGGCTCGCCAGCCCGACATAGACGCCGTCGTCGTCCACGACGATCCCTTCGTCCTGGCCGAGCTGGGCGAGGCGGGAGAGCGTATTGATGGCCGGCATGGTGTGGTCGAACGGGGCGGTGCAGATCGTCGAGTCCCGCAGAACCTCGGGCCAGGTTTCGGGTCGCGCGGTGCCCATCGCCCTCAGCATCAGCAGCACGTCGCCGGTTCGGAACACGGCATCGTCGTCACGGAGATAGCAGTCGATACGGCCGACCTGAGGCCCGAAGACCAGATATTGGCGGACGGGATCCTCGGCCAAGCGGCCCCAACTCTCGGCAAGGGCCTGTTCGAGTTGCAACGGGTCGAGGCCCGAGTAGAGGAACCACAGGAAAAACCGACCGTTCTGGTCACCGCGCGTGACGGCGCTTGCGCCGAGTGCGCCGTAATCCAGCGATATCTCCGACTCGGCGGGCGAGGAGGCTGCTTCCGCGGTCGGCGAGAGTCGGGGGACGGCGGTCAGTGTCGATTCGGGCGACAGCGCGCTCGTGTCGGTAAAGCGCTCGACTGGTGCGCTCGCGATGTTGAGGAAATGGGCTTCCGCGGCGTCCGGCATCTCGGACGCCCCCATTCGGTGTCCGATCGCTGCCCACAGGAACACCGGAAGCACCAAGGGAACCAGCAGAATCGCTTTCGCATTCGGGCGCGCGACGGCCTGGAACAGGGCGACGAGCACGATCCCCAAACAGAACAAGGCTCCGAATTCGACGAGTTCGGACCGCATGGCGTTCCCCCGAATCATGATCGCCCCATGCCGCGACGGCGCGAAGCTGCTTAGTCCTATGCTTTTGAATCAAATAAAGTTTTATCTCTCGGGCCAGTTCAGGCCGAAACGCCCCTTTATGACCGCCAGCTAAGAAACGTTCGAGCTCGGCATGGAGGTGCGAACAAAGTTTGCGGGCGGGCGGCTCGAGAATACCCATAGCGTTTTCATGGACATCTTGAATCCTGAAACTGAATTGCAAAATTCATGAATCATGCCGATTTCGGTCAGCAATTCTGTCGTTCCGTTTCAGGCCGCCGGAAATGTGGAGGTGGCGAGAGGGAACCGCACGGTCGGGCGGACCGAGGCGGAGCCTACGGCGACGCAACAAGCGGAGGTGGTCAAGCGGCCGGACGGCGATCAGACGCCGCTTCCCGACGATGTCGTGGTTTCCCTTGCTCCACGCGATCCGACCTCGGTACTGCTTTTCAATCCAGGAAGCCGCTTTGCCGGCGGTGACGGCACGGTCCTGCTTCCCTCCGTCGATCTCACGCCACAGGATGTCGTCCATATCGTGTCCAGGCGTGTCTATCGCACCAATCTCGACGCCCTTCGCCAAGCCTCCGAAAAGCAGCCCACGGCCGTCGATCGCTTCGTTTGAGGTCAGTTCGTTGACTGGTCGTCGGTGACGTCTTCGCTGGGAGCCAGGCGCTCGGAGTCACCTTCCGTGGCGCCGGTGACGGGGTTGGCAACGACGACGTCCCGAACGTCGTCGCCATAGTCGGCAAGCGCCAGCGCACGCAGTTCCGGCCAGTCTTCTTCGGGACGCATCCAATCCGATGGTATTTCGCCGCGGACGCCGGCCCGCAGGGCGGCGAGTGCGTGCTTGCATATCCACCAGGGAGAGCTGAGCTCGGTCTCGGCGAATGTGCTGTCGATGGCCTGTTCGGCTGCCGTCGCCCACTGAACGGGATGGGCCCGCAGATAGCGGGCGATATCGGGGGCCAGGGCGACCAGCATTTCGAGGGCCGGATCTGCGGAACGATCGGTGCAGCGGGACGCATCGTAGCGTCCGCGAATCAGGCCGGTGTGATACCAGACCGCCGCCGCTTCGCGATCGTAGCCGTATAGCCGCTCCGCGAGAATCATCAGAAAGGGCGGCGTCAGGCGTCGTTGATTGTCCTGGACCCAGGCGATGATCGATCCGTCGGCGGTCACGGGAAGGCTGCGCACCGTCTGGATCGAGTCGGGCGAGGCAATGTCCACGTGAATGACCTGACGGTCGCCGCCGTCTCCTATCACCAAGGGTGGCAGGGCGAGGGGTGACTCCGGGGTCCGCGTTCCGCGCTGGACCGATACCGTCGTGAATACGATGGCGAGGAGTGCCGCGCCCGCCAGCAGCCAGCGCACGAAGGAACGGAGGAAGCTCGACATTTGCCGCCGCAGTTTGGCCGATCGGAGCCGCGAGGCACAGCGCGAAACTTGGAATCGGGGCACGATCCGTCGCAACCGCCTTTGGCGTCGGCGGATATCGGGAGTGGCGACAACCAGTAAGTGTAAAATTATAATAATACACGTATAACGGGCTTCTGCTGCGCGTGGAGGTTGCCGTGACCCTGCATCTTGCCGAATCGACATCCGAGGACATGTCCGCGCGGGGCGTCGCCGTAGCGGCCGGTTTCTGTCCCATTCGGCTGCGGCGGATCAAGGCGGTGATGGGGCGCTGGGTCGACGATGGAGCCATACCGGGGTTCTCCGCCGTGGTGTCGCGGGGCGGCCGAACCGTTCTCGATCTGACGATGGGCCTCCAGGACCCGATCACAGGCGCCGCCATGCGCCCGGATTCGGTCTTCCGCATCTATTCGATGACCAAGCCGATCGTCAGCGCGGCGGCGATGGCTCTTGTCGAAGCGGGGCGGATGAAGTTGACCGACCCCGTCACGGACTATCTCCCGGCTTTCGCCGATCTCGAAGTCCTGATCGATCCGGACGATGATGCCCTCCGGACCGAGAAGGCGGTGCGTCCGATCCGTATTATTGATCTGTTCCGCCATACCGCCGGCTTCACCCATGGCGTATTCGGGGCGACTCCTCTGGATGCCGCCTATCGGCGGGCCGGGATCCCGGACGAAGAAGCAACGAACGCAGAGCTTGTCGCCCGGCTGGCGCGGCTGCCCCTCAAACACCAACCGCAGACCGTATGGGAATACGGTCGTTCGACGGACGTTTTGGGTCATCTCCTTGAGGTGGTCTCAGGGGCACCGCTGAGCCTCGTCCTCCAACACACGCTCCTCGGGCCGCTCGGCATGGTCGACACCGGCTTCCATGCGCCCGCCGATCGCGTCGTCGAGCCTTTCCCGGACGATCACGAACTGGCGGAACTGCCCTATATCGACGTCAGCCGTCCGCCCCGCTTCGAGGCTGCGGGGGAAGGGCTGGTCAGCACCCCGCGGGACTATGCGCGCTTCTGCCAGATGATCCTGAACGGGGGAGTGCTCGGAGGCGAACGGGTCCTCGGCCGGAAGACGGTCGAGCTGATGCTGACCGACGTGGTCGGGGATTTTTTTGATCGCGGTACTTGGTGGCTGCCGGGGGACGGGCACGGGTTCAGTCTCGGTTTCGGCATCCGCCGGCCGGGTCCTCGGACATCGACCGTCATCGCTCCCTTGCTGGGCTCGGAAGGCGAATGCTTCTGGGCCGGCAACGCCGGCACCTATTTCTGGATCGATCCGCGGGAACGTTTGACCGGCGTCTTCATGATGCAGTCCTGCCGGCATCTTCTGCGGGCGATCGACCAGTTCAAGACCCTCGTGCTGCAGGCGATCGTCGACTGACCGCCGGCCACCATTCGCCGTTCGGCGAGGTCTATACCTCCAAAGAAAAGCACTTGCCCCACGAATGCGGTCGAACGCCCTGCCGCTTCAGCCTGTTCAATAAGTCCTGTGACCGAACGGGTCGTTTGAGGGGTGCGAGCAATGTTGCAGCAAGTCAGGGGCAGTCGCCGTCGGCCGACTACGGCAGCCCACTACATGGATGTGGGGATGCGGCGGATCGAGTGGGCGACCCTGGCGATCGTCGGGCTGGGAACGACTTTCGTTCTTGCGCTCGCCGTATCGACGATGGTGGGCGGGGTCTGAACGGCCTCGCCTGTTTCCGGCGGCCAACGACAATTTCGATAGAGGAGGCGAACCGCTACCGGCATCGCGCCGTTTCATTGTCGAGGGAATGGCTTCAATTCAGCAATGGAGCGAGCCATTATGAAATATGCGGTTGCCGGAGCGTGTGTGACGCTTCTTTTCGCGGGGCAGGCGGCACAAGCCGAAATACTGCTCATCGATGATTTCATCACCAGCCAGTCGGTCACGCAGACCGGAACTGGCAGCTCCAGCGACTCGGTCGCGGCGTCTGAGGCCCTTGGGGGCACGCGCGATATCGTCTTGACCGTCGGTGCCGGCGGCGGCGAGTCGGAAGCGCTGGTGAATTCGACTGGTAACGAGCGTTTCCGCTTCAACAACCCGACCGTGGTGTCGAGTAATGCCGCCATTCAGTGGGACGGCAATGGAAGCAGCGACCTCGATACCGGCGGTCTCGGGGGGCTCGACTTCTCCATTTATGACGACCTTCGTTTCGGCGTCTTCGCCAGCGACCAGGAAGCTGAGATCACCTTCGACGTTTATTCCAGCGAAACCGAGGTCTCTCAGGCGACCTTCGCCATTCCGGCCGATGTCGACGACGAAGTCTTCTCGATTCCATTTGTCGCATTTGCCCCGACGGGCAGTGACGGCGGGGCTGACCTTAGTTCCGTAGGGGCTGTCACCGCCGCGATTACCGGCGAGCCGGCCCTCGACATTCAGCTCGAATTCGTCGAGGCGGCTTCCGAGGTGCCAGAGCCGGCGCCGCTCGCGATGTTGTCCGCCGGCTTGGTTGGCCTGTTCATGCTGCGGCGCCCCGACGGTCGGGCGCGTCGTTCCTGAGAACGTCGGACCGGAAGAGGCGGCACGCGGACCGGCGCCGCCTCTTTCCGTTCATTGTCTCCTGAAGGCACGCGCGATTGGGCGCGTGCCTTGGGGTGGGGGCTGCACCTACGACGACCATTCCCTCAGTGCAGCCCCCTTCCATTCCATGGAGGGGCCGAATGAAGGGCTGGGCTTCCATCGATCGTTTCAAGGCCGCCATGACCGCCATTGCCGCAGTTGCTCTGCTGGCATCCTTGCCTGTTCGAGCCGGCGTCAAAGAGGACTTCCAGCGGGCTTACGAAGCTGGCGCCGACGGCGACTACATCATGGCCGCCCACTACTATTCCCTGGTGATTGACAGCGGCGAACTGATTTCCGACGAGCAAGCCGTTGCCCACAACAACCGGGGCAACATCTACAATCGCCGGCAGCTCTACGACAAGGCACTGGCGGACTATGACAAGGCGATCAGCCTGAAGCCCGATTACGCCAACGCCTACAACAATCGCGGCAGCGCTTACATCGACCTTCAGGATTTCGAACGCGCGATCGCCGATTTCGATCACGCCATCGCGATATCTCCGGACTACGCAGAGGCCCACAACAATCGTTGCGAGGCCGAGCTGCGGCTGGGCGAGGTCGACAGAGCGTTTGCCGACTGCAGGAAAGCGATCGACCTTCAGCCGGACTCGGCAGCTTTCCACCGCACGCTGGGAGCGGTCTACCTGGAGACGAAAAACTACGGGAAGGCGGACGCGGCGCTGAGCACGGCCATCAGCCTGTCACCGGGGAATGTTTCGGCATGGCTTCGCCGCGCCGCCGCGCGCGAGGCGCTCGGATCGACCGAGGACGCCATCGCGGACTACCGGCAGGCGCTCGCGCTCGATCCCTATAATTTCGACGCTCAGGACGATCTGCGTCGGCTCGAGTCCAACTAGAGGTGAGTTTCGGGCCCGCCTAATGCTCTAAATTTGGCGAGGTCTTTTCGTGAAAACGGGGCGAGGCTCTTTGAGCCCCGCCCCGTGCGGTTACTGGGTAATCCGATGGTCGGGATCAATCCCAGGCGGGATCGCCCAGATCGACATCATCCTTGTCGGTCAGTGCACCGGCCGCCGCACCACCGGCGCCCCCCAGGAGCGCGCCACCGGCCACGCTACCACCGGTAACGGCGCCGAGCGCCGCGCCGCCTGCGGCACCCAGGGCGCCGCCTGAAAGAGCACGGTCGGTCTTGGACGTTCCACAAGCCGTCAGGCCTAGAAGGCTTGCGGCAGTAAGAACGAGCATGAACTTACGCATCGTCATTCTCCTTCTTTGAAACAGTCTGTAATAAAACGACTGCAGAGCGCCGACGTTGCGTGTGGAGGATGGAGAAAAATAAGGTGCGGTACTGCGATATATGCTCGCCTGACTTTATCTTTGCTCGATTTCAGGAATGGCCGCTATGAGCACTCGGGTATGTCTAAGGGTGGATGAAAGCGGTTGAGGGGATGGCGCCCGAGTCCATTGCCGCAAACAAGCCGAACATCATGATCGAGTTGAACACAGCATGGAGAACGATCGGCGGCCACAGCGAGCCGCTTCTCTGATAGACGATTGCGAGGACCGCTCCCTGAAGCGCCAGTGCAGGGATCAATGGCGGGATTGCGTGGATACTTGCGAAGATCAGCGCGCTGACGATGATGCCTGCGACGAGGCCGATCCGGTCTCGGAGCCAACCATAAAGAAGCCCGCGGAAGGTGATCTCCTCGACGACAGGGACGACAATCCCACCCACGGCTATCATCCCGAGGCGGCCCATCCAGTCCGTGCCGACCCCGGCGACGAACTCGACCTGCGGATTGCTGAACGTCTCGTGCATGAGAGCGTTCACCCCCAGATTGATCAGCGAGACTGCCGGCACGGTAAGAAGGGCTATCAGGGCTGTGCGGACGCACCAGCGAAGCGTCGTCGGCCGCAGTCCCAGCGACGCCCAGGATGCGCCGCGCCACCAGATGGCGACAGCCCAGACGGCGCCGACCATGATTGCCGACTGAAGCCCAAGAATCGGCACGATGGCTGGACCCGTATGGGCGTCGTCGGGCAGCAAGCCGCCCGCCAGCAATACCGTCACCACGATCAGCACGCCGATGATGAGGAGATCCCATCCTGTCAGCGGCAGCCGGTCCCGTGTCTCCTCGGTCATGGGAGCGTGGTGTCGATTCGAATCATCGCCGCATAAACCCAGGAATGCGTGTCGATCGCAAGCGACAAACCGAAGGGGCAGGGGCTACCATCCGCGCCGTGAAACGCATCCTCTCGTGGCTCGCGGTTGCCGCAATCACCCTTGTGCTGCTCGAGGCCGTCCTGCGGCTCGCAACGTTCCTGCCCCAGGCGGCGCCCGACTATGTGGCCGACCCCGATGTCGGCTACCGGGCGAAACCGTCGATCCGCCATGGCGCGGTGGTGACCAATGCTCAGGGTTTCAACGACGGCATGGCGGATGCGGCAGCCGGTCCCGACATGCCGTATCTCGCTTTCGTCGGCGACTCGTTCACGTTCGGGAGCTACCCCTATCCGCAAGTTTTCCCGCATTTGACGGGCGAGCGTCTCGCCGCCGAGGGCATCCGCAGCCGGGTGCGCAATCTGGGCATTCCCGGAGCATCGCCGTGGCAGTATGCCGCTGTCGTCCGCCATGATCTCGTGCGCGCGGGTCAGAACCCTGACGTCATCATCGTGACCGTCTATGTCGGCAACGACATCGTCCAGGCGAACGCCGCCTTCTCGACGCGCCTGTGGTTCGGGACCGTACGGATGCTGCCCAAGCCGTTCGCCATCGGCCTTTCGCCCGAATACCTCTATGCCTTCAAGATGGGACGTGCCGCGGTCCGTACGCTCGGCGACCTGTTGGGAGAAGGCGGCGATCAGGCCGATCCTTTCCTGCGCAACGAATACTACGCCCTGCCGACATACGCGCGTGATCCCGCCCGCTACGTCCGCCAGGGCTATGACGGGATGGAAGCCGCGCTTACGGCCATCGCGGCGGCGGCGAACTCGGCCGGCGTATCCCTGATGGTCGTGCTGGCGCCGGCCCGTATTCAGATCGACCCGTCTTTCCGTCGCCGGGTGCTGACGACGTTCGATCTGGACGAGGCGGCCTATGATTTCGCCCGTCCGCAGACGCAACTCGTGGCCTTCATGGCTGAGGCGGAGATTCCGTTTCTCGATCTTCGCGACGTTCTGTCGGCGGCGCCGGCCGCCGGCTACCGAGCGGACGACATCCACTGGAGCGAGCAGGGCAATCGGGTGGTGGCGGATGCGATAGCGGCGGCGCTCGCTCCCGGTCTCGCCGCCTTGATGCGATAACGTCGCCTGCCATCGCAGGTATGCTTAGGAACGCCGTCCGGACCTCGCCGCGAACACCGCTCTGGCGGGGGCCGGAAGTGGCTCGATCGTCTCGTTATCCTGCCGATGCCTGGGGGGTGTCGGCGGCGGCTCTGCCGCCGTCCTTTTCGGACAAACAGGATTCTGCCGCTTCCCGGCAATGGCTGTCGGACTCGAGGCATGCCTCGTAGGCGGCGGGGTCTTCGACCTTGGCGAGACATGCATCGGCGGCGGTGGAGCAGCTTTCGGCGTCCGATATGCAGTCCATCACCGCCGTGCTGTCCGCCGGGGCCGTTTCGTCATGCTGTTGCGCGCAATCACCGACACATTCCCTAACCGGCGCCGTAAAGGCACATCGCGTTACGCAGGCTTCGTAGGAGGCCTCCGTTTCGAGAACCTGAATGGTGTTGTCGCTTTGGGCTGCGCGAGCCGAGGTTTCGGCAAGGCCGGCTATCAGCGCAAGGCAGATGACCACGGCCGCAGCGGGCGCGTGGCGCTGCAGAACGGTGAAGTTGGCCATCGGATGATCCTCTGTTGTTTCGTCAGGGGCCGGACGCCCCTGTCTGCAACGTTCGAGCGTTTCGTTTCGCTGCGGCCGTCGCGTTGACATCGGCGGCGCAATGAGTCCTGTTTCCGCGTCTTCGTGGGAGGAATGGACGGATGAGCGAGATCGGGATCGGCATTGTCGGAGCGGCTGGACGCATGGGACGAGCGCTCGTCCAGGAAGTGACGGCGACCGAGGGGTGCCGGCTGGCCGCGGCGATCGAGCGCGCGGGACATGAGGCCCTGGGTCAGGACGCCGGGGTCGTGGCCGGGGTCGGCGCGTTGAACGTCGTGATCGGCGAGGACGCGAAAGCGTTCTTCGAAGCCGCCGACGCGGTCATCGAATTCTCCTCTCCCGCCGCGACCGTCGCGCATGCGGCGCTGGCCGCCGCGGCCGGGACCGCGCATGTGATCGGGACCACCGGGCTCGATGCGGAGCAGACCGCGGCGCTTGAACGCGCGGCCGGGTCGGTGCCGATCGTCTGGGCGCCCAACATGAGCGTCGGCGTCAACCTGCTGCTGGCTCTGGTCCGCCAGGTCGCGGGTGTCCTCGACGAAGACTTCGACATCGAGGTGCTGGAGATGCACCACCATCACAAAGTCGACGCCCCCTCCGGCACCGCGCTGGCCCTGGGCCGGGCTGCGGCGGAAGGGCGCAAGGTCGCGCTCGACGAGGTCGCCTGCCGCGCCCGCGACGGGCAGGTCGGCGCGCGTCCGCGGGGCGAGATCGGCTTCGCCACGCTGCGCGGCGGCGACGTCGTCGGCGACCACACGGTGATGTTCGCAGGTCCCGGCGAGCGCATCGAACTCACCCACAAGGCGTCGAGCCGGCAGATCTTCGCTCGCGGTGCCGTCCGTAGCGCCCTCTGGGTGCAGGGGCGAAAGCCGGCTCTCTACGGAATGCGCGACGTGCTGGGGTTGGCGGGCTGAGCCTCGGCGCGGCGGCTCGGCTTCCGGTTGGCGAGCGCTACCCCCGCCATGATAAGAACCAGGGCGCCTGCGGCGGCAGCGTCGAGGGTTTCGCCGAGGAACAGGGCACTCCAGGCGACACCGAAGGGCGGGATCAGGTAGTTCACGAACGAGGTGAAGGTCGCGCCCCGCATCGCCACCAGCCGGAAGAAGATGATCGTCGCGAGCCCGGTGCTGAACGCGCCCATGAACAGGATCGCGGCGACGGCCTCGGCTGACGGCTCCAGCGCCCATGGCCGGTCCGCGGCGGCGCTAACCGGGACGATCATCGCGGAAGCGAGAAGCATGACCAGTGCCGAAGCCGGCGCACGGCCGGTGCCGATCCTGCGTGCGAGCACGGTTGTCAGCGCATAGCTCGACGCGGCTGTCACCACTGCAAGTTCCGCCAGGGCGTGCTCGCCGAGACCTGCGAGCACATCCGGCCCGATCAGAATCACGAGGCCTGACAGCCCGCACAGGATGCCGAGGACGCCGTGAAGGCTCGGCCGCTCCTCCCTGGTCGCGAGCTGGACCATCAGCATCGTGAACAGCGGCACCATGCCCAGCAGGATCGCGGTCAGCCCCGCGTCGATGTATTGCTGCCCCCAGGAGATCAGCGAGAACGGCAGGACGTTGCCGAAGAAGCCGAGGCCGGCGATTAGGACCCAGGCCTTGCCGAATGGGGGAAGCCGGTCACCGATGGCCCTTACGTAGACGAGCAGCAGCACGGCGGCGATGACGATGCGGCCGGCGACGATGGTGTAGGGCGGCACCGTCGGCACGCTGACCTTGATCAGGACATAGGAGAGGCTCCACAGAACGCCGAGCACGACGAGCAGCAGCAGGGCGAGGCCCTGCGACGACGGTCCTTCCTTCATCATGGCAGTGGAGATAGGGGCGGATGGCAGATCGTGCGGTCGGTATCCGGTGCTGTCATCGTATCAGGACCTCTCGGGAAGGGCCCGAGGGTCCCACATGCGTCAGGTCACCGGCACCGGAAAACAGCGGCAGCGCGACAGCGCTTCCCGCAATGCTTTGGCGAAATCCAGCCGTTCTTCCGGTGAGAGGAACGAGCCGATGATCAGCTTCTGCCCGTGCGAGGCGATCGAGAGCTGGCAATCGTGCTCCTCCGGGCGGTCGATCTCGACCCGCAGCCAGTAGGGTTGGAAATCCCAGGCCCGTACCCGGCCATCGGGAAGGAATCGCTGAACGGTCAGCTTTTCCCGCGTCAGCCGCACGGTCTCGCTCAACCGGGCATGCCGGTAGTTGCTGCGGAAGGCCAGAAAGATCAGCAGAACGTCCAGGCCCATGAATCCGAAGACCGGCCATGCGCCCATCAGCCAGAATCCGCCGCCCAGTGCCAGGCTCACCGCAATGACCGCACTCATGAAAATGCGGAACCCGCGCCGTCCCAGCGAGCGGTGCGGATAGAGAACCGCGTCGAACAGAGGCGGCTCCGCAGCGCTGTTGGGTTCGGGCAAAGGCGCGGCAATCTCGGACATGCTGGATGATATGGAGTTGGAGCGGCTCGGGTAAAGGTGCCGTTTCCGTGATGCACAATGGAATCACGATATGGATCTGGGTTGCGGCTGTCTGGCCGGAGCCCTCCCGATCGTCCGGATTCGAAGATCGAGCCACCATCGTCGCATGCGGTACTATGCAGCTCCTTCGAATGCCGGTGTCATCTCATGCCCAAAATGACGAAGGCGGCGATCGCGGAACTGTTCCGCCGCTTGGCCGCTGCCAACCCGACTCCCACCACCGAACTCGAATACCACGATCCCTATACGCTGCTGGTGTCGGTGGTGCTGTCGGCCCAGGCGACCGACGTCGGCGTCAACAAGGCCACGCCGGCGCTGTTCGCCGCCGCCGACACGCCCGAGAAGATGGTGGCGCTGGGGGAGGAGCGGGTCCGCGACTTCATCAAGACCATCGGCCTCTACCGCAACAAGGCCAAGAACGTCATCCTGCTCAGCAAGGCGCTGATCGAGCAGCATGGCGGCAAGGTGCCGGAGGACCGGGAGGCGCTGGAAGCCCTGCCGGGGGTCGGGCGCAAGACGGCGAACGTGGTCCTCAACACCGCCTTCGGCCAGCCGACGATCGCCGTCGATACCCACATCTTCCGTGTCGCCAACCGCCTGGGCCTCGCGCCCGGCAAGACGCCGCTGGCGGTCGAGCAGGGGCTGGAACGTGTGGTCCCCGATATCTACAAGCGCGACGCCCACCACTGGCTGATCCTGCACGGCCGCTATGTCTGCAAGGCCCGCCGTCCCGACTGCCCCACCTGCATCGTCCGCGACCTCTGCGGCTACAAGGACAAGACCGTCGAGGTGGCTACGGTGAAGGCGGATACCATCGCCTGAATCCGTCATCACGAGGCCCGAAGGGCCGTGGCGATCCAGAAACTCCGGAACCGCTTGCGAGGACGCTGCTGGATTGCCGCCCTCCTTACGGTCGCTCGCAATGAGGATTACCCAGTCGTCTGGCGCGTCCTCTCGAAGACGTGGACCATCGCCGCGGTGCCGACCAGCGGTGCCAGGAGGTTGAGGATGGGAATCGAGAACAGGAAGGCGATCCCGGCGCCGGTCAGCCAGACGCGCCCTTGATAGCGTTTGCGCAGGCGCTTGGTGGCGCGCGGGTCGAAGCGGCGAAGAGCCACGGCCTCGAAATACTCCCGCCCGAGCAGATACCCGTTGAGGACATAGAAGATGAGAAGGTTGAGCCCTGGCAGCAGCAGATAGAGCGGCAGCGCCAGCAAGTTGAGGAGTGCTGTGATCAGCAGCAGCTTCGCGGTCGAGGCGATCACACCGCCCAGGGAGACCTCCTGCCCCGGCGCGATGCCCGGATAGTGGCGGGCCTCGACGGCGACGATGATGTCGTCCTGGAAGATCCCCATGAACATCGTCGAGACCGGCGGGAACAGGACCCAGGTCACCAGGATCGCCACCACCACCGCCGCGGCGCCGCCGACCCAGTCGGTGGCGGTGTCGAGCCAGCCGGTCTGGAACCACTCGATGCCCGACAGCGCCCAACCGGTGCCGGTCCACAGCGCCGCGAAGACGGCGATGGTCATCAGCAGCACCTTCCACAGCACCGACCGCATGGTGCGGTCGGAAAGCTGCTCGAAGGCGCGGAGGAAGGCGGAAACGATCATGCGGCCGCTTTGCCAGGGCGCGGGTCGATGGGAACGCCCTGGGCAAGACCCGTCGCGCCCTCGAAACGCGCGGCGGCGGCGAGCAAGGCGGCCTCGCCGCGCGGCTTGCCGACGATCTGCAGACCGATCGGCAGGCCGTCCTTGGTGAAGCCGCAGGGAACCGACATCGCCGGGGCGCCGGTCAGCGTGATCGCCGCGCAGATGATCAGCCAGCCGATATAGCTGTCGAAATGGACGCCGGCGACGTTCTCCGGATAGCGCATGGTGGCGTCGAAGGGCGGCAGGATCGCCGCCGGGCAGAGCAGCAGGTCGTAGTCGTCGAGGAAGGTCGCCATGCGCTCGGCGAGGACGCCGCGCTGGCGCTCGGCCTCGGACAGTTCGGCGATCGACAGGTTGAGGCCGGCCTCGATGTTCCAGATCACCTCGGGCTTCAACTGGTCGCGATGCTCCAGAAGCGCCTCCTTGCCGGTCGCGAACAGATAGGCGCGGAGGGTGTGGAACACCTCGGCGGCACCGGTGAGGTCGGGGCACGCTTCCTCGACCGTGGCGCCGAGCGTCTCGAATTTGCGGGCAGCCGCGGCACAGATCTCGATGACCTCGGGCTCGACCGGGGCGATGCCGAGATCGGGGCTGAAGGCAACGCGGAGGGGCCGTTCGGGGGCGGAGAGCGCCGCCTGGAAGGGCTCGGCCGGCGGCATCAGCGACAGCGGATCGTGCGGATGCTGGCCGACCATGGCGTCGAGCATCAGGGCGACGTCGCCCACCGTCCGTGCCATCGGCCCGTCGACCGGCAGCATGTCGAAGGGGAGGCCCGACGGCCCGTGGGCCACGCGGCCGGCGCTGGGGCGAAGGCCGACCACCGAGCAGTAGGCCGCGGGATTGCGCAGGCTGCCGCCGAGATCGCTGCCGGTGGCGATCCACGCCTCGCCGGTGGCCAGCGCCGCCGCGCCGCCGCCCGAGGACCCGCCCACCGTCTTGCTCAGGTTCCAGGGATTGCGGGTGGTGCCGAAGACTTCGTTGAAGGTCTGGGAGCCGGCGCCGAACTCGGGCGTGTTCGACTTGGCGAGGACGATCGCGCCGTTCTTCTCCAGGGTCTGCACCACGAGGTCGGAGCGTACCGGCTTGTTGTCGGCATAGATCGGCGAGCCGTAGGTGGTGCGCACCCCCTCGACGTCGGCCAGGTCCTTGATGACCACCGGCAGGCCCCACAGATAGCCGGGCCCTGGCTCGGCCGGGTGGCGCATGCTGCGCGCGCGGTCGAGCGCCCGGTCGGCGCAGACGGTGGGCAGGGCGTTCACCTGCGGCTCGACGGCCTCAATGCGGGCGAGGGACGCCTCGATCAGCTCGACCGGCGAGACCTCCTTCTTCCGCAGCATGCCGACGACATCGGTCGCAGTCCGCTTGAGCAATTCGTCCATTCGTTTCCCCGCCCTTCGTCTGTCTGGATTTTCCGGCCGGTGCCACGCCATCCGGCGAGGATGCTTTCGTGGCGGCGGCGATGGGCTCCCCGGTCGCGCCGGAAGCGAAGATCGATTAGCACAACTGGGGGATCGCCGTCCCCTTCACAGACGGAAAGGGTGTTGTCCCTGGGCCGATCTCAGGCGGCCGGAATGTCCGTGGCCGCGAAGTCGTCCCCCTTGTAGAGAAGGGGCAGACCCTGGCTCGCCGCCAGGGCATAGGCGGCGCAGTCCCCGAAATTGAGCCCCGCCGCGTGGCGCCCCTTGCCGAAGCGCGCGAACGCATTGCGGGCGATGGCGGCCTGCTCACCGTCGAAAGGGACGATCTCGAGTTCGGCGGTCAGAAGGAAGGTGTCGACCTCGGTCGCGCCGACCGTGCCGCGTCGGGCTTCGGCGACGATCCCGATTTCGAGCACCGATACGGCCGAAATGAGACGGATATCCGCAGCCTCGATCCGTTCGGCGAAACGGGCCGCTTCCGGTTCCTGCTGGAGAATGGCCATGACCGCCGAGGCATCGACGACCATCACGAGCGGCCCGTCATCTCGTCATATCCCAGGATGTCCTCGTCGCTCCGATCGTCGAGAACCGGTAGCGCCGCATAGCGCCCACCGATCGCCATCAGGCGCTCGGCCGTACCTTCCGAGCGCTGGCGGCGCTTCTCCCGCTCCAGTTCCGTTCGCAGGAGATCGGTGACGACCGCTGTAATGGACTGACCACGTCGGCGGGCCAACTCCCGCGCCAGGCGGTCTGCTTCGTCGCTTTTGATGTTCAATGCCATAGGAAGAATATAGAAAAAATTCTGCCTAGTGCCAATGGCGCGCAATATAGAAGAGGCCTACCTGCTTTTGCAGTCCGGACGCGCATCGGTATACTGCGCCGCTTCCAAGGACAGATCATGAGAAGGAGACGGCATGGCAGACACCGCTCTGCACGACGTGGCCGGCATCGGCAATGCGATCGTCGACGTGTTGAGTCACGAAAACGACGCCTTCCTGGCCAAGCACGATCTGGTCAAGGGCACGATGGCGCTGATCGATGCCGACCGGGCGCAGGCGCTTTACGGGGAGATGGGGCCCGGTATCGAGATTTCAGGCGGCTCGGCGGCCAACACGATCGCCGGTCTGGCGTCGCTCGGGGCGAAGACCGCCTTCATCGGCAAGGTCCGCGACGATGAGCTCGGCAAGGTGTTTGCCCACGACGTGCGCGCTCTGGGGGTCAAGTTCGACACCGCCCCGGCGACCGAGGGACTGCCGACCGCCCGCTGTCTGGTGATGGTCACTCCGGATGCCCAGCGCACGATGTGCACCTTCCTCGGTGCTTCGGGCGGGCTCACCCCGGCCGACATCGACGAGGACATGATCGCGGCGGCCAAGATCACTTATCTCGAAGGCTATCTGTGGGACCCCCCGCAGGCGAAGGAGGCCTTCCGCAAGGCCGTCGACATCGCCAAGGGGGCGGGACGCAAGGTGGCGCTGTCGCTGTCGGACAAGTTCTGCGTCGACCGTTTTCGCGCGGAGTTCCGGGAGCTCGTCGATCATGGCGTCGACATCGTCTTCGCCAACGAGGAGGAGCTCAAGTCGCTCTACGAAGTCGACGACTTCGACGAGGGGCTCCAGCACATCCGCGGCCACTGCGAGATCGCTGCATTGACGCGGAGCGCCAAGGGCTCGGTGGTGCTGAGCGGCGACGAAGTTCACGTCGTCGATGCGGCGCCCGTTTCCAAGGTCGTCGACACGACCGGCGCCGGCGATCTCTATGCCGCCGGGTTCCTCTACGGATTGACCCAGGGCCGCGACCTTCACGAATGCGGCCGCATCGGCGGTATCGCGGCAGCCGAGGTCATCAGCCATATCGGCGCTCGGCCGGAAGTGGCGCTCAGCTCGCTGATCTGAGCGCTGTTTCCTGAGATAACCGTGTGGGCGCCGGCCGAACCGGCCGGCGCCCAACGGCTCAGGACTCCATTTCTCCGACGATTTCCGACATCTGATCGACGGTCATGCCGACATAGGTCTTGCCGTTGACCACGAATGTCGGCGTGCCGGTAATCTGGTACTGCTGCTCGGCGTTCATGCGCGACATGATGACGCTGTCGCGCAGGCTTTCGTCATCGAGGCAGGCCTGGACCTCCGATTTGCTCAATCCCGCCATCCGCGCGAGCTTCACGAGCTCGCTCAGGGGATCGTCTGAGGTGGCCCACTCGGTCTGCTTCTCGAACAGCAGGCCGAGAAGCGGGAAGAAGCGGTCTTCCGGCGCACAGCGGGCGACGACCGAACCCGCGAGCGCCAAGCGATCGAGCGGGAAGTCGCGAAATACCAGCTTCACCTTGCCGGTGTCGATGAACTTCTCCTTGATCTCCGGCAGGACTTCATTGTGGAAGTGCGCGCAATGCGGGCAGGTGAGGGACGCGTATTCGATCACCGTGATGGGAGCGTCGGGGTCACCGAGAAACGGCTCGCTGCTCTCCTCCGCCGCATTCGCGCCAGTGAGCGGCGCCAATACGAACAAGGCGGCGACGAACGAGACGGCCAACAGAATTTTCCTCATACGCTTCCCTCCACGTCTTTGGTTCAGTTGCCAAAGATAGGGGGGGCCTCGCACGGCAACAAGTTGTGGGGGAGGATCATCGACGCCGGCCGAGGGCGGCGCGTCCGAGCGACTCGAGGGCGGCTTTGAGGTCCGAGCGGTCGATCGGGGCGACGGTGTCGCCAAGAAGGCGCTTCTGTTCCTCGTCCAGCGGCGCCGGTGTGGCGGAGCGGCGCTTCTCCCGTTTCGGCAGCGGGCCCTGGCGAAGGATCAGCCGGTTGACGGCGCGATAGCCGAAATAGGTGGCGATGCGGTCGAGCACGACAGGTTCCAGATGCTGCATCTCGAGCGCATGCCCACCGGCGACCCGGACGGTGAGGCTGCCGTCGCGGCCGAATTTCTCCGGACAGGAATGGGCGGCGAGGGCCGGGCCGACGATCGCCGCCCAATTGGTCAGCACCGCCGCTTCCCAGAAGCCGTGGCTGGCGAAGGCGGGTTTGACGACGCCGTCCAGCATGGCGGCGACGGCACGGGGACCTTTGCCGCGCTTTTCGTAAGACAAAGCCGTTCCTTCGCTCGCTGCTCCGGTGACCGGACCGACGATACCGCGACTCGATGCCCACGAAAAAGGGGGCCCGTTGGCCCCCTTTCCCCAAAGCGTCACGCGAAGGTGGTCAGGCGGTCCGCTTGCGCCGCGTAACGACCAACCCGGCCAGACCGAGGCCGAACACGGCGAGCGCGCCGGGCTCCGGCACGTCGACCACGCTGACGATGCCGCGGCTGCCGTCATAGAGGGCGACCGCGCCGGCACTTTCGGCGTAGGTGTCGCGCTGGAACGAGAAGTCGACGACATAGAAGCCGTTCAGCGCCGTGTCCGTCGTGTTGGTGTTCTGGAAGATGGCCGAGAAACCACCCGCCACGTCGGTCGGGAAGTCGGTGGTGTTGTGATCCGGGATCGGGGTCCCGTAGGACAGGGTCATGTCGAAGGTGTATTCCAGGAACTCACCTGACGAGAGCGCCGCCGCACCGCCGATCATCGGTGCCGGCCACAGGCGCGCGAATTCGCCTGAACCCGCATTTGCGCCTTCGGCGTGGATCGAGAATTCGGTATCGGAGGAATTCCACCCCATATCCAGGGCGCTCAGGCTGCTGCCGTCGGTATCGTAGAGCTGCACGAAACCGGTGTTGGTGTTGTTCGGATTGCCGAACCCGTCGGTGCCGGTGCCGACATGGGCGGGAGGCGTGAAGTACCACGCCGTGAGGAAGTCGAACTCGCCGGTGCCGGTGTCGATGTACAGCGATCCGTCGCGCGCGTTCGGCAGGGTCGACTCGGTACCGTTGACGCCGGTCGGGATGGGGTGCGGCCCCGACCGTGCATTGATGCCCAGCTGGGCGTCGCTCAGCGTGTCGTAGACGGTGACGTTTCCAGTGTAGCTGAAGGCTTCAGTGGAGATGACCGCCGCATCGGCATCATCGGCCGTGAAACCGAGGGCAAGGGCTGACAGAGCGGCGAGAGCGGCACCGCGACCGAACAAGGCGACTTGTGACATGGGGTTCCTCGACCTCTTTTCGTTGGTTAGCGTTAGCGCTAACACAGGCAAAAAGTGGACCACCCCGATTGGACGACCGCCACGCGGAAGGAGGTACCTCATATGAGGAAATTTGAGGTATTTCAATACCATGGCGCGCAGGGGCGGGCGGGCCTCGCACCGGGACAGTCCTCTCCGACGTTCGAGCGTGTAATATTCTCCGACGCCCGTTCGGGCTGTTCGACTGCGACCCGCGACCTGTTTCCGTTGCTGCGGTGCCCGTCACCAAGTCGCGGGAACCGGCTCTCTCCCTGCCGTTTGGCGGTTGCGGCATCCGTGACAGTGGTGCGGGCCTCAAGCGCCGTCCTTCTCGGGTACCGCAACAATCCTGTAAGATATTTCGACACCGATGGCTCAGACGAAGAACACCAAAGCCCGACCGCCTCGCCTCGGTGACAGGGCGGGGCGTCTTCTTGATTGGTACGATCGCCATCGGCGCAGGCTGCCATGGCGGGCTCTTCCCGGCGAATGGGTCGATCCGTACCGTGTCTGGCTGAGCGAGGTGATGCTGCAGCAGACGACGGTGGCTGCGGTCGGGCCCTATTTTCGGGACTTCCTGGAGCGGTGGCCCACCGTCGAAGCGCTCGCCGCAGCGGATCTCGATGCCGTCCTGCATGCATGGCAGGGGCTCGGTTACTATTCGCGCGCACGAAACCTGCACGCCTGCGCCCGCGCCGTGTGCCAGCGTCACGGCGGGCGGTTTCCGGCCGATGAAGCCTCGCTCCGCGATCTTCCCGGCATCGGGACCTACACCTCAGCCGCGATCGCCGCGATCGCTTTCGACAAGCCGGCGACCGTGGTGGACGGCAATGTCGAGCGGGTGATGGCCCGGCTCCATACGGTCGATACGCCTCTCCCCGCCGCGAAGCCGATTCTGACGGCGCTCGCCGCCGAGATCACGCCACATGAGCGCCCCGGCGATTACGCCCAGGCTGTGATGGATCTGGGGGCCACCGTCTGCACGCCGCGGAACCCCGCCTGCCTCGCCTGTCCCTGGGCCGACGAATGCCTGGCGCGGGCCACCGGCATGCCCGAGGCATGGCCCAAGCGCGCAGCCAAGGCCGAGCGTCCGGTGCGGCACGGGGTCGCCTTCTGGCTCGAACGGCCGGACGGGGCCGTCCTGCTGCGTCGGCGGCCGGAAAAGGGATTGCTCGGGGGGATGATGGAAATTCCGTCGACCCCGTGGCGGGAAACGCCGTGGGAAACGTCAGAGGCGCGCGGCGTGGCGCCGGCGTCGGTCGATTGGCAGCCTCTCGACGGCGTCGTCCGTCATGTCTTCACCCATTTCGCGCTCGAGCTGCCGCTCCTTGCGGGGCGGACTTCCCAGGCTGGCAGCATCGACGGAATCTGGAGCCCGGTCGACGCGTTCGGCGACCACGCTTTGCCGTCGCTTATGAAAAAGGTGATCCGGCACGCACTCAGAGTGCGGCTCAAATAGAAACGGCCCGCCCCTCCGATGAAGAAGGGCGGGCCGTCCGTCGCAGCACTCAGGCTTACAGGTAGCCGAGGTCGCGCCAGCGCGAGTAGCTTTCGCGGAAGGCCTTGAGCGACTCCCAGACCCGCTTGAAATCGGGGTCGGCGGCCGATTCTTCCTCGACGACCTCGTCCCAGGCCGCATGGAAGCGGTCGAGCATCTCGGGCGGCCATGAATGGATGTTCACGCCGTGGTCTTCGAGCTGCTGAAGCGCGTCGATCTGAATGTACTCGCCTTCGGCGATGCTCTGGCGGAACTGATCGCCGCAGACGGTTTCGATCTGCGCCTTCTGGGTGTCCGTCAGCGCGTTCCAGCGGTCCATGTTCATGATCAGCTCGAAGAACGTCGACTGCTGATGCCAACCCGGGAAATAGTACTCCTTGGCGATCTGGTAGAAGCCGAGGTTGAGGTCGATCGCCGGCATGGAGAACTCGGTGGCGTCGATCGTGCCGAGCTCCAGCGCCGGATAGATGTCGCCGCCGGCGAGGAGCTGGGTCGAGACGCCGAGCTTTTCCATCACCTTTGCGCCGAGACCGAAGAACCGCATCTTCAGACCCTTCAGATCCTCCGGCGAATTGATCGGCTTGCGGAACCATCCGGACGCTTCCGGCGGGATCACGGCACACAGCAGGCCCTTGATGTTGTGCCGCGCGTAGAGCTCGTCATAAAGCTCCTTGCCGCCACCGTAATAGACCCACGCCATATATTCGGGAGCACGGGGACCGAACGGCACCGCGGCGAAGAACTGAAGCGCCGGGACCTTGCCGGCCCAGTAGCCGGGGGTCGACCAGCCGGCGTCGATCGAGCCTTCGGACACCGCGTCGAAGACCTCCAGCGCAGGAACCAGGGCGCTGGGTTCGAAGAACTTGATCTTGAAGTTGCCGCCCGAAACCTTGTCGATCTGGCTTTCGATGCGTTTGCCGAGCTCACCGAGCTGGACCAGTGTGGCCGGATAGGTACTCCCCATCTTCCAGCGAACTTCGGGGTCCGACGCCGCCGCAGGCGCCTCGGTTCCTTCAGCGACGGCCGGCGTCTCCGTCCCGCCGCGCGGCACCACGAAATAGACGGCGGCCGCGCCGACGACCAATCCAACGAGCAGCAAAAGCACGCTGCGCATGGTTGCAATCCTCCTTCAACCAATTCCTGCCGCCAGCGGCGGCCTGCCGGACAATTTCAGGCCGCCGGTGCATTTGCAACATGCATCTCGGCACCGCACACATGGCGCCGGACGCCGAGGTGACACGGAGTCCGGGACGGTGCTAAGGAGATCGCGTGGATAGGACGGGGCAAGGGAATGGTGAAGGTGGCGGAATGCCGGGTGATGAGCCGGCGTCCGCCGGTCCGTCATCGCCGATCGCGCGCATCCTGTCGGCGGCAACCGTCTATACCCGGTTTCGTATCCTTGCGTTTCTTGCACTGGGCTTTTCCAGCGGTTTGCCGCTGGCGCTGACGGCGGGAACGCTTTCCATTCGCCTGACCGAGGTCGGGATCGACCTGACCACGATCGGCCTGTTCGTGGCCGTCGGCTCTCCCTACAGCCTGAAGTTCCTATGGGCGCCGATCATCGATCGGGCGCCGTTTCCTGGCCTGACAGGGGTCTTCGGGCGCAGGCGCGGTTGGCTGCTTGCCGCCCAGTTCGCGTTGATGGCCTCGTTGATCGCTCTGGGTCTCGCCGACCCGGTTGCCGAAGTGGTCATGACGGCGAGCCTCGCTCTCACCGTCGCTTTCTTCTCGGCGACCCAGGATATCGTCATCGACGCTTACCGGATCGAGCGCCTGCCGGAGCGCGAACTGGGCGCCGGCGCGGCGATGTACGTCTTCGGCTATCGGGTCGGCATGCTGGCTTCTGGTGCCGGCGCCCTGTTCCTCGCGACCTGGCTGCCGTGGTCGACTGTCTATGTGATCATGGCCGGGCTGATCCTGATCGGGGTGGTGACGGTGCTGGTGAGTCCGGAGCCCGCCGCAGCCGGCGCGGAACAACCGATGGAACAGGGCAGCGGCGTCACGGCTGCGCTCGATTGGCTCAAGACAGCGGTGGTGATGCCGTTCGCCGAGTTCATGGGGCGGCGTGGTTGGATCGTGATCCTGCTGTTCGTGACGCTTTACAAGTTCGGCGACACGCTGGCGGGAACGATGACCAACCCGTTCCTGATCAAGATCGGGTTCACCAAGGCCGAGATCGCCGAGATCGCCAAGGTTTACGGATTCGCGGCGACCCTCATCGGGCTCGCGGCCGGCGGGGCGCTGATCAACGGCATCGGCCTCATCCGGGCGCTGTGGGTTTGCGGCATTCTCCAGCTTCTCTCGAACCTGATGTTCGCGGTGCAGGCGGCGGCAGGGGCCGATCTCGGCCTTCTCGCCGCGACGATCGGGTTCGAGAATCTGGCGGGCGGCATGGGGACCGCGGCCTTTGTCGCCTACCTTTCCAGCCTGTGCAACGTGGCCTTCACCGCCACGCAATACGCGCTGTTGAGCTCGCTGATGGCGGTTGCGCGGACCTGGCTGTCGGCGCCGGCCGGATGGCTGGTCGAGCATGTCGACTGGGCGGCGATCGCCAGCCATGTTCCGGGTGTCGCGTTAGCGCCGGACACCGGGCTTGCCGTCAACTGGATCGGCTTCTTCCTGCTGACAACCGTCGCCGCTCTGCCCGGACTGGGCCTTCTGATCTGGGTTCAGGCGATCACCCGCCGGCAGCGGCGGGAGATGCTGTCTTCCGCGCCAGCAGCTTGATCCCCGGTTTCAGCGCCAGCCGCCGACGGAAAACCGTGAGGCCGTGGCGCTCCAGCAATCGCGTCAAGCTGGCCGGGTCGAAATAAAGGCAGTGGTCGGGCGGACAGAAGGCGTCCCACCTCTCCAGGTCCTTGGGCCGCCGCCAATGGCCGAAATCAGGCGTGGTGAGATAGAGGATCGCGCCGGGACGCATCAGCGCGGACAGTGCCGCCACAAAGCGGTCGACCATCGGGACGTGCTCGATCACCTCCGAGCAGTAGATGGCGTCGAAGGGCTCGGCTTCCAGCGCTTCGATCGTCGTGTGCAGGTAGGTGCTGCCGGGGAAATGGCGGCGGGCGTAATCGAGGGACACCGGATCGAGGTCGATCCCCGTCGCTGCGAAGCCAACCTCCCGTGCCGCCTCCACCATGAAGCCACCGTTGCAGCCGACGTCGAGAAAACGGCCACCCGAAACGTAGCGGGCGAGGTGCCGGATACGTCCCCGTGACCGGGCGAGCTTGCGTTCGGGCTTCGAGAAATAACCGGATGAGGCTTCGTGATAGGCGTCCGTGTAAAGCGCCTCGATCATCGCCGAGTCGGGCAGCGGATCGATGAAAACAAGCCCGCAACCGTTGCATCGGTGAAGGTCGTAGCCGCGCCGTCGATCGAAGCTCGGGGTGTCGAACGCACCGCAGGCGGGACAGCGGGGGGTGGGTTTTTCCGCCTCTGCAACGACGGTGTCTTCCGCTACATTGCTGCGGCCGCGAACGGAACTGGACGGAGCCATGCGTATCGGCGTTCCCAGGGAGGTCAAGGTCGACGAGCACCGCGTCGGGCTGGTGCCGGCGAGTGTGCGCGAGCTGGTGCACCACGGGCATGAGGTGCTGATCGAGTCGCGCGCAGGATATCACATCGGATTCGACGACGACGATTATGCCGTGGCGGGGGCGACGGTCACGGATGGGCCGGAGTCTCTGTTCGCTACGGCCGACATGATCGTCAAGGTGAAGGAACCTCAAGCCGCGGAACGTGCGATGCTGCGGAAGGGACAGGTCCTGTTCACCTATCTGCATCTCGCGCCCGACCCCGATCAGGCGCGCGAACTGGCCGAGTCCGGCGCCGTGGCGATCGCCTACGAGACCGTGACGGATGCTCGTGGGGGGCTGCCGCTGCTGGCGCCGATGAGCGAGGTCGCCGGCCGCATGTCGGTTCAGGCCGGTGCCCATTGCCTGGAGCAGCGCCAGGGCGGTCGTGGCGTGCTGCTGGGCGGGGTGCCGGGCGTCCCCGCCGCCGACGTGGTGGTGATCGGCGGCGGCGTGGTGGGCACCAACGCCGCGCGCATGGCAATGGGGATGGAGGCGCGCGTTACTGTCCTCGACCGCTCGCTCGAGCGTCTGCAGGCGCTCGACATGCAGTTCGGGCCGACCCTCAACACGATCTACGCCACGGTCGAGGCCGTCGAGCAGTACGTTCTCGACGCCGACCTTGTCATTGGCGCGGTCCTCGTGCCCGGTGCTTCGGCGCCGAAGCTGGTCACCCTGGAGATGGTCAAGGCGATGCGCCGTGGCTCGGTGCTGGTCGATGTCGCGATCGATCAAGGAGGATGCTTCGCCACCAGCCGGCCGACGACGCACACCGACCCCACCTATATCGTCGACGAGGTCGTCCATTACTGCGTCGCCAACATGCCTGGGGCTGTGCCCCGAACCTCTGCATTCGCCCTGAACAACGCCACCCTGCCGCGGGTGCTGGCATTGGCGGACAAGGGCTGGCGGCAGGCGCTGACCGACGACCCCCACCTTCGCAATGGACTCAATATCTGCCGGGGCGAGGTGACCCACCGGGCCGTGGCCGATGCGCTTGGCCGGCCGTTCACCCCGGCCGAGGACGTGCTGGGCAGGTGAAGCCTATCCCCGGCGTGTTGTCGTGCTCGCGCTCGACGCGGGCATCTGAGCCGCTTGGTTGGGGTCCCGTATCAGGTCCGAGGATCACAGGAATGACCGGCAGGGACTGCGTACATCATGACCATCCGTAACTTCGACGCCCTGTTCGCACCGAGATCCGTCGCGGTGATCGGTGCCTCCACGCGTGAAGGGTCGCTGGGTTCGGTCCTGATGCGGAACATTGCAGAAGGCGGATTCGCCGGGCCGATCTATCCGGTGCATCCCCGTGCTGCCGAGATAGGGGGACTGCCGGCCTATCCCGATGTGTGGGCGCTCCCCGAGACGCCAGATCTGGCGGTCATCGCGACGCCGCCGGCCACGGTTCCCGGCCTGATCGGCGCGCTCGCCGAGCGGGGCACGCGGGCGGCCGTCGTCATCACCGCGGGCTTCTCGGAAGGCGGCCGGGCAGAGGGGAAACGCCTGGAGGAGGCGATGCTCGCCGCCGCCCGACCCACCCTGACCCGGATCGTGGGGCCCAATTGCCTCGGCATCCTGGTGCCGGGGATAGGGCTCAACGCCAGCTTCGCCCACGTCAACGCGACTCCGGGCCGTGTCGCCTTCGTGTCGCAGTCCGGGGCGCTCTGTACGGTGATCCTCGACTGGGCGCGGGCGCGCGGCATCGGCTTTTCGCATTTCGTATCGATCGGCGATCAGGCGGACGTCGACTTTGGTGACATGGTCGACTATCTGGCCGGCCTCCCGGACGTCGACGCGATCCTGCTCTACATCGAAGGGGCGAAAGAGGCGCGGAAGTTCATGTCCGCGACCCGTGCCGCTGCCCGCAACAAGCCGGTGATCGTCATCAAATCCGGGCGGATGCCGGAAGGCGCGCGGGCCGCGACCTCGCATAGCGGTGCCCTTGCGGGCGCCGACGCGGTCTACGAGGCGGCTTTCCGCCGGGCCGGCATGGTCAGGGTCTACGCGCTCGACGAGCTGTTCGACGCTGTCGAGGCTTTCGCCGCCCCGCGTCGGCTCCATGGCGACCGGCTCGCCATCGTCTCGAACGGCGGGGGCCCCGGCGTCCTGGCGACCGACTCGCTGACCGAGGGCGGGGGACGGCTGGCATCGCTGGCGCCCGAGACGATCGCCCGGCTCGATGCGGCGTTGCCGGAGACGTGGTCCCGCGCCAACCCCATCGACCTGATCGGCGATGCGCCCCCCGACCGGTATACGGCCGCGATCGAGGCCGTGAGTCAGGATCGGGGTGTTGATGCGGTGCTGGTGATGAACTGCCCGGTGGCGATCGCATCCTCGACCGACGGCGCACGCGCCACCATCGCCGCGGCCGCAAAGTCGGATCTCCCCTTCCTGACGGCTTGGCTGGGGGAGACCGCTGCGCTGGAGAGCCGGCAGATGTTCGCGGAAGCGCGAATCCCGACCTACGACACGCCGGAACGGGCGGTTCGGGCCTTTCTCTATCTCGATCAGCATCGGCGGAACCAGGAAACCCTGATGCAGACGCCGTCGTCGGTGTCGACCGACTTCGTGCCCGACGTGGATGGGGTGCGGCGGACGATCCGGGCCGTACTTGATGCCGGCCGCAGCCAGCTTGCGGCCGACGAGGCGGCCTCGGTCCTGGACGCCTACGGAATCCCGATCGCGCCGGCATGTCGTGCGGCGACCGCCGAGGAGGCGGGGGCGGCCGCCGAACGGTTCGGCGTGCCGGTTGCGGTGAAGCTGTTGTCGCCCGAGATCACCCACAAGTCCGATGTCGGCGGGGTGGCTCTGGATCTCGAAGGACGCGACGCGGTCCGTGAGGCCGCGGAGGCGATCGCTGCCCGCGTCGGGGCTTTGAAACCCGATGCGCGGATCGAAGGGTTCCTCGTTCAGGCGATGGCCGTGAAGCCCGGCGCGTTCGAACTGTTGGTCGGGGTGAGCACCGATCCGCTGTTCGGTCCGGTGATCGTGTTCGGCGAAGGCGGCACGGCGGTCGAGGTGGTTGCCGACACTGCGCTCGCCCTACCGCCCCTCAACCCTGAGCTTGCTCAGGAAGTCATGGGGCGGACGCGGGTGATGAAGCGGCTGAAGGGCTACCGCAATCGACCGCCGGCGGATCTTGCGGCGGTATCGGCGACGCTGGTCAAGATCTCTCAACTCGTGGTCGATCATCCTGAGCTGGTCGAGCTCGACATCAATCCTCTGCTGGTCGACGAGAAGGGCGTCCTCGCCGTCGATGCCCGCATCCGGGTCGAGCCGCGGTCGGCGGATGTGCGGCGTCTCGCTATCCGGCCCTATCCGAAGGAGCTGGAGGCCGAATGGACTCTCCGCGGCGGGCTTCCTGTGACGATTCGGCCGATCCGGCCGGAAGACGAGACCCTCTATTGCGGCTTTATGGCCCGGCTGGAGCCCGAGGACGTTCGGTTCCGGTTTTTCGCGGTTATCCAGTCCCTGCCGCACCATCAGCTCGCACGGCTTACCCAGATCGACTACGACCGCGAGATGGCATTCGTCGCGATCGGGATGGAGGACGACCGGCCGGCGCTGTTCGGGGTAGGGCGGCTGATGGGCGATCCCGACGGTCGCCGGGCCGAATATGCCGTTGTCGTCCGTTCCGACCTCAAAGGGCGGGGGCTGGGCTACGAGCTGATGCGGCGGATCGTCGACTATGCGCGCGCGCGCCGCTACGAAACGGTTTTCGGCATGGTGATGCGCGAGAACAAGGCGATGCTGCAGATGGCGGAGGAATTCGGCTTCGAAACCCGCCCCGGCACCGACTACAACGTGGTGGAGGTGGTCTACGACATCCCGCCCCAAGGGGCGTGAGCGGGAGGCCGGGGCCTCCCGTTCGATGACGTCCGGTCAGTCGGCGGACGCGCTCGCCGTTTCCGTCTCGAGCGCATAGCCGGCCGAACGGACGGTGCGGATGACGTCGGCCTCTCCGGGCGCGTTCAGTGCCTTGCGCAGGCGACGGATATGCACGTCGACGGTGCGCGGCTCGACATAGATCGTCGGTCCCCACACCGCGTCCAGAAGTTGCTCGCGCGAAAACACGCGGCGCGGGTTTTCGAGGAAATGGCGAAGCAGCCTGAACTCGGTCGGTCCAAGGTGGACCGAACGCCCGCCGCGCAGGACCCGGTACGTCGTCAGGTCCATTTCGACATCGCCGAAACCGAGGCGTTCTTCCGACAGGGCCGGACGTGTCCGCCGCAGTACCGCCCGCACCCTGGCGAGAAGTTCGCGCGGCGAGAACGGCTTGGTGACGTAGTCGTCGGCGCCGCTCTCCAGCCCCCGCACGCGATCGTATTCCTCACCGCGTGCGGTCAGGATGATGATCGGGATCGCCTTCGACTCCGGCGCGCGGCGCAGGCCACGGCAGACTTCGAGGCCCGAGATGGTGGGCAGCATCCAGTCCAGCAGCACGAGATCGGGCCGCTGTTCCCTGACCGCCACCAAGGCATCGTCTCCGTCCGCGACGCAGCGGACCGAGAAGCCTTCACGCTCCAGGTTGTACGACAGCAGTGCGCTGATGGCCTCGTCGTCTTCGACGACGAGGATCGAGCCACGTTCGGCGATGCTAGCCATTGGCCGCCTTGCCGTTGTCCGCGGACCGGGCGTCCTCGCCGGCGTAATGGGCGGTGGTATCGCCCTTGGGCCGGTCACCCATGTCGCGATGGCCGGTCAGCATGTAAGCGACGTTCTCAGCCATGTTGGTCGCGTGGTCGGCGATCCGTTCGAGGTTTTTCGCAACGAACAACAGATGTGCCCCCGCGGTGATGCTGCGCGGATCCTCGAACATATAGGTCAGAAGTTCGCGGAACAGGCTGTTGTAGATCTCGTCGACCTTTTCGTCGGCCAGCCAGACCTCGCGTGCCTTGACCACGTCCTTCTCCACATAGGCGTCGAGGACGTTCTTCACCATGGATTGTACCCGGATGGACATGTCGGGGACCATCCACAGGGTCTTGATGGGCGCGACCTGGCTCAGCACGACCGCCCGCTTGGCGATGTTGGCGGCGAGATCGCCCATTCGTTCCAGGTCCGACGACATCTTGAGGCTGCTGATCACAAGCCTCAGGTCGATAGCGACCGGCGCGCGCAGCGCCAGCAGGCGGGTAACCAGACGCTCCGCCTCGGCCTCCATCTCATCGATTTCCTGATCGCCGAAGATGACGGTTTCGGCGACGGCGCTGTCACGCTGGGTGATCGACGCGCAGGCCTTCTCGATCTGGGTCTCGACCAGCCCGCCCATACGCAGAAGGGTGCGTGTCAGGCGCTCCAGTTCCTCGTCGTATGAGGCGACGGTATGTTCTGCCATGACTGCCTCTCTCCTCAGCCGAACCGGCCGGTAATGTAATCCTGCGTCTTCTGGTCTCGAGGATTGGTGAACAGTTCCTCGGTATCCCCGTATTCGACCATGATTCCCAGGTGGAAGAACGCCGTCTTCTGCGAGACACGCGCCGCCTGCTGCATGTTGTGGGTGACGATGACGATGGTGAAGTGCTCGCGCAGGTCATCGATCAGCTCTTCCACCTTGGCGGTGGCGATGGGATCGAGGGCCGAGCAAGGCTCGTCCATCAGGATCACCTCGGGGCTGACGGCGATCGCGCGGGCGATGCA
>PBKC01000004.1 GCA_002721365.1 Rhodospirillaceae bacterium | reverse complement strand
GCCGACCGGCCGGTCGGGATGATCCATGTCGACGCCCATTGCGACACCTGGGACGAGTTCCTGGGCTGCAAGTTCACCCATGGCGCCCCGTTCCGCCGCGCGGTCGAGGCCGGGGTGCTGGACCCCGAGCGCACCATCCAGATCGGCATCCGCGGCGCCCAGAACAGCGACGAGGGCTGGACCTACTCGACCCGGAGCGGCATGCGGGTGATGTTCATGGAGGAGTTCGCGGCGATCGGCGTCGAGGCGGCGATCGCCGAGGCGCGGCGGGTGATCGGCGACGGGCCGGCCTATATCTCGTTCGACGTCGACGGGCTCGACCCGGTCTACGCGCCCGGCACCGGGACGCCCGAGGTCGGCGGCATCACCACCATCGAGGCGCAGGCCCTGCTCCGCGGCCTCCGCGGCCTCGACCTTTACGGCGGCGACGTGGTCGAGGTGGCTCCGCCGTTCGATCCATCGGGGAACACGGCGCTGGTGGGCGCGACGATGATGTACGAGATCCTGTGCCTGCTCGCCGAGGCGCGGAGCCGGCGGTGAGGGGATCTTCGTGTCGAACACGAGGATGACAGAGTGTAAGGGATGGGGTGAGGCGTTATGCGCGGGCGAGGGGTTAGGGACTGAGACGAGGGGGTGAGAGGCGAAGGCCCTCTCCGTCTCTCCGACCGTCGTGGCACGACTTGATCGTGCCATCCGCGACTTCCCTTGCTCGGGATCAGGCGCCGTGAAGTCGTGGATCCCATGGCCGAGCCATGGGATGACGTTTGGGAGGGGTCAGACGCGCGCCCTCTCCTCCCTGTCATGCTCGCGCTTGACGCGAGCATCCCCGCTTCTTCAGGCGAGCAGTTCGCCGCGGTCGACGGTGACGGCCTGGCCGGTGATGTTGCGAGCGGCGTCGGAAGCCAGAAACAAGTACATGTCGGTCATGTCCGGGGGCTCCATCAACCCGTCGAAGGCCTGGGCTGCCATGATCTCGGCGAGGAGCGCGTCCTCCGACCGGCCCGAGCTTTCCGCCATCGCCTTCAGCGACCGCATGCTGGCGACCGTCTTCACCCAGCCGGGGCAGACGGCGTTGACGGCGATGCCGCGGGGGCCGAGCTCCATCGCGAGACTGCGCATGAAGCCGATATTGGCGTGCTTGGTGGCGCAATAGGCGCTCATCTCGGCGACGGCTGTCTTTCCCCACATCGACGACGTGATGACGATCCGCCCGCCCCGCCCCATCTTGGGGAGCGCCCGGCGGGTGACGTAGAAGGTCCCCATCACGTTGATGTCGACGATGCGGCGGAAGGTGTCCTCGACCGCGGGGTCGGGGCTTTCGACCGGCGTCACAAGCTCGAGGCCGGCATTGTTCACCAGCACGTCGATGTGGTCGACGGTCGCGAACACCGCGTCGAGCGCGGCCGGATCGGTGATGTCTGCGACATGGCCCGTGACCGAGACGCCGTGGGCCGCGGCCATTGCCGCCGCAACCTCCTTTACCCCCGCTTCCATGTCGATCAGCACGAGGTCGGCGCCGGCCTTGGCGAAGCCCTCGGCGACGCCGTGGCCGATGCCGCGGAAGGACCCGGTGACGACCACGGTGCGGCCGCTGAAATCGTAGGCGGGCATGGTCAGGCGTTCATCCCCTCGGCCCGCATCTGCGCGCGCATCACGTCTCGGACATGGTTGCGCAGGCGGAAGAAGATCTCCGTCTCCTTGGTGTCGGCATCGCGTTCCTCGGGCAGGATGCCTTTGACGTCGACCTCCTCGACGATCCGCGCCGGGCGGGAGGAGAAGATGACGATGCGGTCGGCGAGGAACAGCGCCTCCTCGACGTCGTGGGTGACGAAAATGACGGTCTTGTTCTCGATCCGGGAGATGCGGCGCAGCTCGACCTGCAGGTATTCGCGGGTCTGGGCGTCGAGGGCGCCGAAGGGCTCGTCCATCAGCAGGATCTCGGGCCCCGCGGCGAGGGTGCGGGCGATCGCCACCCGCTGGCGCATGCCGCCCGAAATACGGTTCACGTAGAAATCGGCGAAGCGGGTCAGGCCGACCAGCTCCAGATAGTGGCGGGCGATGTCGTCCTTCTCCGCCCCCGAGACGTCGGTCCGGTACTTGGTGCCGAACTTCACGTTCTCGAACACGGTGAGCCAGGGGAACGAGGTATAGGCCTGGAACACCATGCCCTTGCGCCGGTCGGGGCCGGTGACGGGCTCGCCGCCCAGCAGCACTTGGCCCTCGGATTTGGTCTCCAGCCCGCCGACGATCCGCATCAGGGTCGTCTTGCCGCAGCCCGACGGCCCCAGATAGACCATGAACTCGCCGGTGCCGATGGTCATCGAGACGTCGTCGATGACATGGACATGCTCGGCCATGTTGCGGTCGCCGCCGAAGGTCTTCGACACGTCGACGATCTGGACGAAGGCGTCAGTCATCGGGGCGTGTCCTCGTCCGTAGCGAGAAACAGGTCGGCAGGGCCGCGGCGTTCCCCACCGCCCCTCACCCCTCCCCCCCCCAATGGGGCGGAGGGGGACTTCCGACGACGGTGCCGCATGCCCTCCCTCTCCGCCCCATTGGGGGGGGAGAGGGTCGGGGTGAGGTGGGGAGCGCGACAGCCGCCGATGTCATCGTCTTCGCCGTCATTCCCGCGAAGGCGGGAATCCAGACGCCGTGCCGCTTGCATGGGTCCCCGCCTCCGCGGGGACGACGAACAAGTCGATGGCCCGCACTTCACCTCCATCACAGATACCGGAACCAGCGGCGGTGGAGGACACGGATCAACTGGTCGGTCAGCAGGCCGATGATGCCGATGGTCAGAATCCCCGCCATGACCTCGGGCGTCTTCAGGAAGCGCCGCATCGACCAGATGGCATGGCCGATGCCGCTGTCCGAAGCGACGATCTCGGCGACGATGATCCAGGTCCAGCACCAGCCCAGGGTGATGCGGAGATTGTCGACAAGGCTCGGCATCATCGCCCGCAGCACGATGTGGTTGGTAATCTGCCGCGGCTTGGCGCCGAGGGTGTAGCCGGTCTCGATGAATTCGCGCGGCACCCGCTTGGCGTCGTCGGCGACCAGCAGGGCAAGCTGAAAGAAGGTCCCCATCCACAGGACGGCGATTTTCGATCCCTCGCCGATCCCGAACCAGATGATCAGCAACGGCACCAAAGCAGGGATCGGCAGGTAGCGGATGAAGTCGACGATCGGCTCGACCAGCGTGCCGACGATCCGGTAGCTGCTCATCCAGATGCCGATCGGCACCGCCATTACCACCGACAGCAGGAACGCCCCCCACACCCGGCCGACGCTGATCAGGATGTCCTCGGAGAAGCCCCGATCGGCCAGCATCCCGTAGAGCGCATTCACCACTTCCCACGGCGTCGGCAGGAAGCGGGTGGAAACCAGCCCGGTGACCGAGATCAGGGTCCAGATCAGCAGGAAGCCGATCATCGCCACCACGGCCAGGATAGCGTCGGTCCGGGGCGACGTCCGGCCGCGATAGCGGAAAAGCGCCTGCGTGTTCATGGGAAGGAGCGTCGAGGGATGCAGGAGAAGCGGCTAAGGCCGAGTCCCGTGCACCCGCAAGGGCGCACGGGACTCGAAACGATCCGCCTCCGACTCTGCTTTCGGATCAGCGCTCGTAACCGTCGAACAGGCCCTTGGTCAGGGTCGGGTCGGAGATCGCGGCGTAGTTGATCGGGGCATCCATCAGGTCCAAGGAGACCTGGATGTCGTTCAACTGGTTGATGATGTCCTCGAGCTTGGCCGGACCGCCGGTCCCGAAGTATTCCTGCGCGTCCTCATAGCTCGTGTAGTAGACCCCGCCCAGGTCAGCCTTCATCTCGTCCGGCGTGACGTCGAAATGCGGCGCCGCGACTTCGAGAAACTTCTCCGGGTCCTTGTTGTAGAGGTCGACCGCCCGGTAGATGCCGCGCATGAACCCGGCATACATCTCGCGCTTGGCCTCGTAGTCCTCCTTGTTGACGATGATCACATCGGTGATCAGGCCGCGGAAATCCTTGGACGACAGCAGAATCTTGGATCCCTGGCGCGAGGTGTTGCGGACGATCTCGCTCAGCATCGGCTCCCAGGACGCGACCGCCGCCACGTCGGGATCCTCGAAGACGGCAGGGCTGTCGTCGGTCTGGATCAGGCGGACGTCGACCTCGTCGAAGCTGTGGCCGGCCTGCTGCAGCGCATGCGCGGTCATCAGCGTGCCGGGGTGGTTGATCTCTCCGGCGAAGGTCTTGCCGATCAGGTCGGTGACGCTGTCGATGTCGGGTGCCGCCACCACACCGTCGGCGCCGACGGAGATGTCGGTGAGGCCGATGACGACGGTGTTGGTGTCGGGCGTCAGCGGCCGGGCGATATGCTCACCGATGGTCCGCTGGGTGCACTGGATGTCATTGCTTTCCAGCGCCGGGTAGACATTGGCGCGGTCGTTGTCGAACACCACCGTGACCTCGAAGCCCTCCTCCTCGAAATAGCCGAGGTCCTGGGCGACGAAGGTCGGTGCGAAACCGAACCAGAAGGGGAAGACGCAGCGGATCGTTTCCTTGGCGTCTGCGGTCTGCACCGCGCCCATGCCGAGGGTGAGCGCCGCCGCGACCGCCATGCCGATTCCGGCGCGTGAAACTCCCCTGGTCCGCCCACCAACCGTGGTCGGAACGACGTCGTGATGCTGCATGGTCATGAACGGTCTCCTCTCGCCTTCCTTGACCCCTCAGCCGCAAGGAGCGTGCCATCGGACGGGCCGCGACCCGCGACCTCGGCGGCCGAACGGTGAGTCGGTTAACGGGACGGAGATTCGCCGAATCCCTGCCGTTCGTGCAGTCAGTGCACGAACGATGATTCCGCCTAAAGTTTAGGCAGAAACACGCCTTATGAGCCGGCAGAAGGAGCAGATAGCGGGTCGTCCAGGGCGGCGCCGACGACGCGACGGCCGCTCGGGGTCGCTTCGACGAGAAGCGCGGTGCCGTAGAGGCGGCTCAAACGGTCCGCGGTCAGCACCGTATCGACCGGCCCGACCTCGCAACCCGTGCCACGACCGAGCAGCGCTACCTGGTCGGCGATGGCGAAGGCCTGTTCGGGCTCGTGGGTGGAGACGAGGACCGCCGGCCCCGCCACGGCCAAGGACCTGATGGTGTCGAGGACCAGGAGGCGGTTCCCGAGGTCGAGGCTCGCGGTCGGCTCGTCCATGACGATCAGCGCCGCCTCCTGGACCAACGCCCGCGCGATCAGGGCGAGTTGCCGCTGTCCACCGGAGATCCGCCTGATGTCCCTCTCGGCCAGGGAGGCGATCCCCAGCCGCTCCAGGGCGCTCATCGCGGCGTCGACGTCGGTCTGCCTGGGCGCGGCGAACAGGCCGAGATGGGCAGTCCGCCCCATGACGACTAGGTCGAGAACGGTGAAGGCGAACTCGCTGAATTGCGCCTGGGGTACATAGGCGACATGGTGGGCGATCTCCGCCCGTTTCAGGCGGCCGATCGGCGCACCGTCTACGTTGATCAGGCCACCGAGCGGCGGGATCAGGCCCAGCATCGTCTTGAACAGGGTCGTCTTGCCGGCGCCGTTGGGGCCGATCAGGCAGGTGACGCTGCCGGCTTCGATCGTAAGGTCGATGTCCGACGCGACGACGGTCGATCCGTAGCCGATCGACAACGCTTCGGCGGCAATGACGCTCATGGCAGATGCCGCCGGCGGCTGCGCGCCAGCAGCCAGACGAAAGTCGGGCCGCCGATCAGGGCGGTGAGAACACCGAGCGGCACCTCCACCTGGGCAAGAGAGCGGGCCAGGGTGTCGGCGGCGACCATGAAGGTGGCGCCGACCAGGACCGACGCCGGCAGCAGCCGGTCGAACCGGGGGCCGACCAGCAGCCGCGCCATGTGCGGAACCATCAGGCCGACCCACCCGACGACGCCCGACACCGCGACCGCGCTCGCCGTGATCAGTGTCGCCGCGCCGATCACGGCGGCACGGAGCGGCCCCGCCTCGACACCCAAAGCCCGCGCCTCGTCATCCCCCAGCGACAGGACTCCGATGCGCCAACGCAGCAGCACCAGCGGCAGCAGCCCGACGACGACGAAGGGCAGCACGGCCGCGACATCGGCCGGCGTCACCCCGGCGAGGCTGCCGAGCAGCCAGAAGGTAATCGCCGGGAGCTGGTCGTAGGGATCGGCCAGAACCTTGACCAGCGAGATCGCCGCGCTCGCCAGCGCCCCGACGACGATGCCCGAAAGAACCAGAACGAGCAGATCGCCGCCGCGCAACGCACGCGCCAGAGTGGCGACCACCGCGACAGTGGCGAGACCGCCGGCAAAGGCGAGAAGCTGGATCGCGGCGACCGACAGGCCGAGCAGGATGCCGAGGACGGCCCCGAAACCGGCCCCGCTGGAGACGCCCAGGATGTCCGGCGAGACGAGCGGATTCCGGAACAGGCTCTGATAGGCCGCCCCCGCCGCGGACAGGGCAGCGCCGACCAGTGCGGCGGCGAGCACCCGCGGCAGGCGGATCTGGAAGAGGACGGTCTCCGCGGCATCCATCTCGCCGCCGCCGGCCCGGCGGATTACTGCGCCGAGGATTTCGAGCGGCGCGATCGCATAGGGCCCGATTCCGGCGGCGACCACCATGACGGCGACCAGGAGCAGCGCCAGCAGGACGGGGACCGTCGCCCGCAAGGCGCCCGTTCAGCCGCCGCCGAGCAGGCGATCGATGTCCGCGTCGGAAAGATCGACCTGATAGAACAGCGTGTAGAAGGCCCCGACCTGTTCGCCGAGATCGTCCGGCATGCGGTCCGGATAGAGAACGTGCAGCAACCAGATCATCCCCACCAGCCGGTTCAACGACGGGGGAAAGTCGACGAAGCTGAAGGGGAGAGCCGGTGCGGTGAAGACGCGGCCTGATCGGACGGCAGGCACCGGACGCCAAGCCGGGCGGTCACCGACCTCCCGCGTGAAATCGCGGTCGAGGGCGATGATCGTGTCCGGCGCCCAGGCGATCACCTGCTCGGGCGACACCTGGACGATCCCGCCTTTCTCACGCAGCCCTTCGGCCACGTTGACGCCGCCGACGCGCTCGATGATCTCGGTGTTGATCGAACCGCGCGTCCCCGTCTCCAGCCCCTCCCGACCACGGGCGAGATAGACCCGCGGCCGGTCTTCGTCCGGCACGGTCGCAACCGTCCGGTCGACGCGGTCGAAGATCGCCTGCGCCGCCTCCGCCAGGGCCTCACCGCGCTCGCCGACGCCCAAGACATCGCCGGCCAGCCGCAAGGATTGCGGGATCGCGTCGAACCGCCCATCGACCAGCAGGTAGGGAATGCCGGTCTGGGCCGTAACGCGGTCGGCGAGCGAACGGTAGGTCTCGCCGACCGAACCGAAATCGACAACGATATCCGGCTCCGCCGCCATCAAACGCTCGAAACCGAGCGTGTCGCCACGGCCTGTCAGGCGGCCGAGTTCAGGCAGCGCCCGTGCTGACGGCACCAGGAACGGCGACGCCGCTTCGCGGGGCGCCCTTGGCCAGCCAATCATGGTCTCGGGCGCCAACATGTAGACGAGAACCGCCGCCGGTGGGCCGGCCGCGAAGACTCGCGATATCCGATCCGGAACCTCGACCGGCCGGCCGGCGGAGTCGGCGATCTCTCTCGCCGATCCCGTCGCCGGCAAAGCGACCACCAGCAAACCGATGACGGCGCACAGGACTCGACAGCGGTTGCGGCCGATCATTGCATCCCGACGTCGAAATCGCCCGGCGTGGGTGCCGCGATCGGAACGAACAGAGTCCGGTCGGGTTTGATATCGATCAGTGGCGTCCCGTCCAGGCAATCGAGCCCACGAACCCGCAGCACAGCCTCCTCGATGCTGACCAGCATCACGATGGCTGTGCCGATAGGATTCGGGCGCACCGGCGAGCGCAGGGCGAAAGTGCCCCGGACCTCGCCGTTGTCCCGTGGACTCTGCAGAAGAAGATCGCGCCGCGACAGGTGCATCCAGTAGAGCACCTCCAGCCGTTCATAGACTTCGATCCCCTGGAGGGCATCGCACCAGGGGGCGAAAATCTCGATCCGGCATTCCGGGCCGTCCTGACGCCCCTGCCGCGGGCAGTCGAGCCGCGAGGTCCAGGGCGTTCGGATCCGCCCGATGAAGATCAGTTCGGCATCACGTCTGTCCGGAAGCTCGGCCGCCTTCTCCGCGCTGCGAAGCTCGTCTTCCCGAACCACCCGTCAGTCGTCCAGTGCCACCATGACGTCCGATGCCTTTATCACGGCAACGGCTTTCATGCCTGCGTCGAGGTTCAACGCGTCCACGGCCTCGTTGGTGATCGCGGCAGTCACCACCGCACCACCGATGTCGATACGGACATGCGAGGTCGTCACTCCCTTGACTACCTCCACCACCTGCCCCTTGAGCTGATTGCGGGCGCTGATTTTCATTGTGCCGGCTCCTGTCCACTTCCGCCATGAACGATCATAGCGCTATATATATTTATATATTTCGAAGCCGGCGACGGCAACGATCTCGGCTCCGGCTACCGAAAACGCGTTGTCGCGACCGAGCCGCAGCCGGCCGCGACAGCGCGTTCGACAGCTACTTCATGCAGGCGCCGTCGAAGTCGGCGGGCAGCAGCACGACGGTGACCTCGTCGTCCCCCGGCGTCGAATCGCGGGCGGTGAGCTCGGGGATCACCATGAGCTGGGCACCCGACGAGCGGCGAATCGCGACGTCCGCCGGGCCGCTCAACGTCGTCTCGGGATCGAAGGCGAGTGCGGTGCTCTTTCCGCCGGGGCAGGTGACGGTGATCGCCACCGGCACGTCGCCCTTGATCTGGGAGTTGAGCATGGTCCCGCCGGCGGTGAAGTCGAGCCCGTCCAGGGCGCCGAGGTCGCGGTCGACCGGCGCCGGCAGTGCCGCTGTCATGTCCGAGACCGCGTAGATGCCACCATTGGCCGGATCGGGGGCGCCGGCCACCGGCCCCACCGTGTTGACGTAGACCATGCCGTCCTTGGGCGAGACCTCGACCCCGTCGGGGAAACCCGGAACCATGAGGAAGGTCGGCATCTCGGCAGGCTTCTCACCGGCCGCCAGGGCATCAAGCGACGCCGCTGGAATCTTCCAAAGGCCCGGCTTGCCTTCGAACTTCGGCTCGAACTGGTCGCCGCCGAAGGCCGTGTCGGCGAAATAGAGATTGCCGTCGCCGTCGAAGCCGAGGGCGTTGATCAGCAGGACCGGACTGCCGTTGATCTCCTCGAAGATCGACCCCGATCCCGTGTCGATCTCACCCAGCACCTTGCCGCTCTCGTCGAAGGCGAGCAGCTTGGTCCGCATCCGGGCGGGGTCCGTGACCGCCTCGCCCGTCGCGGTCCGGAACGGGGCCGAGCCGACGCAGGCGAAGATCGTCCCCTTGGGGAAGGTGCCGGTCGCGACGGGCAGGACGCCCATGCCGAGCGGCGCCGTCAGCCCGTCGATCAGCTTCGGCTCGACCATCTCGAGCTTGCCCGACTCGAGCACCTTCAGCTTGCTGATGTAGCCGATGCCCTCGCCCCAGGCGAGACCCTCCGTCTTGTCGCCCAGCTCGGCGGCGTTGCTGACGAACACATGCGTGCCATCGGCGCTGAAGATCGCCCCTTCCGGATTGTCGAACGCCGGCAGCACCTGGATCACCTGGGCCACCGATCCGTGCATTTCCGCTCCCTCGGCAGGCCCCGCGACGATCCATCCGCTGGCAAGGAAGGCGGTCGCGAAAGCTGCGGTTGTCACTCGTCTCGATCTCATGAACTTCTCCCTCCGTCGATCCCGGCCGCCGATGCTTCGCTGGCGAACCGGCCTCTTCGTTATATTTGTATAGATATAACGATGGCGACTGTATGCGATGCCGCGCCGCTTTCTCAACCCGGATTTTCAGCGATCGATCCTGCCCCCGATCTCCCTTGCCGCAGACCGTGCCGACTGATACGTTATATTTGTTTGTATATAACGATAGGGCGACGCCATGCTGGAATCAGCGGTTTCCGCCGCCGGCAAGCTGCCGGTCTTCGATGCCGCGACGGGCCCCCGCTGGCCCGCCCCCGCCCTGGTCGCCAACGACCAGACAGGCGGGCGGAGAACGCGGACCTGGGAGATATCGCCGACGCTCCACTGCTCGATCGTCGGCACCTGCCTGACGACCGGAGAGCTCAGGCGGCTGTTCGCCAAGCTCGGGCACAGGGACGCCCGGACCGCTTCGGACCACGACCTGCACGGCCGCGGCGTGGTCGTCGCCGGGCGGCGCGACGTGGCGTCCAAGCTTCTGAACAAGGCGCTCGACAAGCGCCACGAAAGGACGATCAAGCGATTCGCCAAGGCCGGCTCGCCCGAGGAGGTAAAGGCGCTGTGGCTTCAGGCGCTGGACGAGGGCGACATCGCCGGAGGCTACTGGGCCGTGCTCTCCCATCCCGCGTCGGACAGCGCACTCGTCGAGGCGGTGTTCGGCGAGGTCCACATGCTGTCCCATCTCGTGGGATCGTCGAACCGGCTGGACCTCGCCCGGCTGCGCAAGCTGGAGCAGGCCCTGGAGGAGAAGGAGGAGACGATCACCGGCCAGCAGGCGCGCCTGCAGGCGGCGATCCGGGAGCGGACGGCGCTGCTCGATCGGGTCGCGGTGCTGGAGGAGGAACGCACCCGCCGCGGCGCCATCGAATCACTGCCGGCACAGCCCGTGGCCGACGAGACCGGACCGCTGCGCCGAAAGCTGGAGGCGGAGAAGGCACGGTCCGCCGACCTGGCCGAGCGGCTGTCGGAGGCGCAGGATGCCTTGACGGTCTCCCGCCGCACGGTCGACGAGCTGCAGGCGCGGGAGCAGGCCTTGCTGGGAGAGCTTGCAGCCTTCGAGCGGGAAATCGCTCCGGACGAAGACGGACACGGCGAAGCGGAGCGGCCGTCTCTCGGCGGCAGGACGCTTCTTTACGTCGGCGGCAGGCCGGGCCAGATCGCCGGGCTCCGGGCGGCGATCAAGCGCCGCGGCGGGACCCTGATCACCCATGACGGCGGAATCGAGGACAATCCGGCCCGGCTTCCGGGACTAGTCAGTCAGGCAACCGCCGCCCTGAGCCCCGTCGACTGCGTGAGCCACCACGCGGTCTGGCAGGTGAAGAAGCTCTGCCGCGAGACCGGCAAGACTTTCGTCCCCCTTCGCACCGCCAGCCTGGCGAGCTTCCTCGCCGCGCTCGACGGCAGCGACATCCTCGGGCGCAAGGAGGCCCTGGCAGGATGAGACAGGTGCAGGGCATCGAGGCGAGCCAGGTCCAGATTCAGCCGTTCCACCCGCTTCCGAACGCTGACTGCGACGTCGCCGCCGTGGTCTACGGGCCCGGCGACGACCCGGACACGCTCCTCCGGCGGTTCGCCGAGGGACTCCAGCGCCACGGCGCCGACGTCGTCGGCATCCTGCAGCGGCGGCGCATGCGCTCTGCCAAATCGAGGCTCGCCCCCGCGTTCACCCTGGTCGGCGACGGTGACGGCATGCCGGCCGGAGGCCGCGGCGCCCGCAATCCGGCGGAAGACTGCGGGCTGACTCTGCGCTCGCTGGCCGAGCGGCTGTCGCAACTGATGGCACGGAGGCCGGACGTCGTCGTCCTCAACCGCTTCGGCTGGCTGGAGGCGAACGGCTCCGGACTGCTGGGCGCGCTCGGGATCGCGGTCGAGCACGACATCCCCGCCGTCATCGCCGTGCCCGAACCCCTGTTCGAAAACTGGCTGTCGGCCACCGATGGCCTGGCGGTCAGGCTGCGCTGCAACCTCGCCAGTCTCGACCACTGGTACGCCGTCCACGGACGCGGCTCGGCACCGTCCGCGTCGCGTTCGACCTTCTGCGAGCGCTGGCGCTAGTAGCCGAGGTCGCGGAAGAACGCCTGCACCTCGCCCGCAAGCACGTCGGGCTGTTCCAGCGCCGCGAAATGGCCGCCCTTTCCGAGCTCGGTCCAGCGGCGGATGTCGGCGAAGGTCCGGGCGGCGAGCGACCGCGGCGGCCGCAGGATCTCATGCGGTGACTGGCAGTAGCCCGTGGGGACGTTCACCGTCTCGCCGTCCGGGATCGGCCAAGGCCCGTGCATGCGGGCATAGTAGGGCCAGAACGACGAGCCGATGGCGCCGGTGAACCAGTAGAGGCTGATGTTGGCCAGCATGTGGTCGCGGCTGATGGCGCGCTCGATCTCGCCGCCGCAGTCGGACCAGGTGCGGAACTTCTCGACGATCCAGGCCGCGAGACCGGCCGGGGAATCCGTCAGTCCGAACGCGAGCGTCTGCGGCTTGGTGCCCTGGATCCACTGATAGCCCGTTTCCTCCTTGAGGAAGGTCTTGAGCTCTTCGAGGTACCGGCTTTCCTCCGGCGTCGGGTCGACCGCCATCTGCGGATCGCGGCGGATCGGCATCAGGTTGATGTGGATGCCGGGAAGGCGGTCCGGATAGGCGTAACCCAGACGGGCGGTTATGAACGAGCCCCAGTCGCCGCCCTGGGCCGCGAACCTTTCATAGCCCAGCACCTCGGTCATCAGCTTGGCGAAGCAGTCGGCGATCGCCTCGACGCCGAAGCGTTTCTGTCCGGGCGTGAAGGAGAGGCCGTAGCCGGGAAGCGACGGCGCCACCACCGTGAACGCGTCGGCCGGATCGCCGCCGAACCGGGCCGGATCGGTGAGGCGGGGAATAATGTCGAGGAATTCGAACACCGACCCCGGCCAGCCATGGGACAACAGCAACGGCCGCGGACTCGGCCCCTTGCCCTCGACATGGATGAAATGGAGGTCGATCCCGTCGACCGGCACCTTGAACTGCGGCAGCGCATTGAGCCGCGCCTCCTCCGCCCGCCAGTCGAACGCCTCCCCCCAGTAGCGGACGAGGTCGCGCATGTAGCCGACACCGGTGCCGTAGGCCCAGGGCTCGCCCGGCGCCTGGTCCGGGAACCGGGTCGCCGCGAGACGCCGCCTCAGATCGGCGATCGACTCGTCCGGGACATGAAGGCTGAAGGGCTCGGGTCGCATGCTCTCACCGCCATTCGTCTGAAAAGGCGTGCAGTCTATGACGAATCCTCTGCCGGGAGAACCGCCGGGCCGGCTTCGAGCAGGGCGAGCGTACGCCGCTCGGCCGCACGCAGACCGGCCACGGCGGGCGCCTGGGCGGAGCGCTCCCGACGCGGCCCGAGCAGCGTGCGGGAGAGATAGCAATCGACGACGGTGGGATGGATATAGGATTTCCGGCAGATCGCCGGCGTGTTGCCGAGATGCTCGGCGACTTCCGTCACCGCCGCCTTGATCCGGCGCCGCGAATCCGCTTTCGAGGTGAAGTCGCCGGCTTGGCCGAGCGCCTCCGCCGCGAGCACGGTGGCACCCCAGGTCCGGAAGTCCTTGGCGGTCACCGCTTCGCCCGCGATCTCCCGCAGGTACGCGTTCACCATCGACGAATCGACACCGTGGACGGCGCCGTCCTCGCCCACATAGTTGAACAGGTGCTGGCCTGGCAGGTCCTGACATCGCTTGACGACGCGGGCCAGACGCGGGTCCGCGAGGTCGAGAGAGGCCTCCTTCCCGCTCTTCGCCCGGAAGGCGAGATGGATGCGACCGCCGCGGACGCTGGCATGCCGGTCCCGAAGGGTGGTGAGACCGAAGCTCTTGTTGGCGCGCCGATAGCGCTCATTGCCGACCCTGAGCAGCGTCGCATCGAGCAACGATACGACCGCGGCCAGGACCTTCTCCCGCGGCAGGCCACGACGACCGAGGTCCCGGCGGACCCGGCGGCGGATGCGCGGAAGGCGCCGTGCGAACCGGGCGAGATGGTCGAACTTCGCCGCGTCCCGCACCTCGCGCCAGCGATCGTGATAGCGGTACTGCTTCCGGCCGCGCGCATCGCGCCCGGTCGCCTGAAGATGAGCCGACGCATCCGCGGCGATCCACACGTCTTCCCAGGCCGGCGGGATGGCGAGCTTGCGGATGCGCTCCAGGACATGCCTGTCCCGCACCGGCTTTCCGCGGCCATCGACGTAGGTAAAGGTCTTGCCGCGCCTTCTGCGGCGTATCCCCGGCTCGACGTCGCTCGCGTAGCGGAGGCCGGCGTCGGTGGGCTCGTTCATCGCTGCAATCGGTCTCGGGCTGTGATCCGTTTCGGCGGGAATCACATAACCCGCTGCCAAGCCGAACCGTTCGCGCGCACCCTTCCGTCAGGCGCCGGCGACCGTCTCCCGAAGCATGGTGCGAAGCTCGGTCACCCGTGGCGCGGGCAGCGCGAGAAAGCAGCTCCAGACGTAGAGCTCATTCTTGGTCGACGGCGCCGCGAGCCAGCTCGACAGGGCGCGGCAGAGAAGCGCTTCGGCCGGCGTGGAATCGCTGCAGCTTTCGAGCAGCAATTGCGCGGATTGCGGGGTTAGCTTGGCCATCCCTTCGTTTCGCTGACGGACTCCCGTCCTGTCTAGCGCGGGTTGACGACGATTTGGAGACAGCCGGACAGAAAAACCCCGCCTCGGGCGAGGCGGGGTCTCTCCGTTCGATACGGCCGAACTCAGAGCGAGTCGTAGTCGAACGGCTCGATCTCGGCGACTTCGTCCCGGTCGTAGGGGATGTCGTAGAACTCCCCGCCCGGCTCCCAGCCGAACCCATAGCCGTAGCCGTAATAGGGGTAGGCATAGGAGCCCTGAAGACCGTAGCGGACGTCCGGCGTCACGACCGTGGCGGCGAGCTTGCCGTCCTTGACGATCAGGTCGTCGACATAGCCGTAGTTGCTGTACGTCTCGCCATCGCGAAGCCGGGCATAGTCGCCGATAAGCTCGGTCGCACGCCATGAGCGCTGGACGGTCGCGTCATCCACACCGGCGACGATGTTGTCGGCGGCGGTCTTCTGGCTGACCGCGTCACGCGAAAAGAGGCCGTAGTTCTCGATGTTGTCCTCGTTCAGCGGAACGTCGACGCCCTCGTCATCCGCGCGCATGGTCACTTCATCCCACGGCACGCTGACATGGGTGTCGCCGATATTGAGAAATCCGCCAACCTCGGCGACGATGGCGATAGCGCGGCCGTCGCTGCCGAACAGCACGTCCTCGACATCGCCGATGTCATCGCCGCTGGCGCCGTAGACGTCCTCGCCGATCAGATCGTCGACGCTGAGGCCACCCCGATAGAGGTCCTCGTTGTCCCAGTCGGACAAGGCGACGATCTTCGCCTGGGCAGCCTTGGCCGCCTTGCCGGCGTCGGCCTTGCCGGCCATCCCGTCATACTCGGATTGATCGATCGAGCCGCTGCGGTCGGCATCCCAGGTGGCGAACAGAGCGGCATCGAATTCGTCGTTGTCGACCGTTCCGTCGCCATCGGTATCCCAGGCCTCATAGAAATTGCCCTGGGTAAGGCCGTTCGAGAGCTCGGCGCGGCTCAGCACCTTATCGTTATCGGCGTCGAGTTCGCCGAACGGCGCGAGCGTCTTGTCCCGAGCCCAGTTCCGCTTCGCTTCGTCGTATTCGAAGCGCGAAATACCGCCATCGCCGTCACGGTCCCAGGCCTTGAACAGGCCCGCCTGATACTCGCGTTCGTCCACGGCGTCGTCGTTATTGGCGTCCCAATCGCTCCGGAGATCCTGGCTCGCGGCAGCGAACTCGGCCTTGCTCACATCGCGGCTTCCGTCACGGTCGGCGCTCTGGAAGTCCTGATCGACTGCGGCAGTACCTTGGGCGGACGCGAGGGCGATGACCAGGGCAATGGCTGTCGCGGGCGTTTTCATGCGTCACCTCCTTTGGCTGAGGTTGTTCAGGAGGACATCGGACCAGTTGGTTCCGGCGTCCCGTTCTCTCCCGGTCAACGATGGCCGCTGGGTCGCGTTGCGAATTTTCGACCGCAGGTAATCCAGCGCTCTCTTACGATGATCCGCACGAACCATGGAGTTGGATAAACGTTGGTTTGGGCAACGTCGATCCGGCACCGAATGCAACAAGAGGACGAAACCATGGACATCATCCGAATTATTCTTGCGATCATTCTGCCGCCGCTGGGAGTCTTCCTGCAGGTGGGAATCGGGCTCCATTTCTGGCTGAATATTCTGCTGACGCTGCTTGGTTACATCCCCGGCATCATCCACGCCATCTGGGTGATCCTGAAGAAGTGAGCAGCCCCGGCGACGTTCCCGAGGACGCCCTCCGCGAAATCGATGCGATCGCCCATTGGCTGGATGCCCGGTTCCGTCTTCCCGGGACCAACTTCCGCTTCGGGCTCGACGGTATTGTCGGGTTGATTCCCGGTGTCGGCGATGCCTTCGGCGCCGCGAGCGCGGTCTACCTGATTATGCGCGCCGAGCGGCTGGGGGTGCCGCGGGGTCTATTGATGCGCATGGGAGCGAACGTCGCCATCGACATGATCGTGGGCGCCATCCCCGTACTCGGCGACCTGTTCGATTTCGGGTTCAAGGCCAACCGGCGCAACGCCGCGCTGGTGCGCCGGCATTTCGAAATCCGCAAGGGAGCCGCCCGGTAACGACGCCTCAGTCCGGACGTACCAGGATCGTCACCGCACAGGCGGCTTCATCGAAGCCGATGACGCCGCCACCGTTCTCGGTCAGGGCAACGCGCGCCCCCGGCACCTGCCGGTCGCCGGCCTCGCCGCGGAGCTGGCGCACCAGCTCGTCGATCATCGACAGGCCGGTCGCGCCCACCGGATGGCCCTTGGAGACCAGACCTCCCGAGGTGTTGATCGGCAGGCGCCCGCCCGGCCCGGGCTCGCCGCTCTCCGCCAGCCGCCCGCCGGCCCCATCCTCGCAGAAGCCCAGCATCTCCGACTGATAGATCTCGCAGAACGAGGTCGCGTCGTGGACTTCGGCNACGTCGACGTCATCGGGGCCTATCCCGGCCATCGCATAGGCCTTCGTGGCGGCCACNCGGCTGAGGCCCGGCTCGTCCAACGCCCGGTATTTGCCACCCGACAGCGCCGTCGCNGCGACCCGTACCGCACGCGACCTGACGGCCTCCGGCTGCCCCTTCAGGAAGTCCGCCGAGCAGAGAACGGCCGCCGCCGCGCCGTCGCCGATCGGCGCGCACATCGACCGGGTGAGCGGATCTGACACCGGTCGGTCCTCCAGCACCTGGTCCGGCGTCATCGCGAAGCGGTACTGCGCCTTCGGATTGAGGGCGCCGTAGTTGTGATTCTTCGCCGCCGCCATGGCGATCTGCCGCGCGGTCGTCCCATGGCGGGCCATGTGCCAGCAGGCCTGGGCCGCATAGGTGTCCATGAACACGGTGCGGTCGGCGCCGGGCGCGAAAGGCCGGCCGGTCTCGGCGCAGGCTTCCGCGTAGTAGGCGCGCCATTCGTCGGGGTCGAGCTGATCGATGCCGGCGTCGAACAGCGCCTTCATCCGTTCCGGCGCCTCGGGGCGGAAGATCTTTTCGACCCCGATCGCGAGGCTTACCGCCGCCTGCCCGCTGACGATGTCCTTCCAGGCGCCGTTCAAGGCCATGGACGCCGTGGCGCAGCCGCCCTCGACATTGACGATCGGCACGCGCTCCGGAAACAGGCCCTCGCGCACCAGGGGCGTGAAGCAGACCTGGCCCCGGATGCTACCCTGACCGTCGACCCACATGCCGCAATTACCGAACCAGCCCGACTCGATGACCGCCCCGCCGCCGCCGAGCCCCGCATCGTCAAGCGCACCGAGATAGGCTTCGCGCGTCAGGTCCTTGTAGCTGCGGTCTGGCGCCTTGCCGAAAACGGTCGAGTAGGCGCCGATCAAGAACACGTCGGTCATGGTCGAAGCCTCCCGCTTTCCGCCGCACCACTAATCCGCGCACCAAAATCTCGTGCCGTGCCGACGGGGACGCGTCCGGCCACAAATCTCGGCTGGATCGTCCCACGCCTTCTCGGTGCTTCGGGCCCTCTAAGTGTAGATATCGACGTTGACGCCCAGGCGGAAGGGGTCGGCGGCACTGGTGCCGGCCGTGAATACGGTGGTCGCCACCGTGGGCGCCCCGTCGATCAGATCGCTAAAGCCTTGCGTCACGCTTCGCGACACGCCGCTGGTGGTGAGGACATAGAGGTTCGCCAGGAAAGCCGCCTCCGCCGTCGCATCGCCGCCGGCCTTGGCGAACTCGGTCACGTAGTCGCCGGAGAAGAAGTCGCCGTCATAGGCGGTGCCGGCGAAGTCGCCACCGATATAGGTGGGACCGTCAGGGTCGAAGAACGGGCTCAAGTTGATGCTGCCGAACGTGCCGGTGCCGTTCACGTCGGTAAAGGTCACGTTCTCGATGTCCTGGCCGAAGCTGGTCGCCGTCAGCCGAAGGAAAGTCCCTGAGGCGCTGGGTGTGTCGGTGGCGTCCACCCGCTGGGCGGTCACCGCACCGCCGGATGCGGTGGCGATTTCGCCGACGAAGGTGTCGAGGTCACCATCGCTTGAGGTCGCGGTGAACCGGGCCCCGGCAACATCGAACGCCAGCGTATCCCCGGCGCTGAAGCCGGAACTGACGTCGACGAAACCGGTACTGGCGGTCTGTCCCGTCACCGCCCCGGCCCGCGTGAACAGGTCACTGAAGGTCGCCCCCGTCACATCCTGCCCCAGCGTCGCCGCGGTGATGCGGACGAAGGTCCCCGCCGCATCGGGTGTATTGGTGGCGTCCACACGCTGCGCGGTCGCGGTCCCGCCCGCCGCCGCTGCGATCTCGGCGACGAAAGTATCCAGGTCGCCGTCGCTCGAGGTGGCCTGAAAGGGGGTGCCATCGACGCTGAAGTCCAGCGTATCGCCGGCACTGAAACCGCTGCTGAGATCGACGAAGGTGAAGCCCGCCGCCGCCGGCGTGTCGGTACCGGCGACCGGCGAACCAAGGAGCGGCGTGAAGGCAACGCCGGTCACCGATTCGGTGACGTCGACAGCCGTGATTCGGATGAAATTCCCTGCCGCGTCCGGTGTATCGGTGGCGTCCACCCGCAGGGCGGTGGCGGTTCCGCCCGAGGCCGTCTCGATTGCCGTGACGAGGTTGTCCACATTGGCATTGGCGGCAGTCGCCTGAAAGCTGCTGGCGCCGACGGTGAAATCGACCGTGTCTCCCGGCCCGACCCCCGACACATCGACGAAGCTGGAACCGGCCGCCGCCGCCGTATCCGTGCCGATGGTCGTAGCCGCAGGTGCGCCATCCAAGTCGGTCAACAGCGTGCCAGTCACGGCATCGGCGGCGTCGACCGCAGTGATGCGCAGAAAGGTGCCGGCCACGTTAGGCGTATTCGTCGCGTCCACCCGCTGAACGGTCGCCGTGCCGCCGGAGGCCGCTTCGATCTCGGCGGCGAAGGTATCGAGGTCGCCGTCGCTCGACGTCGCCACGAAGCTCGAAGCGCCGACCGTGAAGGCAAGCGTATCGCCCGCGCTGAATCGCGTGCTCAGATCGACGACATTGAATCCCGGTGCCGATGCCGTATCCGTGCCGACCGCGCCGGCGAAGGTCCCGTCCGAGGTCCCGAACAGCTCGGTCTCGTCATCGATGAAGCCATTGCCGTTGAGGTCGAGGCCCAGGAGCCCTTGGGTATCGCCGAAGCGGCTCTTGATCGCGTCGACCGCCGCATCCTGGCGGTCGAGGTCGGCCTCGTACTCGGCGAGCGCGATCTCGTAGCGGACCTGGTCCGGATCGTCTTCCGGCAGCCCCGGATCGACCGGCGCGGTGATCGCCGTGCCGGCATTGGCATCGGTCAGCGTCCCCGCCCGAATATCGACGAACAGCGCCGAATGCAGCAGCTCGTTGGTGCCGAACAGTTCAGCGAAGCCGCTGAGCGCCGAAGCACTGGGCGTCGCGGAAGACGCGCCGGTGCGATCGGTGACGTCCAACGTCGACGTCGTTCCCGTGATCGAATTGAAGGTCGGCGCTTCGGTCGAATCGTCGGAACCGTCCGAATCCGCAGCGCGCTGAGCGTTGAACGCATCAATGACGGCCGCAAGCGGACTGGCCGCCAGGAATGACGCCCCGTCGTTGCTGCTGCTGCCGCCCGAAAGCAGGCTATTAATGTACTCCCGCGTCGAAGCCGACAGCGGAATGATCGGATTCACCGTCAACATGGCAGTTCTCTACCATCGAGGACATACTGTCACGAGTATCGTCCCCCCGTGGCACAGTCCTGTCAAGTCGAGGGCTGAGGCGCTTCAATAGAAGATCGAGGCGCACGACACGCGACGGAGAACGAGACTTCGCGCTCGACTCGCCCGATCGGGTGTCTAGGGCACGATCGTCGGCTTCGTCTTGGCGTCGGCGGGCGGGGGTTCGCCGAATTGCTGATAATGATGGGCATAGGTGGTCCTATAAGCGACCGTGGCACGCCCGGTATGGGACCGCGCCAGCTTCCGCCGCTTGATCGCTTCCAGCACCACCCGGTCTCCGGCAGCGTGATACTGCGGCGGCATCAGATACCAGGCGTGCAGAATCGGATAGGCCTTGCGGGTCATGTAGTAGCAGTTGGTGTCGACGAAGGTTTCGCCGTCGACCTCGATGCAGTCGCCGAGCAGGCTGCCGTCGGCGCGGTAGAGCCGGCGGCCGGACGAGCAGACCGCGGCCCCCGTCTCGCGGGCGAGGTCGGTGAGTGATTCGACGTGCTCCGGTTCGTACCAATTGTCGACGTCGAGATAGCAGATCGCATCGAAACCCTGGCTGACCGCCGACACCGAACCGATGGCGCGTGGCGTATCCCCCCAGTCGGCATGACGGACCGGCAGAACGATGTGCTGGACGTCGAGTGCGGCGACCGCATCCGACGGAACCCCGTCTGCGACGAAAATATGGGTGCAGGGATGGGTCTGGGCCCGGACGCTCTCATAACAGGTCTCGAGCCAATCCCTTTCGAAGCGGTAGTAAGGCGTGATCACCGCCACCCGCAGGTTCTCGGCGGCTGCCATCGCTTCTAGAGCGTGTGAAGGGAACGATCGAGCACGTCGAGCGCGACGAACAGTATCGCGGCGGCGGCGATGGCCACGATCAGCAAAATGATCGCCCAGGTGAGGGAGATGGTCTTGGGGCCCTTCTTGGCGGCGGACCGGGCGGACGCAGGCGCCGAGCCGGACGATGTCTTGGTGTCGGGCTTGCCTGCTGCCGGTGACGTGGCCGCCGGCCGCGAGGGACCCGAGGCGCGCTCGGGTTTGCTGGTATCGAAGACGACGAAATCGGTCGACTGGTTGGTGTGAGGGTCGTAGCTCTCCTTCACCACCTTGACGTTGGAAACATGAGGCTCACGGTAGAGCTGCTTGGCGTGCTCGATCGCACGTTCCTGTTCGCTGCCGGGATATTTGTGAATGATGCTCCAGCGGTCGTTCGAATAGGCGTGCAGCTCGTAGGTGATCTCCATTCTAATACTCTTCCGAAACGGTCCGCGGAGCCGAGCGTAGATCAGGTGCGTCAAACGCGCCTGCCTGCCGAGCCCGGCTGGCGCTCGGGGCAGGCCTCTCGCCCGGACGATACATACAGACGATCAGGGCGCGCTGCTCCATGGCCCGCAGTCGGCCGGTCCCGGCCAGCTGCCCGGCACGAGGCACAGACGAACTGCGCCGGTTTCGGTATTGACCTCCCACACGCTGGTGCCGTTGCCCTGCGCTGCGATCCGATAGGGACCGTTCACTTCGCTTTCGGCGACGTTGCCGGCCTGGAGCACAGTATAGACGGCGAACGTCGTCACCGCGACTAGGGCGAAATACTTCCAGGTATCCATCGAAAGATATCCTTTCCCCGCCGAGACGCGGGCGGTTGTCATGACTCGGTCGTTTCGCCCCCGCGTCCCAGCGATGCCGCGACGGCATCGAGATAGGTGCGGGCGGTTCGCGCGCCTACCCAGGCCGCGACGGCTTTCTCGCTCTCGGCGACGAGCTTCTTGCCGCCTGCAAGCAGTTCGAACACCGCTGCGGCAACTGACGTTGCCTCGAACCGGTCGAATGCGGCACCCGGAAGACCGTTCGCTGCCAGCTCCTCCGCCATCCACGTCCCATTGGGAACCACGACCGTCCGTCCCAGCATGATGGCTTCGCCAAACAGGCCGGAACCCCGTTCTCTGTAGGGCTCCGGATCGTACGGCATCAGTACGACGTCGCATTCGGCCATCAACGCCATCAGCCGGTCCCGCGCCAAGGCACCCTCGATGATCGCCGCCCGCTCTCCGAAGGGCCGCAAGGCATCGGCCACACCCGCTGTCTCGGACGGAAGAAAGCTGTTGATCTGGACGACGAAGCGCGCGTCGGGCCGTGCTTCCGCGACGGACGCGATGATTTCGGGCAGCAGAAAGATCCCCCGTTCGGCCTTGCCGTAGCCGAAATAGCCGATGGTCGGTGCCTTGCCGGCGAAGGGCGCATGGGCCGATGACGCGGCCGTCCGGGCGTCCTCTGCCGCCGGCCAGGGCACCACGGCCACCTCGCGGTCGGCGAGACGGGTGAAGGTGCGGGCGATCGGCCCCGTCTCGGCGTGGAGAAACAGCCGGTCGGGGCCAAGGCCCCGGAACTGCTTCAAGCCGAACCGGTAGAGGGCCGTATCGATGCCGAGGCGCGTCGCCACGGGCTCCCAGCCCGGCGGGAACATCAGCATGACCGCGCAGGCGACCTTCGCCCGCCGCGCCGCCATCTGCAGCCACTGGGCGAGGCCGTAGAGCTGGTTATGAGTGATGGTGGGAATGAGAACCAGGTCGGCTTCCACTGCGCCGGCGGCGTCGATCTCGCGCCGGTAGAGGCCGTTCAGTCCGATGAAGGTTTCGATATCGCCGCAGATCGGGTCGGCGAACGCGCGATCATAGGGGCTGGCCGAAAAATGGGGCCGCGCGCCCAGCGCCTTCTGCAAGGCGGGCGACACCGCCTTGTTGGCAGCGACGTCGAGCACCCAGCCGCGACGCGCGGTTTCCGCCGCGATCAAGCGGGCGAAGTTCGCGTGGTGACCCGATTCGTCGCGAAGTCCGGAATCAAGCAGGGCGATACGCATGGCCCACTGGATCAAGGCTGAGAGGGGCTACCCTATCAGCCCGCAGAGGCGCTGCCTACGGAATCGCCTTGCTTCCTCCCTGCCTCTGGCGGGCGGGTTCAGCCGGTTCCGCGGCCTCGGTAATAGGTTGCGGTGTCGACAGCGCTGCGGAAGTCGGGGCTGGTCTTGCACTTCGCGCAGATGCGATTGTGGATGCCCTCCGAGGGGAAGGCCTTGCCACATTTTAGGCATTTGCGCGACTTGCCGCTGCCCACGGTGTCCGGTCGCTGGTGGATTCTCTTGGTCATGCCGGTACGGTAGGCGGCAATTGCGGCAAAAAATGGACCAAGGAAAGGGAACTTTGCGGGATCGACGCTCCCGCCTAATCCTGTAGAGTGGCGTCCCCGTCGGCGATGCCGGCGAACGTGGACCCGTCGAATGCTGGAAAACATGCAAATGTCGTTGGAAGTCCGGGAAGTAAACGCTCTGGTCGAGAAAGAGAGCCGGTTCGTCGAAGACGTCTTGAAGGCGATGGAGACCGTTATCGTCGGCCAGCGCTACATGCTCGAGCGCCTGCTGGTCGGCCTGCTCGCCAACGGCCATGTGCTTCTGGAAGGTGTTCCCGGGCTCGCCAAGACTCGCGCCGTCACGGCTCTCGCCCAGTCGCTCGACGCCGACTATCAGCGCGTCCAGTTCACACCGGACCTGCTGCCGGCCGACTTGATCGGGACTTTGATCTATCAACCGCAGTCGGGCGAGTTCCGGGTCCGCAAGGGGCCGGTGTTCGCCAATCTGGTTCTGGCGGACGAGATCAACCGCGCCCCTGCGAAGGTACAGAGCGCCCTGCTGGAAGCGATGCAGGAAGGCCAGGTGACCATCGGCGACGAGAGCTTTCCGCTGCCGCAGCCCTTCCTGGTGCTGGCGACGCAGAACCCGCTGGAGCAGGAAGGTACCTATCCGCTTCCCGAAGCGCAGACCGACCGCTTCATGCTGAAGCTCAAGGTGTCCTACCCGACGCGGGACGAAGAACTGGAAATTCTCGACCGTATGGCCAAGACGGCGCCGACCTCGGATATCAAGGCGGTGGTCACGACCGAAGAGATCCTGAGCACCCGCAACATCGTCGACAGCATCTATCTCGACCCCAAGATCAAGCGCTACATCGTCGACGTGATCTGCGCCACCCGCGATCCTGAGACCTACGGCCTGGGCGACCTTTCCGCCTATTTCGACTTCGGCGCTTCGCCGCGGGCGACGATCCACCTGGCGCTGGCGGCGAAAGCCTACGCCTTCGTCTCCGGCCGGGGCTACGTCACGCCGCAGGACGTGAAGTCGATCGGCACGGACGTTCTCCGCCACCGGGTGCTGACGAGCTACGAAGCCGAGGCCGCCGAGCTTCAAGCCGAGGATCTGATCGCCCGCGTCTTCGACCATCTGCCGGTGCCCTGAGGACCGACGCACCGCCTCACATGCTTTCCCCGGACGTATTACGGCAGGTCAAGCGGGTCCAGATCCGCACACGACGGCTGGTCGACGGTATCTTCGCCGGCGAGTACCACAGCGTGTTCAAGGGCCGCGGCATGGAGTTCGCCGAGGTTCGCGAATACGTGCCCGGCGACGACATCCGCACCATCGACTGGAACGTCACCGCGCGGCTGGGTCACCCTTACGTCAAGAAGCATGTCGAGGAGCGTGAGCTCACCGTCATGCTGCTGGTCGACATCAGCGCGTCCGGCGCCTTCGGCAGCGCCGACCGCTCGAAGGGCGAGATCGCGGCGGAGATCGCTGCCGTGCTCGCAATGTCGGCGATCAACAACAACGACAAGGTGGGGCTGATCCTGTTCTCCGACCGGATCGAGAAGTTCGTGCCCCCACAGAAGGGCCGCAACAAGGTCCTGCGCCTGATCCGCGAGATCCTTTACGCGGACCCGGAGGGAACCGGCACGGACATCGGCCGGGCGCTCGACTATCTCTGTTCGACGACGCACCGGCGGTCGGTCGGCTTCCTGATCTCGGATTTTCTGGGCACGGGCTACGAGAAGTCGGTGCGGGTCGCCCATCAGCGCCATGACATCGTCCCCATCTGCCTGATCGATCCCCGCGAGGATGCTCTGCCGCAGGTCGGCCTGGTGTGGCTCGAGGATCTCGAGACGGGCGAACTGGTCCTGGTCGATACCGACAGCCGGGAGGTTCGGGACTGGTATCGCGGACAACGCGAACAGACCGACACACGACGGCGTCAGTTCTTCCGCAGTATCGGTCTCGATACGGTCGATATCCGGACCGATCAGCCCTATTTCGGCCCGCTGCTGCGGTTCTTCCGCAACCGTGAGCGTCGGTTGGCGCAGGGCCGCTAGCCATGGCGTCGGTGACCACGATGGATCGTCCCTCACGCTTCTGGTGGTGGTCCTCGGCCGCAGCGGTCGCCGCCATTGCCGTGGCCGCAGCGCTTTATGTGGTTATCGGCTATCAGGGCGATCGTGGCGACCTGCTCACCCCGGCTGCCGGCGACGACCGGGTGCGATCGGAAACGACGCTGGGCGATGCGACCATCGTACTGGAAGCGGAGCACGGAACGATCGGTATCGCCGAATTGCTGGAAGTCACCCTTATCGTCGAGGGGCCGGCGGGGTCACTGGTCACCCTGCCCAAGCTGAACGGCGCGGCGGGCTCGTTCGACGTCGAGAGCCGCGACGCCATAGGTCCGGTGACCATCGATGCCGACCGGCGGCGGTGGATGCGGACATATCTGCTGGCGCCGCTGGAAGTCGGCACGCTCGCGACGCCGCCGATGACGGTGATCCTTCAGGAAGCGGTCCGGCAGGATCGGATCGAGACCCGGCGGATCGACGTCGAGCCCCTGGCGGTCGAGGTCACAACGGTTCTGCCGCCCGATGCCAATATCGGCAAGCCGCGGGGCATTCTCGGTCCTGTCTCCCTGCCGGAACCGGAGAGGCCGCTGCTATGGCCATGGATTGCGGGCGCCGCCCTCGCCCTCGCCGTCCTCGCCTATATTGTCCGCAGGCTGTCGCGGCGACGGCCGCTGGAAGACAGGGCGTCGGACGAACCGGCCGAGGTCTCGGCGCTGTCGGCTCTGGCGCGCCTGGAGGGCGCCTATTCGGCCGACGACATCGAGGGGTTCCATATCCGTATCGCCGCCATTCTTCGTGACTACGCCGAGCGTCGCTTCGACCTCCCGGCTTCCTATCTCACCACCCAGGAGGTAGCCGCCGTGGTCGCGGCCCGTCCCAAGTCGCAGGGCTGGGGCGGCCGCCTGACGACGATCCTCGGCCATTGCGACCTCGTCAAATTCGCGCGGCTGCGGCCGTCGCCCGAGGAAATGGACCAGACTCGCGCCGCGGCGGCGGCTTTCATCCGCGATACCAGCGCCGACTCGGAGGAAGCTTAGCCAGCCATGCGCTTCGCCGATCCTTGGGTGCTTCTTCTGCTGGCGGCAATCCCGATCCTGTTCGTTCTGAGCAGGCGATGGCGCGGCCGGGCCGGCGTCGGCTTCTCGTCCACGGCCGTTCTCGACGGCGTTCCCCGTTCGGGCTGGCTTCGTTTCCGCCTCGCTTTGCCTTGGCTGCGAGCGCTCGCCCTCGCTGCCTTCGTGGTGGCCCTGGCGCGGCCGCAATGGGGTGTCGAGGCGACCCGCATCTTCACCAAGGGCATCGCCATCGTCATGGTGGTCGACGTCTCCAGCAGCATGGGCGCGCTCGATCTCAAGATCGACGACGAAACCGCCAATCGGCTGGAGGTGGTCAAGACGACCTTCCGCGATTTCGTCATGGGCAACGGCGAGCAGTTGAACGGGCGGAAGGACGACCTGATAGGCATGGTCACCTTCGCGCGCTTTGCGGACTCCTTGAGCCCCCTCACCCTCGATCATGAGGCGCTGCTGGCGCTGCTCGACGGCGTCAACATCGTCTCGCTGTCGGAGGAGGACGGCACGGCGATCGGCGATGCCATCGTCATGGGGCTGGATACGGTCCGCAATGCGACCGACGCCAACCAGGTGATGATCCTGCTGACCGACGGCAGCAACAATTCGGGCGACACCGATCCCCGCGCCGCCGCCCAGGTCGCCGCCGCGCTGGGGGTCAAGATCTACACCATCGGCGCCGGCAGCAAGGGCTGGGCGATGATGCCGGTTCGCGCCCGCGACGGCGGGATGGAGCTGCGTTCGACCCAGGTGTTCATCGACGACTACACCCTGGAGACCATCGCCACCCTGACCGGCGGGCAGTACTTCCGCGCGACCGACGCCGAGGCGCTGCGCGAGATCTACGCCGAGATCGACCGCCTGGAAAAGACCGCCAATGTGGCCGAAAGCTACCAGCGCTACATCGAGGGTTTCCCGGTCTTTCTGTTCATCGGGCTGGCGCTGCTGCTGGCCGAGGTAGCGCTGGCGAACACACGGCTGAGGACGGTGCCCTGATGCAGTTCGAGAACTGGGGCAACGCCGCCCTGATCCTGCTGGTTCCGGTCCTGGCGGCCCTTTATCTCTACGGCTTCCGCCGCAAGCGTGAAGCGTTGGCGGCATTCGTCTCGTTGCGGCTCTCGCGCCGGCTGATCCCGTCCTACAGTCGCGGACGGCAATGGCTCCGGGCCGGATTGGTGGCCGGCGCGGTCGTCTTCGTGGTCCTGGCCGCCATGAAGCCGCAGTGGGGAGAGAACGCCGAGAACGTCCCCCGGCGCGGGCGCGACATCGTCTTTCTGCTCGACGTCTCGCTGAGCATGCTCGCCGAGGACGCCACGCCGAACCGCCTCGAGCGCGCGAAACAGTCGATCCGTGACCTCGTCGCCCATATCCGCGAGAGCGGCGGCCACCGCATCGGCCTTGTCGCATTCGCCGGTCGCGCGAGCCTGCTGGCGCCGCTGACCTTGGACTACGACCTGTTCCTCCAGAGGCTGGAGGCGGCAGGACCGGAATCGGTGCCGCTGCTGGGCACCGCCGTCGGCGACGCCATCCGCCAGAGCCTGCAGAGCTTTGGCACCTTGGACTACCCCTACACAGACATCATTCTGGTGAGCGACGCCGAGGATCACGGCAGTCTGCCGCATGCGGCGGCCGAGGCCGCCGCCGCCCACGGAGCGAGCCTGTATGTGGTCGGCGTCGGCGGGACCGACGACGGCGTCCCCATCCCTCTCCCGGCGGCCAGTGACGGCGCGCCCTATGTCGTCTATCGCGGGCGCGTCGTTCAGTCACGGCTCAACCACGAGCTGGTCCGGGAATTGAGCCGGATCGGCAACGGCAGCTTCGTTCTGGGGGAAGGCGCATCGACCGACCTTGTCCGACTGTTCGAAGACGAAATCGGGGTCAAGCCGCGTAAGGAGAGAGAGACCGTCGCGAGCGACGAGCGCGCCGAACGGTACCAGTGGTTTCTGGCCGTCGCGGTGATCCTGCTGGCCGCGGAGCTTCTGGTCCGCGACCGGCGCATGCCGGGATCGGCCGGCGACGGCACGACGGAGGTTGCCCATGGCACGACGTCCTGACATCTGCACCCAGCGCTCCCGTCTCCGCCGGATCTCGATGCTTCCGGCAATCGGCGCTTCGGTTGCGGCACTGGCCCTGCTCGCCTGGCCCGCAGCAAGGGGCGAGGCCGAGGACGTCGACCGCGCCGCCGCCGAGGCAGCCCGCACCGCGGTCGCCGAAGGCAATGCCCTTTTCGCCGAAGGTGACTATCTCGAGGCGGAACGACGGTACCTGGCGGCGGACGAGTTGCTGCCGGAAACGCCGGAGATCCGCTATGACCTCGGCAATGCCGTGTTCAGCCATTACGATTTCTCGGCAGCGGTCGAGCACTACACACATGCTCTCCAGACCCAAGACCTGGCCCTGGAAGCGCGGGCGCACTACAACCTCGCGACAGCGCTTTACCAGCAGGCGCTGAACAGCATGCAGACGATGGGCGACGCGGTAACGCCGATCAAGGCGGCGATCGGCCATCTGCGCGACAGCCTGGCGATCGCCCCGGACCAGCCCGACGCCCGATACAACCTCGAACTCGCCCACAAGATGCTGACCGAGCTGGAGAAACAGCGGGTCGAGAAGCAGGACAACGCCGGCGTCCGCGACCAGAAATCCTCGCCCAACGAAGGGCAGGCCTTCGACGAAGAAATGGACGGCAAGAAGACCACGCCACCCGACGACGACCCCGAGGCCGAGAATCAGGACGAGGGTGGCGAAGGGCAGGCCGGTGGGGACTCGAGCCCGACCGCCCAGAGCGGCGCCCAGTCGAGCGAAGCGTCGATGCCGCAGGCGATGACGCCGGAAGCGGCGGAGGAGATGATCGAGCTCATCCGCGACCGCAATCAGGCGGCGCAGGATCAGCGCCTGGAATGGCGCCGCTCGCGGATCAGGAACGCCGCTGTCGAGAAGGAGTGGTAGCGGCCGGCAGCAACGATCGTGCCGCCTCGGAACGAGGTGGCGGGCAATCGTAGGCTGACATCCGTGAACCTCGGCATCGCTCCCCGGTCAGGGGCGCGGCGCCAATTCCAGAACGAAATCCGATGCGCCGAGCGGCAAAGGTCCGTCGGTCCCCGCCCACAGTTCGCCGGGCACCAGGCTGAGGACGTCCCCGTCACGGTCGGAGAAGGCCTCGACGACATAGTCACCCCAGCGGGCGTTTCCGCTCATTTCGGCGGTCGGAGCGAGAGCGACCGGCATAGGGAGGGCAGGCTCGTCGAAAATCCAGTATTTCGGATCGAGTTCCAGCCCATCCGCACCGGGATGATAGATCCTGACGACCAGCCGATCGCCGGCCGCCAGCGAGGCCCCGACGGCAAGTTCGATGGTCCCTCGGAGCATCCCCGAACTCTCGGCCGCCACACCGGAGCCGGCCGCCGTGATCGAAACCGCGACGGCCGCCGTCGCCAGCAGGACCGAACAACTATGGTGCCTTTTCATCCGGCCACCAAAACGCCGCCCGCTGCGTCTCGAGACGGGCGGCGATGCGTCAGTGAATGACGTGCTCGAGGTTCGACTCCGCCGTCCATCCGGTATAGCGGACGAGCTCGACCTTGTTATGGATGTCGCTGTACTTCGTGTAGTTCTCGACGACGTACTGCACCTTCACCTTGTCGCCCTGCTTCTCGAGGACAAGGACCCACGGAGCCTCGATATCCTCGATCTGCTCGCCGTTGACCCACATGCAGCGCGCCCCCGAATCAAGGACGCTGATGTCGGAACCAGGACTCGCCTGATCCTTCGCCAAGGCTTCGTCATAGGCGGCCGGGCCGTCACAAAGCAGGGATTCGTGCGCGAACGTCTTGAAGTCGTCTTCGTTGTCCTGGGCGGCGACAGCCGCCGTCGCAACAAGCACACCCGCAAGAGCCGTCAGGCCAATTCGAATCATTCTTCGTCACTCCAGGCATCGTTCTTGTTCAAGAGCCGATGCAACCGAGCCAGTTCGGTCCCGGTTACAGCAGATTCGGCGAACATTTGCCCTTCCATCGCGCGTCCGGCGTGGCAAGGGTTTCCAGATATGCCCCGACCTTGGAGATTTCCTCTTCGGTCAGGACGCCACCCCACGGCGGCATGCCGAGCTTGGTTCGCCCGTTGAGGACGATCACCACGAAGTCGCAGTAGCCCCGCCAGAATATCTTTAGATTGGCGCCGTACTTGCCGAAGCGGGTCTCGCCGTCAGCCTTGTGGCCGTGGCAGGACGAGCACCACTTAAAGAAGAGCGCCTCACCCTCCTCGATCGCCTTCGGGTCGCCGGACCGCGGATTGGTATCAGGGAAAGGCTGAGGCGCGGCTTGGACATCAGGCGCGCCACTCGTCACCAGAAGGCCCAGGGCCATGGCGGCAACGATCGACAACACTCCCCCTCGCACCAGCGGGCTGAACTTCACGCTCGAACTCCTGTCTCTATTCGTTCTCTGACGAGAACAAGGGAAAACAAAGAAAAATAGGAGTGGAGCAAGAGCCGAAACGACTCTTGCCCCACTCCCACACTTGCCTAGGACTTAGTTGGGCAGCTCGAAGGCAACAAGAGCGGCGCTCTCGTTGTAGTTGACGAGCTTGTCCTTGAAGTAGTGCCCGGCGAGGGCGCGGCCGACATGCGAGCCGTGACCGGTCACCGCAGCGACGTACTGCTTGCCGTCGACGGCGTAGGAGATGATGCCACCGTTCATGCCGGAACCGACATTGAAGCGCCACAGCGTCTCGCCGGTCTCGGCGTCGAGGGCTTCCAGGAAGCCGTCATAGGTGCCGATGAACAGCAGGCCGCCACCGGTCGACATCAACGCCGAGTGCGGGATGATGTCGTAACGCTTCTCCCACTTGAGCTCGCCGGTGACCGGATTACGCGCGGTCAGACGGCCATGGGTGCTGTCGTTCGGCGGGTTCGTGCCCTCGAACTCGGCGTTGAAGAACGCCTGGGCGAAGGGCTCGGTGGTCCGCTCTTCGGTACCGGCCGTGTTGGCGCCGCCGCCCTTCGGGCCGACCGTCAGATACATGCACCACTCGTTGGCGACGCGGTAGAACAGGCCGGTGCCCGGATCGTAGGTGCCGGCGTTCCAGCTATGACCACCGTCGATCGCCGGGCAGACGAGGGTCTTCTCGCCGGCCTGCGGCCACAGCATGTTCTCCCACTGGCCGGTCTCCAGGTTGAAGCCGGTGGTCCAGTTGTAGTTCTTCATGTCCGGATAGACGTTGACCGGCTGGCCGGACTGACGGTCATGAACGTGGTTGAAGCCGTTCTTGCCCGGATGCAGAACCAGGTCGCGACCATTCTCGTCCTTGATCATGACGTACTCGCCCGGCGAGGCGTCATAGTCGTAAGGATCGCTCGGCGCTTCCTGGAAGTACCAGTTCAGCTTACCGGTATCGAGGTCGAGGGCGACCGTCGACGACGTATAGAGGTTGGCGCCCGGACGATGACCGTCGGCGTTCGGGTCCATGCAGTCCGAACCGCAATAGTCATAGTCGGGGTTCGGGTTGCCGGTACCGATGAGGATCTGGTTGTTCGCGTAGTCGACCGTGCCCGGCTGCCAGGAGCCGCCACCGCCGTACTTCCACGAATCGCCACCCCAGGTGGCCAGCGCCTTCTCGTCACCGCGACCGGTGGTGTAGAAGGTCCACTTGACCTCGCCGGTCTTGGAGTCCAGGCCGAAGATGCGGCCTTCGACGGGATATTCGCCGCCGTTCTGGCCGATGACGAACAGGTCCTCGCTGACATAGGTGCCGCCGCCGCTGAAGCCGGCGGTGTCCTTGGCGGAATCGACGAGCTGCTTGTCCCAGACCACCGAGCCGTCCTCGTCGCTGATCGCGACGACGCGGCCGTCCGCCAGGCCCTGGTAGACACGTCCGCCACCGACGGCGAAACCGCGCGAATGCGGGAAGAACGTCCGCGAGACCACCGCCTCGTTCATATCCGGAACATAGGCCCAGATGCGCTCGCCGGTCTTGGCGTCGAGCTTCCAGATGGTCGACGGGTTCGACGACACGTACATGGCGCCGTCCACCACCAGCGGGGTGGTCTGGAAGCCCTGACGAACCTCACCGGGCTGGAACATCCACGCCGGGCGCAGATCGGTGACGTTGCTCTTGTTGATCTGCTTGAGCGGGCTGTGACGCCAAGCCTTGTCCACGGTGCGGTGATAGGCGCACCAGTTCTGATCGGCGCAGTTCTGGATCGCACTTTCGGACATGTCCGCCATTGCAGCCGGCGCGGCGAAGGCCCCGGCGATCGTAAACGCAGCGGTTGCCATCATGGTCCGCTCGAACGACCGCGATGGCCGCTTACCCCTCCACTCCTTCATGTGAGCGCTCCCTTTCGACTCCTGATGAAAATCAGATCTTTGGCAGGCCAGGATGCTTTGAATCCCTACAGCCAGCCCAGGCACTCTGTATTGCGCTCCACAACCTGTCAAGAGAATAGGGATAGAGGAAATCCTGCGTTTTCAAGGTTGATACGAGTCTCGATCACGATTTTATCCACCGATTTGCTGCAACGCGGCAATTATTGACGCACATGCACAATAGTCGACCGCTCAAACGACCGACCTAGATTCGTGATCCGCTGCATTCATGCAATACTGCGGATCGCTTTTCTTTTGCGATGCAATGGAAGGAGGAATGGCGGGCGCCCGGACGCGCGCAGACGCCGCTGCGGCGGCGGCAAACCGTCTAACGCAGCCGCGAAACCAGCAAGCCGGACGCCCTGCAGCGGGCCCCGAGGGTCAAATGGGCAGTTGGTCCAGGGGCACCGGCCGCCCCAGCAGAAACCCCTGAGCGAGGTCGCACCTGACTTCGCGAAGATAGTCCAGGGATTCCGGAGTCTCGATCCCTTCGGCACAGACCACCAGCCCGAGTTCGTGACCGAGCAGGGTGATGATCCTGACCAGCTTCGCGGCGTCGGGATCGGAGCCGACGCCCATTACGAAGGACTTGTCGATCTTGAGCTCGCTGAAAGGCATACGATGCAGTTGAGCCAGCGAGGAGTAACCGGTCCCGAAGTCGTCGAGCGACAGACCAAGCCCTCGCAGGCGAAAGCGCGTCAGCACTTCCATGGCCAAGCCAACATCCGCCATGACGCCGCTCTCGGTGATCTCCAATGTCAGCAGTCGGGGGGGAAGCTGGTGCATGCGCAATTGCGCATCGATGCGGTCCGGAAGACTGGGGTCGCCGAGGAGAGCCGGTGAAAGATTGATCGAGACTCCTACTGAATGGCCGCCCTGGTGCCATACCGATAGATCGAACAGTGTCTTCTCGAGAACGACGTCTGTGAGAGCACCAATCAACCCATGGTCTTCAGCCATCGGGATGAACTGATCGGGCGGGAGAAAGCCGTGCGCCGCACTGTTCCACCGCACCAGCGCTTCCAGGTTTCGGATCTGGTGGGTCCCGGACTCGCAGAGCCCCATCTGCGGCTGGTAATGGATGACGAACTCGCCGGTGGCGATTCCAGCCGCCAGATCGTCCGGCGTAACCGCTCTCGGCCTCACGAAAACCGACTTCAGCAGGCGTTCCAGCTCTTCGATATCTATCGGCTTCTGAAGCGCCCCCAGCATCGACAGGCCGTGCTGTTCACCGAGCCGTTTCGCTGTCCCCAGCACGCGGCGGTCGGTTCCACTGATCAGAAGAACGTGTGCCCTGCAACCGATCTCGGCGAGTTCCCGAAGGAACGCGACCCCATCGATGCCCGGCATCCTCAGATCGAGGATGACGACTTCGACCGTGCCGGCCGCGCATTGCTCCCTTAATCCGGACGCGAGAGACGCCTCCAAAACGAGATAGCCGACACCGCGGGCGACTTCGCCAATGAAATCGCGGACGCCGTCTTCATCGTCCACCACCATCAATGTCGGCCCAGATTGGCCTCCTTGGCCGGTCATTCCAGAGCTTCCCTGAGCTTGGTGGCCAAAGTGTCGTCGTCATAGGGCTTCGACAACAGGATCTCATGATCCTCGAGCCCACCTTTCCGCGTCATGGAATTGCGGGTGTAGCCCGAGGTGTACAGAACCCGCATGCTCGGCAGATGGGTTTTCGCTTCCGCCGCGAGTTGCTTTCCCGTCATTCCTTTCGGCATCACGAAATCGGTGAACAGCAGATCTATCTCTGGATGTTCCCGTATCACCGCCAGCGCCGCCGGACCGTCACCGGCCGTCAGCACTTGGTAGCCCAGCGCTTCGATCATGGCGACCGTCACTTCGCGCACCTCGGCGTCGTCTTCGACAACGAGAATTGTCTCGTCTCCATGCGGCCGGGGCTGTTCGGTGACTGCGTGCCGCGCCTCCGCCGTCATCTCTGCCGAGACGGGGAAGTAAAGCCGGAACGTCGTACCAAAATCCGGTTCGCTGTAGACCTGCATATGTCCCCCGGATTGCTTGACGAAACCGTACGTCATGCTGAGACCAAGGCCGCTTCCTTTTCCAACCTCCTTCGTCGTGAAGAACGGCTCGAAGATGCGACCAATGATCTCAGCGGGAATGCCGGTGCCGGTATCGGAGATTGCGAGCATGACGTACCGCCCAGGCGCCACATCCGCGTTCCGCGCCGCGTAGGCCTCGTCAAGGACCGCATTGCCCGTTTCGATCGTGAGCCGTCCGCCGTCGGGCATCGCATCGCGGGCATTCAGCGCCAGATTGAGAACGGCGTTCTCCAAAAGGGCCGGATCGATCTTTGTCGCGTGCAGCGACGGTGCGAACTGGATGCCGACTTCGATCGTCTCGCCCAGAGTGCGTTCGAGCAGCGAATGCATGTCGCCGACGAGTTGATTGACGTCCACCACCTGCTCGGACAACGGCTGGGACCGGGACAATGCGAGAAGCTGACGCGTCAGTTCTGCGCCGCGCCTCGCCGCATGTTGGGCCGCGTCTATGCGCTGCTTCATCCACGCGTCATTCCCCGCCCGCCGCCCCATCAGTTGAAGATTGCCGATGACGACCGTCAGCAAATTGTTGAAATCGTGCGCCAGTCCCCCCGTGAGTTGACCGACGGCTTCAAGCTTCTGCGCCTGTAGAAGCTGGGCCTCCGTGTGCTTGCGGCGCGTGATATCGCGAACCACACCAACAAAGAGGGATTCGCCTGCCATCGTGAACTCGCTGACCGCGAGATCCATCGGGAATCGGCTTCCGTCCTTTCGAACCCCTTCGAGATCGCGCGCACCAATTCCGATGACGTGCGGCTCCCTACTTGCCATATACCTTTCTATATATCCATCATGCGCACTTCGATATGGCTCCGGGATCAAAATATTCACCGACCGACCGATCACTTCCGATGCGTCATATCCGAATATATGTCTCGCCGATTCGTTGAATAATTTAATAATTCCGCCACGGTCTATCGTTATAACCGCATCATCTATCGTTTCTATAATCCTAAGGGCCGTTGCCTCAGATATCTTGTCTCCCAAAAAATTATTTCCCTCACCCATATTCTTCACCACTTACATATATGGTTTATAAAACCATCATGATAATAAATCATATTCCCAATATATATTATATTTTGCATCAAATAATCTATCTAACATTCCCATGAATAGAAATAAAATGACCTAAATTATGGTAAATACATGACTTCATTATCCATATAATTGGATAATCCCGAGAATTTAGAACTAACTTATTATTATTTGATGCGTCACACATCATTTTTATTGTGACTCACTCGCCTTAGCGTTGCAGAAGGGCGACAAGATTACCCTATAAGGAAGTGTCACATTTTGGACGAATAGTAAAGCTATCACACCGTGATGGCCTTCCCCGTATCAAACGCGCATTGCACCCCCTGATAATAGTCAATTTTACGGTTCAACGCGCTACGGGCAGGACTTGTAGTTTCGATCGGCGAGCGGATCCTGCCGTCCCGCCTCGTCGGAGGCCGATCGGGCCAATCGTATTCGGCGCACCGGCTCCGACTTCGGACCGGCTCGCCGGTTTCAACGGATGCCCGGCTCCGTTAGAGTGGACGCCAGATGAAGCTGTGGATTCTGCTTATTTCGGGATGGATCATCGGCGGCGCCCTGGTGATGGGTGACGACGCCGTCGAAGCGGTGAACACTTATGTCGACGCGACGCAGCAATATGAACGCAACGTCGAGAACTGCCCCGAGGGGCCGACCAATACGTTCCTGTCCCCCGAAGAAGGCTGCGTTCAGAGCTTTCGCACCGAGAGCTTCAAGGAGGACGCGGCCGATGCCGTCCGGCGCCTCCTGATTCTGGCTGCCTATCTGCTGGGTCCCCCGGCCCTGGTCGGCGCTGCGGCCATCGTTCAGTCCCGCCGCCGGCGAGATCGCGAAGACTAGACCTGACCGGGTCGTTCGGCGGACCCTTGGACCGTCAAGTCATCGGTCGCCCACAACATTGTCCTGCACCACGCCGTGGATAAAGCGCAGCTTGTCGATAACCGCCGGCGGGATCACGAAGGGATAGAGGTCGGGCTGCCCCATGCTCCGGTTGAGGCTGTTGGCGGCGTAGATGAGGGGCAGCCACGGAGCCATCAGCCGGTCGAAGTCGGGTTCCCGGTAAGGATCGAAGTCGGCCTCCGCCGCGAGGGCGGGATCGCGGCCCGCCTTCGGTTTCAGCGTCAGGCCAAACGCGTGCGCGGTCTCCAACGTATCGACGATGTGCATGTAATGGGCCCAGGTCTCGGCCCAGTCCTCCCAGGGATGGCTGCTTGCGTAAGCGCTGACGAACCGCTGCGGCCAGTCCATTGGCGGACCGTTGCCATAATGCCGTTCCAGCGCCTCGGTGTAGTCCTCCGTCTCGTCGCCGAAAAGCCGGCGGCACGCGTCGAGCGCGGGCCCGTCCCGCACCAGCCGTTCCCAATAGTGGTGACCGACCTCGTGGCGGAAATGGCCCAGAACGGTCCGATACGGCTCGGCCATGTTCTCCCGGTTCCGAGTGCGGACGATCTCGTCGGCTTCGGCGATGTTTATGGTGATGACGCCTTCCGCATGGCCGGTCATGACGGTCTGGCTCTCTTGAAACGAGGGGCCAGCATCGGACAGGAAGTCGAAGGCGAGCCCCGACCGATACCCCTCGGCACGCGCCGCGATCGGGAGGCCGAAGCGCTGCAGCCCGTAAACCAGACGATGCTTGGCGAGTTCCAGGCGCTGCCAGAGCACCACGTTTTCCTGGAGGCCGAGATCGGGAATCGTCCGGTTGAGGATGCAGGCGTCGCAAAACGGTGATTCCGCCGATGCGGGGACGAGCCAGTTGCAGGCGCCATAGGCCGCATTGGCGCAAGACCGCATCGATTCCTCAGGCGCCGCCAGAGGACGCCATGCACCGTTCCCATCCGCCTCCAACGCCGTCAGGATGCCCCGCGCCGCGTGATAGCCGAGCGCATGCCCGCATTTCTCGCAGACGGTATTGTCGAAAAACAGCAGCTGACCGCAGTTCTGGCATTCGAAGATCTTCATCCGTCGCCTCTTTCGATTCGACCCCGTCGGGCGTGAATCAGCCCTCCGGCCATAAAGAACGCGCGACGACGCCGATCCGCCCGGTCGATGTCGACCCGCGTGCTCGCCACCTCCGTCCGAGCGCCGTATTCGAACACGGATCGGCACCCCGGCCCGAGAGGCGCTTGCCTGTGCGCGGGCGGATCGGCTATCGGTGCCCCGCAGAACATTTCTAATCATAGGGAGAGGAGCGCGGCGATGGCCGAAGCATTCAAGGTCGACGCGAAGGACTATGACGGCCCGGTCCTCGTCACGGGGGCAGGCGGCTGCATCGGAAGCTGGGCGCTGAAGCTGCTGACCGATGCGGGCGTTCCGGCCGTGGCCTTCGACCTGACCGAGGACAAGAGCCGCCCCAACCTCCTGCTATCCCCGGAAGCGCTCGACACCGTCACCTGGCGCACCGGCGACATAGGCGACACCGAAACCGTGGCCGCCGTGGTGCGCGACGAAGGCATCCGGGCGATCGTCCATCTTGCGGCGCTTCAGGTGCCGTTCTGCATCGCCGATCCGGTCGCCGGCGCCAAGGTCAACGTCGTCGGCACGGTGAACGTCATGGAAGCCGCGCGTCATGCCGGCCTGAAGCGCGTCGCCTATGCGAGCTCGGTCGGCATCCATGGCATGGGGCCGGAGGAGCATTTCCTCGCCACCCTGTACGGCGCCTACAAGCTCTGCGACGAGATGATCGCCAAGGTCTATCTTCAGGACTGGAAGGTGCCGAGTGTCGGCATCCGTCCCGGCGTCGTCTATGGCGTCGGTCGCGACCAGGGGATGACGTCCAAAACGACCGTCGCCATCCTCGCGGCCGCGGCCGGCAAGCCCTACACCGTCCCCTTCTGCGGCGCGGTTCCCTATGTCCACGCCGGCGAAGCGGCCGCCGCCTTCCTGAAAGCGGTATCGAAGGAACGGGACGATGCCCCCGTGTTCGACCTGAACGGGATTCCGTCGACCGTCGAAGCCAAGCTCGCCATCATCGAAGGACTGGTCCCGGACGCGAAGGTTACCTGCACCGGCTCGCCACTCCCCTTTCCGGCCGATCTCTCCGACGATCCGATCCGCAGCTATCTCGGCGACTACGGGACGGTCTCGCTGGAAGACGGCGTCAAAGAGACGCTCGCCCGCTTCCGCGCGCTGCTCGCGGACGGGAAGGTCAGCGCCGACGGCATCGCCTGAGCCGATCTCGATCTAAGGTGACGGCGGCGGACGTCGGTCGTAGCGCGGCACGAAAAAGCCGAACAGAGCGAGCCCGGCAAGGAAGCCGCCGACATGGGCCGCCCATGCGACCGACGCCCCGCCCGTCCCCGGCATGCCGATGAAGCCCGTCATGAGGGCGAGACCGATCCAAACGGCAGCCGCGGGGAGCAGCCGGACGACCCGGCCCATCTGCCGTGCCCGGACGGCGACGAGTCTGAGAATACCGCCGAACAGCCCGCTGATCGCCCCCGACGCCCCGACCACGGGGACGACGCTGGTCGGATAGACGACAAGGTGAAAGGCCGCGCCGAAGATCCCGCAGACCAGATAGAACAGAAGCATCCGGCGGCCGCCCAGGGTGCGCTCGACACCCGTCCCGAACGCGACCAGCATCACCATGTTGAGGCCGAGATGAAGGAAGCCGCCGTGCACGAACTGATGCGTGATCGGCGCCAGCACGGCCGGGATCAGGAAACGATCCGCAACCGTGTAGTAGGCGGGAACGAAACCGAAGTTCAGGATCCACAATTGCTGCCATTCCGGCGGCAGGACGATGCGGATGATGTGAAGAGCCACGGTGACGATCGCCAGGCGCTTGACCATCGGAGTCAGATTGAACATCGGCGGATTGGCGGCGGGCGGATCGGGCCGCCAGGGACTGGCCGTCAAAGGCGGCTCCTCAGCGAAGATTTTGCACTGTCACCGTCTCCGGCCACGGCAGCCGTCTGGTAAAGGCGGGAGTCCGCCACTTCAACGCCCGGCAGGCGCCTTTCCGGCGAACGACAGCGAAGATGATCGAGTCTGACTTCAGGACCGGCACCGGCGCCGCGCTTGTCCAAGCGCGAAACCGGCGTCCCGCAAGAGATAAGGGCGGAACCGGTCTACGTCCACCGGTTCCGCCCTTGGAAAAGCAGGCTCGCCGATCTCCGGCCGAGCCCCAACGTGGTTCGTCTATTCGTAAGGCCAGTGGCGCTGCAGGTTCCGTGAAACCAGAGCTGCGTCTTCGTCGCTGAGATTGCCGCTGTCCAGAAGCGCGCTGGCGGTGGCCGACTCTTCATAGGTCGGCGCCGGCGGCACGGTCATCGTCGGGATGACATAAGTATCAGCCGCTGCCGGGCGCTCAGCCACCGCGACCGCAGCCGGCTCGCGCCGTTCGGTCGAGACGGTCGGCATAGCCGGCGGGGCGATCTCCGCTTCGGTCGTCACCCGATCCTCGCGGCCCGGCGTCGCCATGCGGCTGCCACCGGCCTGCATGGCCATGTCCGAACCGGCGGCCGGCTCCATCGGACGCGCACCCGTCGCAGCATGATCGGCAGCAGACGGCGTAGCCTGAACCTGTTCGGCGGCTTCGACACCGGCGCCGGCCATCGGCTCCAGATCGGCAGCGGGCGCTGCTTCCGCCTCGGCCGGCATAGCCGTCGCCGACGGCATGGGCGCATCGTCGGAATAAGCCGCGGGCTGGATACCGTCGCTATTCGCGGCCGCCTCTTCCTTCATCCGCAGTTCGCGCATGATTTCGGCAATCGGCCGATTGTCGCCCTCGCCGCGGATATTGCCGATCGTCAGCCGGCCCATGGCCTGAAGCAGCTGGTAGACGGCCACCCGGGCATCGAACTGCGCGGCTTCGAGGTTGATCGCAGCGTCGAAGATTTCGTTCTGCGAATCCAACACCTCGAAGGCGGTCGCCTGCCCGGCGTCGCGGAGCTGACGGAAAGAGCTATGCACCTCACTGGCGATGTTGACCGCGTTTTCCAGCAACAGGACCCGGTCGCGCGCCGTCTTCAGGTTCTGCCACGCGATCGCCACCTGCTCGACCACCTTGCGGTTCACGAACAGATGGTTGTCCATGCTGGCGCGGTGCAGGTAGGCGGCTTCCGAGACACTGGCGTCGGTCGCGAAGCCCGAGAAGATCTCCCACGCGGCCTGGACACCAACGGTGATGTCGCGGCGTGGCCCGAGGACACCGGCGAGATCATGCTCGTAAGCATACTCGGCGACGAGATCGAGGGTGGGGTAGTAGTCCGCCCGCGCGACCTCCTTCTGAAGGTCGGCGAGGTCAACAGACCGGTTGCTGCTCTTTACCGAGGGATTCTCGGCGAGGGCGATCTTGATCGCCTCGTTGACATCCGCGGGCAGAAGCGCCACCGGCAGGTCCGGCGTCACCATCGTCCCTGGATCCGGCACCGCATCGAACACCTGCTGATAGCGGCTGACGGCGTTCTCCATCTCGCCCTGGAAAGCGACCAGCCGTTCCTTCGCCGTCTGCAGGCGCGACTTGGCGAGCAGCACGTCGACCGCGATACCCGAACCACGCTGAACGCGCTCGTCCTCGAGGTTCAGCTGCTGCTGGATCGTACGCACGTTGGCGAGGGCGAGCGACACCTGCTCCCGCCGGCGCATCACGTCGAGATAGGACGAGACGCCTTCGAAGAGCACCGACTGCGTGGTGGATTCGAGATCGGCCTCATTGAGCTGAACGTCCGTTTCGGCCGAGCTGTGCTCCGCCTGGGTTCGGAAGCCGTTGAACAGGTTCTGCGTGACGGTGACGCTGGCGGTCTGCGCCGGCATGCTGGAGGGTGTCCCCTCGACGGCGCGCCGTGCCGGGCTGTCCACGTGCTCGTAGCCGTAGCTGCCGCGCAGATCGACCTTGGGAAGATAGCCCGAGAACGCTCGCTTGACCCCCTGCTCCGCAGCGAGCACATTGGCCTCACCGGCCCGGATCTGCGGATGAGAAGCGAGGAGGTGAGCCGCAGCGTCCTCCAGCGATTGTGCTTGAGACGCCCCCGACCACAAGAAAGTCGCGGCGCACAGCAAACCCGGCCCGAGCTTCGAAAATCTCATGTACTGCCCCTCAATCCCATCCACGGGGCTAGACTCCCCACCCCCGAAGATCAGCATGCACCCTAGCAGAGGGCCCTCTCGCTTTCAACGCGATTTCAAAGCGTTCCGTGGCCTTTTGAAAGTGGTGAGAGGCCGCCTTTTAACTGGTTCGCCGGCAATGATAGGTTAACCGGGCGACATTAAAATGAAACCCGCGATGTCCAAACCCTCAACTGTCCGCAACCGTTGGCTCCGTGAGGTGCTGAAGCCGGTGCTGCCGGCGTTCCGCGAGGTCTTCGTGGTGTCGTTGTTCGTCAACCTGCTGGCGCTGACGATCCCCGTCTTCGTGCTGCAGGTGTACGACCGGGTGGTGTTCTACTCCGGACTCACCACTTTGGCGGCTTTGGCGATCGGCGTCATGGTCGCGATCATGTTCGATTTCATCCTGCGTCAGGCGCGCAGCCGTATCCTGCAGCGCGTCGCGGTGCGGATCGACGTCGTGCTGGGGCGCCGGCTGTTCCACAAGATCCTGTCGTTGCCGCTCAGAGTTCTGGAGGCCCGCGGGGCGACCTACTGGCAGACCTTGTTCCGCGACGCGGACGTGGTCCGGAACCTCTTCTCCGGCCCCTCGGCGGTGCTGGTCACGGACCTGCCCTTCGCCGTGCTGTTCATCATCGTCATCTTCATCGTCGCCGCGCCGATCGCGTGGGTCCTGCTGATCATGCTGCCGTTGTTCCTTCTGCTCGCCTGGCGGTCGGGGTCGGTGGTCGATCACGCTCTGCGCGACGAAAAGAACGCCAGCCTGAACCGCGACGCCCTGCTGTCCGAGGTCGTTCACGGACGCACCACCATCAAGGCGTTGGCGCTCGATCAGGCGGTGAAGACCGACTGGGAAGCTCGCCACGCCGACACCATCGAGCGGTCGATGCACCGCGGCAGTCGGGGCGACACCTACGTGAACCTCGGCTTCGTGCTGATGATGTCGACGACAGTCGCGCTGGTCTCCGTCGGCGCCCTTGCGATCATCGCGCACAAGATCACCCTGGGCTCGCTGATCGCCACGACGATGTTGAGCAACCGCATCATCGGGCCGTTCAACCAGCTGGTGAACACCTGGCGCAACCTCGCCGGTTTCAAGCAGTCGCTCGACCGGCTGAGCGAGGCCTTCGCCGCCGAGAGCGAACGCGAACAGTCGGCACTGATGATGGAGCGTCCCAAGGGCCGCATCAGCATCGAGAACGTCTCTTTCGCCTACGGCCCCGATCAGAAGCCGGTCCTCGACGGTATCAAGCTGGAGATCGGTCCGGGCGGCATCACCGGCCTGGTCGGCCGCAACGGCAGCGGCAAGACGACTCTGGTCAAGCTGCTGCACGGGCTCTACACGCCGACGGCGGGCCGCATCCTGCTCGATGGCGCCGATATCGGCCAGTTCTCCCGCCGCGAGCTCTCCGGCTGGATCGGCTACGTGCCGCAGGAATGCTTCCTGTTCGCCGGCAATATTCGCGACAACATCGCCAAGGCCCATCCCGACGCCGAGGACGAAGCGATCCTGCGCGCCGCCCAGATGGCCGGGGTCCACCAGTATGTGATCGACCTCCCCGAAGGCTACGCCACCGACATCGGCGAAGCGGGCAGCCGTCTGTCCGGCGGGCAGCGGCAGCGGATCGCCATCGCGCGGGCCATGCTGTCCGACCCGCCCGTGCTGCTTCTGGACGAGGCTTCCGGCAACTTGGACGCCGAGGCGGAAATCGCCTTGCGCGACACGCTGATCGGCCTCGCCGAGACCCACACGATCATCGTCGTCACCCATACGCCGGCGCTGCTTCGGGCCTGCAGCAACATCGTCGTCCTCGACAAGGGCCGGGTCGCCCTTGCCGGCCCGGCACCGCAGGTGCTGCCCAAGATTATGGGCACCTCCGCGGGACGTCCGACCTCCGCCGTCGCGCAGCAACCGCGCGAAGCGCCGGCGGAGAATGAGGGCGAAGGTCGGTCCGAACCGCCACCGCCACCGCTTGCCAAGGAATCGGCATGAGCCGTCTCGACACGATCGCCGACTCGACGCCCGTCCGGCACTACCGCTTCGTCGGCTGGGCCATCATGGCGTTGCTGACCGCCTTCCTGGTCTGGGCGCAGTTCGCCACCCTGGAAGAGGTCTCGATCGCCACCGGCGAGGTCATTCCCTCGGGCGAGGTCAAGGTCATCCAGCATCTCGAAGGCGGGATCATCGAGCAGATCTTCGTCCATGACGGCGCCCATGTGACGGCGGGCGAGCCGCTGGTGCAGCTCGACCTAGTCTCTTCGCAGGCGAGCGAGGACGAGCTGGAAGTGAGTCTCGATGCCCTGCTTCTCGCCCGCGCGCGGCTCGAAGCCGAAGCGTCGGGCGAGGACCTCCAGTTTCCGGAGGACGTGGCGGCGCGCCGTCCGGAGTTCGCCCGCCAGGAAAGCCAGTCCTTCGAGGCGCGGCGCAGCGAGCTCGAAAGCACCATCGGCGTGCTGAAGGAGCAGGTGAACCAGCGGAAGGACGACCTCGAGGAAGCGATCCGGCGCCAGTCGGGTCTCCGCGATCAGCTGGCCGTCGCCCGCGAACGGCTCACCATGGCCGAAGACCTGCTGCCGCAGCAACTCGTCTCGCGTGTCGACTATCTGGAAGCGCAGCAGACGGTGGAGCGCCTGCAGACCGAGCTTGCCGCCATCGGACCGGCGATCACCCGCGCGCAGGCGGCCCTGAACGAGGCCACCCAGCGCATCGCCGAGAAGGAAAAAAGTTACCGCCGCGAAGCGCTGGGAGAGCTGAGCCAGCGCGAGGTCGAGATCGCGCGGGCGCGGGAAGCCCTGCTCCGCGCCTCCGACAAGACCCGCCGCACCACGATCGTGAGCCCGATCGACGGGGTGGTGAAGAACCTGCAGTACAACACGATCGGCGGCGTCCTGAGGCCGGGCGATTCGATCATGGAGATCGTTCCGACGGCCGACAATCTGGTCATCCAGGGGCACCTCAACCCCATCGACATCGGCTATGTCCGCGTCGGCCAGCACGCGGTCGTCAAGCTGTCGACATACGACTACGCCCGCTACGGCGGACTTGAGGGCGAGGTCACCTACATCTCCGCCGACACCTATACGACCCAGCAGGGCGAGACCTATTTCGAGGTCCGGGCGGAGACCGACAAGAATTATCTGGGCGAGACCGAGGACGAGTATCCGATCTCACCGGGCATGCAGGCGACGATCGACATCCACACCGGCAAGAAGTCGGTGATGGAATATCTGCTGAAACCGGTGCTGAAGCTCAAGACCGAGGCGTTCCGCGAACGCTAGCCGCTCCGGGCCCGCCATGACCGCCAATCACCGCTGACCGCGATCGACACTCCCGTGGCCGAACCAGCCAACGACCCCGGCTTCGCTGCACGACTGATGGCGATGTTCCGGCGCATGGAGAAACCGGCCCGAGCGCCGCAGGACGAAGCGCCGAGGCCGGCGACCACTTCCGCACCGCAATCCAGACAGCCGGCGGCCGAGAAGGCCGAGGACGACATTCATCCACCGCCGCCCGTCGGCTGGTCGGAGACTCGGATCGCCGTCGCCGAACGCCTGTTCGGCTCCGGTCTCGTCGCTCCGTCGGACCCCGCCTACATGGAAAAGCTGGTCGCGCCCCTTCGCCTGATGCCCGGCATGACGGTGATCGAGATCGGCGCCGGCCTGGGCGGCAATGCCCGCATCGTCGCCGCGAAGACCGGCGCATCGGTGATCGGGCTGGAAAGCGATCCGATCCTGGCCCAAGTCGGCATGCGCCGCTCGACAGACGCAGGACAGGCGGAAAGCGCCCCGGTCCGTCCCTTCACGCCGCCGGACCTCGGGCTCGACCCCGGCTCGATCGACGCCGCCTACGCCCGTCAGACCTTCTTCCGCATCGCGGAGAAGGAAGCCCTCTACCGCGCGATCTTCCGTGCGCTTCGGACCGGCGGCGACCTGCTGTTCACCGAACTGATGATGGTGAAGCCGCAATCGACAAATCCGGATCTCGCCCGCTGGCAAACGGCCGAGCAGGCGACCCCGTGGACGCTGTCGCAGACCACGAGCTGCCTCGGCGAAATCGGCTTCGACGTCCGGGTCACGGCCGAGGTGACCGACGAACTTCGCCGCCTGATCCTCGGCGCCTGGGCGCGCTTCGCCCAGGACCTGACAGGTGGCCTCGACCGCAGCACGGCCATGAACATTCTGGCCGAAGGCGAACTGTGGCTCAGGCGCCTCGGCCTCATCGACTCGGGCGACTTGGTCGCCTACCGGGTGCTCGCCCGCAAAGGGTCCGCCGGCGGAGAGAGCGAACCCTGACGCGCTCGGGAGACCGGGCAATGGCGTTGCAAATCAACCAATCTTGGCCGTACTGTCTCCCGGTTCTTTTTTTGAGTCGTTCCAATTCGAGGCGGCCCCGGCGCCGACCATGACCCTTCATCAACTTCGCATCTTCTGGGCGGTCGCCCATGCCCGCTCCTTCACCAAGGCCAGCAAGGTGCTGGGCTTGGCGCAGCCGTCGCTGTCGCAGCAGATATCGAAGCTGGAGGACGACGTCGGAACGCAGCTTTTCAACCGCAACCGGAACGAACTCGAACTCACCGACGCCGGGATATTCCTGTCGCGAAAAGCCGAGCTGATCCTGTCCAGCGTCGACGAAACCCTGGTCGGCCTGAAGGAGTTCGCCGAGGGGACGCGCGGGGTGATCGCGGTCGGCGCGTTGAGCTCGATCGCCCGCATCCTCCTGCCGCGCGCCATGCACCGGCTGAGCGCCGAGTTCCCGGAGGTCGAGGTCGACATCCACGAGACCGCGCCGGCCGAGGCGCTGGAGCTGCTCTACGGCCGGCGGCTGACGATGGCGATCCTCGCCACGGACTCGATCGCCAGCAGCAGCGTCTCCTTCCACCAGACCGAGGTCTTCAGCGACCCGTACGTGCTGGCTGTTCCGCGCGGCATAGACCTGGCCCAAGTCAACGATGTCGAGGCCGATCTCGCCGAGCCGGACCGAGCGGTGGTGAACAGTACCATCCAGTTCAATTTCGGCAGCCAGCACAAACGGCGGATCGAAGCTTGGTACCAGAAGGTCCTGCCCCATTACCGCGTCATCGGCCAGACCCGCACCTACGAAGTCGCGCTGTCGATGGTCCAGGAAGGGTTGGGCGTGGCCGTCGTGCCGGCGCTCACCGCCTGCGTGGGCGCCGATCAGTCCTACGACGTGACCCTTTATCGAACCAGCCTGCCCGACCGCCGTCTCGTCGCCCTGACGCCGTCGCAATACGTCCGTGTGGAGCCGTTCGCGAGCTGCCTGCGGCATTTGAGGGAAACCGGCGACGATATTGCCCTGCCCCATATCGAACCGGGCCCGCCCTTGATGAAAGCGTTGTAAATCAAGGAATTGCGGGGCAATAAGGGCCGATAGGAAATGATTATAACGCTTATAGAATGCACCCCTTCCGGTGCACGCTATCTTGTCCATGGTTAGGGGCGACTACGGTCGTCAGACTCCAATCGCAAAGGGAGAAACACCATGTGGACGAAGCCTGTCGTTACTGAGGTTGCTGTCGGTCTCGAGATCAACTGCTACGCCTGCGCCGACCTCTAATCGGCCTTTTGCGTATCAGGAACCACCGATCGATAGGACAGCGCTAGCGTCCCGATTCTGGATGGTTTCGAGCTAAGCGCTCCCGCGAGGGAGAGGAAACGCCCTGCGCAGCGCGCGGGGCGTTTCTGCTTTCGGGACGGGGCAGGACGCGATCCTCCGTCACGTCCCCTTGGGCCGGTCGAGGCCCCGGATCGCCGGCAGGACCATGATCGAGGCGGCGATCAGCACGGCGATCGCCAGCATCACGTCGTTGAATGCCAGGATCAGCGCCTCGCGCTGAGTGGTCTGGATCATGAACTGGGTGACCACCCGGTCGAGCGTCGGCGAGTCGCCGAAGCGGCTTTCGAACAGGATATGGAGCTTCCGGGAGATCGGCTGCACGGCGATGTCGCCGCGCGGCAGCACCTCCATCAGCCGGGCATAGTGGTGCTCGGCACGGACCTGAAGCATTGCGCTCGCCACCGCGATCCCGATCGCCGCACCCAGGCGCTGCGTCAGGTTGAACAGCCCCGACCCGTTCCGCACCCTGGACGCAGGAAGCCTTCCCAGAGCGAGGTTGACCAGCGGCAGAAACACCATCTGCGCCGCCAGCCCGCGTATCATCTGCGGAACGAACAGCTCCTCGAAGCCGGTATCGATCGTCAGTTGCGCCTGGAGGTAGGTGCCGTAGGCCATCATCACGACGCCGACGAAGACGATGTGGCGCCGCCGCATGAACTTGAGCATGAAGTAGACGACGATCCCCGACAGCATCTGGAACACACCGATCACGAAGACGATCAGCCCGATCTGCAGGCTGCCGAGGTCGCGCACCTGGGCCAGGAACAGCGGCAGGGCGAACACCGGCCCATAGATCCCCGCTCCGAAGACGAAGACGAAGAAGGTTCCGATCAGGAAGTTCCGGTCGGTAAAGGCCCGGAGGTCGACCACCGGATGGCGCGCGGTCAACTCCCGCCACAGGAACAGGACGAAAGCGACCGCCGAGATGACCGAAAGCGTGCGGATGTAGTCGGACTCGAACCAGCCCTCGCGTCGCCCCTCCTGCACCACCACCAGCAGCGTCGCCAGGGTCACGGCGACGAGGCTGATGCCGATGAAGTCGATGTTCCTGAGCAGCGAGGGGTTGGGCCGGTCGAAGCGGACGACCGACGCGATCACCACGGTGATGACGATGCCGGGCGGCACGTTCAGCAGGAACAGCCAGTGCCATGACATGTACTCGCTGATCCAGCCACCCAGGCTGGGGCCCAGCGCCGGCGCGGTGGTGCCGACGATGCCCACCAGAATCGTCGCCATCTCCTGCTTGCGCGCCGGAAACAGGGTGAACAGGGTGCCGAAGACCATGGGCAGGAGAGCACCGCCGGTGAAGCCCTGGAGCGCCCGGCAGACGATCATCGATTCGATGTTCCAGGTGAGCGCGCTGGCGAGAGAGGCGACAGTGAACCCGCCCATGCAGGCGGTGAACGGCCAGCGGGTCGACATCACCTGGGTCAGCCAGCCCGACAGCGGGATCATCACCACCTCCGCGATCAGGTAGGCGGTCATCAGCCAGCTGACCTCCTCCGGCCCCGCCGAGAGGCCGCCCTGGATCTGGCGGAAGGAACTGCCGACGATCTGCACGTTGACCAGCGCCAGGAACATGCCGACGACCATCGCGTAGAATGCGACGACCTCGCGGAAGGTCGGATCGGGCCTGTCGTCGGGCAGCTCACCGCTGCCGGTGGTCTCGGCGGAGTCGGTCGTGTCTTGGGTGCTCACGCCGTGAGGGCCCGGTGCGGGCCGTCAGTCGCGTGCGCTGGCGAGTGCGGCGCCGTCACCGCCCGAGGCGGTGTCGATGGTGGCGATCACCGACATGCCGGGAACCAACCGGCCGAGGATCTCGTCGGGAATGTCGAAGGTGATCTTCACCGGCACGCGCTGCACGACCTTCACGAAATTGCCGCTGGCGTTCTGGGGCGGCAGCAGACTGAACTCCGACGCGCTGGCCGGAGCGAGGCTGAGGACCCTGCCAACGATCTCGACGCCGGGAAAGGCGTCGACGGTCATTGTCACCGTCTGCCCGACGCGAACGTCGGTAAGCTGGGTTTCCTTGAAGTTGGCGACGACCCAGACGCCGTCCAGCGGAACGATCGAGACCATCGGCCAGCCGGCTTCCATGTAGACCCCCGGCTCGACGATCCGGTTGCCGGCGACGCCGTCGATCGGCGACACGACATTGGTGTGCGACAGCTCGATCTCGGCCTGCTCCAGCCGTGCCTGATCGCGGAGAAGCTGGGCCTTGGCCTGCGCCACCTGGGCCTCCGCCTGCTTGGCCACCGCCTGGAGGCGCTTGATCTCGCTTTCCAGCACCGAGAGCTGCTCGCGGCCCGCTTCCAGCGCCGCCTGCGCCCGCTGGCGCTCGGCGCGGGCGAGCTGATCTTCGGTCACCGCCTGCTCGTAACGCTGCTCGGTGCCGACCTTGCGGTCGAGCAACGACTGATAGCGGTCGAGGTCGCGCGCGGCCTGTTCGGCGCGCGCCCTGGCGGCCTCCACCGATGCCTGGTCCTGACGGATCAGCGCCTTCTGCAAGGAATAGCGGTCCCGGGCATTGTCGACTGCGGCCGCGGCCGCGGCGGCTTCGGCCTCTGCGGCGGCGATCGAGGCCTGCGCCGATTCGACGTCGGCCCGGGCGGCCGCCACCGCGGCCTCGAACGGCTCGGCATCGAACTTCACCAGCAATTCGCCCTTCCGTACCGGGGTGTTGCTGAGGACGTCGACCTCTTCGACATAGCCCTCGATCTTCGGGCTGATGACGGTGATGCTGGCTTTGACATAGGCGTTGTCGGTCGTCACGAGATGCCGGTGGTTGAGCCACCATGAGACGCCGAAAACACCGGCGAGCAGCAAGGCGGCGCCCAGAACAGCGGTGAACAACGCGGTACGAAGTTTCATCTTCCCCACGGACGGACGCGACAAGCAATAGGAGGATTGTGACCGGACTGGCGCCCGGACGCTATGCCGCGCCGTGTCCCGGGCGTCGGCTACTTCCCGAAGATGTTAAGTAGCTCGCACGGCACCCGGTTACCAGCGATGCGTTAGCATGCGGGGGATGCCGGGGCCGCAAGGGCGGCTCTCGTAGACTTCAGCGGGAGAGTAGTTGTCGCTGGTGTGCTTGCGCCATAATGCCGGAAAAAGGCGGCATTATGTAGCAACCGCACCTAGCCGGCCATCGGCTGGAACCGGGACGACCGCTACCATGCGGGGATGGCTCAATCTCACGTCCTCTCGGCGCTCATCGACAAGCGCGCCACACTCTTAGGGCAGATCAACGCTCTGGAAGAGCAGATCGCCAAGATCCACGACCAGCTGGCCCACGTCGACGGCTGCATGCGCATCTTCGGCTATGAAGGCGCACCCGAGACCAGCGCCTTGCCGAGGCGTCCTCGCGTCGGGCAACTGTTCGAGAAGGGCGAGCTATCCCGCTTCCTACTGGATCAGATTCGCCAGCATCCCGACGGCATCACCATAGAAGCCCTAGCAGCAGGGATGCGCGAACGGAAAGGGTGGAGCCCCGATGATCCGCGCTATGGCGCTACGATCACTAAGCGGGTGCGGAAGTCCCTTGGGAAGCTGAAAGAGCGCGGTGTGGTCGTGTCAGAGTGGAAGCCGGGCCAGCGGGTGACGTGGAGGCTGGTGGGGTAGCGGGGCCGAAGCCCCGCCCCTCACTGGCGATTAGCCGGCCTTCTTCTGCGGCGGCAGAATCTTCGGCAGGTATGACAGCGCCTTGCGGTCGCGCTTCTTGAAGTACTGCTCCGCGTAGATCGGAATCCAGTGGCGGTCGACGAATTCGATGAACGCGAACAGAACCTCGTTCTGGTACTGACGCGCCTCGCACTCCACGCCGTTAGGCAGAAGGTGCAGGTATGTCGAATACATCGAGGCCAGAGTAGGGTAGTTGGCCTCCAGCCACGCTGGGAATGTCTTCCCGACGCTAATGTCTGGGCGCATTTCTCGGCCCGTGTCGCCGCGATCAGGCATGACGTAGCCGACGAACTCCAGCCGCCCTATAACGCGGATGAAAATCTCGCTGATCACTGAGAAGTATCCCGGCGAAACGCGATCCCAATTGTCGTTGAACCGCCGCACGAACACAGGTGTGCGGCCAACGCCGTAACGGCCGGTGCGGCGGATGGCCGGCAGGACTTCCGAAGTCACCCACTTCTTGAACCGCTTCGCCGCCGGCTTGCGGCTGGTAAGAATCAGCGAGTAGAGGCCGGACTCGTTGATGATGGAAAGGTTCTGCCGGCCGCCAGGGGTATCGGCATTAACGATACCCTTTTCATCATCGTCTAGCCTGTCGGCAGCATCGCCCGGATTCTTGATCTCTAGCGCCCGACAGACGTCCGAAAGGACGAACCACGGCTCGCCGTTGCGGTCGATGATGCGGAACTCGCTACGGTCCTGGTACTCGAAAACCTGAAGCTGGAATTGCATAGGTCGCATTCCTCTTTTGCGTGGATGGAGGAAGCGACACCGGTTGACGAGCTACCCGTCCTGTGGGCATATGGCGCTTGCGAAACATGTTGACTCGTCTGCGGTGTCGCCGTAGGCGGTAACAGAACTAGGAAGCCGGGTTCCCGTCCGGCTTCCTTTTTCGTGTCTGCAACCGTGCGGCGACTTTCTACCTATCAGATCTAAGAGTCAACGTTGGCGCCGTTCCCGGTGCGTTCATGCCTCGTTCCGCTGCCAGTATCCGGCCCACTGCCGCGACACCGGATGCGCCATCGCCGCACCGGCCATCATCATGAACTGCGACCCGTTCGGCTCCCGCCGATGATCCTCACGCCACGCCATTTCGCTGGCGTACTGATGCAGGTATCGGCCTGAGATGTGGTGGTGCGTGCCGATCTCGGCGCGGCGGAGACGGGAGAAGTAGCTTTCCGCCTGATTGGTGCAGGCGTCCATATCCCGGAACGCCACGGAATGATTGATGCGCTTGGTCGCGAACCGGGCGTGCAGGACATCCCAGCACGANGCNTCATCGGCATAGACGNTCGAGCCGGACAGNACNCGGGNCTGGATCGTCGANANTGACTCGTCTTCGGCCCGGAACACGAACGGCAGNGTGCGNCCNTTNCGCTCCCGCATCACGACNACGCAACGGCGCTTGCCGNTCTGATTGATCGCCAGACGACGGTCCTTGCGGTCTTCCTTCCGGTTCTCAGGCTTCACATAGCCGCCGAAGTACGCCCCGTCGATCTCGACATCACCGCCGAGCTTCCGTTCCTGCATGTCGGCGGAAACGGCCTCCCGCAGCTTGTGGGCCAGGACGAACGCCGTCTTGTACTGGCAATCCAGGTCGCGGCTGAGCTGCAACGCGGACACGCCCTTGGCCCCGTTCACGAAGATGGCGATAGCCGCCAGAAGGTCGCGGTAGGACATCTTGCGGCTGGCGAAGATCGTTGCCGTGGTCACGGAGAACTGCGCCATGCAGCCCTTGCACTTGAAGATGCGGCGGCTCTGGTACTCGTAGACGGCGACACAGCCACAACGCGGGCAAACCGGCTCGCCATCGTTCCCCGCCCAGCGAACTTGCTTGAACGTCTCATAGGCCGCGTCGTCGCTCAGGCGCATCACCTTGGAGAGGCTGAGCGTCCGGGCTTGGGCTGAGAGAAGGAAGTGCTGGGCCACGTTCATCACCGTTTTCGATGTCTACATCATCGAATGTGGTGATATCGCATCCCGTTGTCAATGGTGTTTATATCGAATATGGTGACATCCACCGCCACGGACGGAGGATGCACCTATGGCAACGGACAAGGAATGGCAGGACCGAGTTAAGGGCCTCCTGAAAGCCGAGTTGAAGCGACGGAACGTGAGCTACAAGCAGCTAGCCGAGCGGTTGCAGGCTATGGGAATCAACGAGACAGAGAGGAACATCAACAATAAGATCAGCCGAGGGGGTTTTTCAGCCGCTTTTTTTGTGCAATGCCTCGTATCCGTCGGGTGTAAGAATGTCTATTTGTCTGATGATTAGTTTGTTGCGGTTGCTCTTGAGAAGAACATAAGCGCCGTGCTACTTTGCGAGCCTCGCGCGCATGGCCACTTTCGATAAGTGGTCCTACAAACCGCAAGTACTCCCGGATAAAGATCGCATCGTCATCCGTCTTTATTTCTATGTCTGGCGTGGGCAGTCCCATTTTTTCAAGATTATAGGCCGTTGGAAGGTATTCTGACCAGATACTGTTCAATGCCGATCTTGTTCGAAGGGAAGAATTTGAGAGTGTTTCAGTTCTACGGATCGAACTTATATGAGCAACTAGATAAGCACATCTCTTGCCGATTGCCTTCCTCTTTTCTTCTGTACTTATCCATTCTCGGCGAATGAGCACATCCAGCCAAATTCCGCTCACGATCCCAACAATGTAAATTGAGAGCCATGCGACCCAGGGCTGGGTTACGTACGTCAGGAGCGTCGCGGCAGTGGTCACTTCCTGGCGACCATCGGGCTGAACGGCATCCAGCAATAGGGTGTCGATCCCGTTTGCCTCAGCCCATTTTTCAATATTGAGGTACGCGATAACCAGGAATGGCGCCGCGAATACCGAGAATGCCAACCGGATAGTGGTCCAACTGCGCATTCAGACAGAATGCCGTAGTTCACCGTTCCTGCCGAGTCTCCCCCGACATCACGCGAGTCATACCTACGCATCGCCGGCTAACCCCGGCTCTGAACGGTAGGTGCGGTTGCTACATAATGCCGGAAAAAGGGGGCCGCAGGCTTTCGAGGTGGGGCACAGGGAGGGGGGCAAGTTCCCCGAAAGGCCCGCGGCCGTAACCCAAGTCGACCGGTCCTGAGACCGGTGCCGCCGGATCGACGTCCGGCGGGGCGTTGCGTCGTTCGGGGAGGGGGCACCTGCCCCGTCGGACGGTACTCTAGACGATGATGTCCAGCAGGCGCCCCCGGCCCGCCCCGCGCGGCGCCGGGGGAACGCGGTCCGGTCCTTCCTGGGACTCGGTCCGCTGGGGAGAAGCGGATTTGGGCTGGCCGACGGTGCCGTCGATACTCCCGCCCGCCTGAGGGCGCGACTGGGCAAGAAGGGCGGACAGGGTACCGCCGGAACCGTCGACCATCTCCTAACCTCGCCTGGAACCCACTGGCTCGTCGTCTCGTCAGGACCAGGAATAGCCCGGAAGGACTAATGAGCCGTTAAGAGCGGAAAGAAGTTCGCGCATTTTGATCCGGCCCGGTTCAGTCCCGGCCGGGCCGGTAGGTGCCGAAGCTCCACAGATGGCCTTCCGGGTCACGGGCCGTGTATTCCCGGGCGCCGTAATCGGTATCGCGAAGGGGCGTCACGATCTCCGCCCCCGCCGCCTGGGCACGGGCGTAATGGGCGCGATGTCGTCGACCGCGACATAGATGCCCTGGGGCGTCGCGGTCCACGGATTGTCCGGGTCGACGCGCCCTCCGCCGCCGCCCAGCATGATCATGCCGCCACCGAACGCCATCTCGCCATGCATCACATCGCCGTCAGGCCCCGGATAAGCAACCCGGTTCTCGAAACCAAACGCTTTCGCCAGCCAGTCCATGGCGGCGTTGCCGTCGCGATAGCGGAGCACCGGAAAGATGTCGGGGCCGCCGCCGGTCTTGTGGTCAGTCATCGTCATGCCTCGCAGACAGGATCGGGAAAGGCCGACAGGCTAGCGACGCGCCGGGGCCCGGTATTGGACGAATTTCCCCTCACCGGCACGACCGGCTTGGCCGCTTCCCGCCGGATCACCGCAGCGCTGCCGCCTTCGACCCAGCCGGTATAGGGACCTTGAATCCAGCGGGCGAGACGCGGGTCGGGGGCGGCTCGCAGCCACGCCCACCCGGTTTCGCGGTCGCCCTGGCGATCGATGCGCATGGCGCCTTCCCCGGAAACGGAACGCCCAGTCTAACACTTGGCCGTTGCGCCACCGACAGCGAACCCCATACCTCCGGCCGCTGGCCCGGCCGGCACGCGGCGAGCAGCAAATTCACATAGCTCCCGGTGGGGTTGTGCTAGCCTCACGCCATGCGGTCGCAGATCCGCGGCGCGCTGTCTCCAAGAACATGACGAAGGGCAAATCCGTGCTGAACGAACTCAGCCTGGACTATCTCAATCTCGGTCGGGCGATGATCTTCGTTTCCATTGGGCTGGTGGTTTTCGGCGCGCTTCTCGCCGGCCTGATCTCCCGCCGCAAATTCGAGCTGAAGCGCGTCCCGTTCTTCGTCTACTGGACGGCGCTGTTCGCGGTCGGAAAGGTGATGGACCTGGTCTGGCTCAACGCGCCGGCGGCGTATACGGGGGGCTACCTGTGGACGCTTGTCGCGCTGGTCATGGTTGTCACCATCGCCGTCGGCTACGTCCTGGGCGTCATCACGATGGCACGGTCCCGAAACGCATGGGGCCACCCCTACTACGCCGCCCTCATCTTCGTTCCGATCGCCAATCTGTGGCTGTTCTTCAAGCCGCCGAAGAGCCCGACGACGGCGGATGCCACATCGGTACCGTTGACGACCGGATGGCGTGGAATCGCAACGGGCGTTGTCCTGATCATCGTCGGCGTCGGCGTCACGTTCGTCACCAGGCTTGAGAGCGACACGGTTGCCGGGGACGAAACCTGGCAGAACGCGAATATCGACTATCTCATCCGCGATCAGGGTCTCGAACGGGCGCTGGCGCTGATGGCCGACGACGTCGAACTTCCGCTCGTCATCAGCGAGAGCCTCACCTTGGTCGAGTTGAACACCTATGGGACCACCATCCGCTATGAGTACCAAGTGGATGCCCAGGGCGATTCCCTCCTCGACAGCTTCCGGCAAAGCGTCATCGACGGGCTATGTTCCAATGCGCCCATGCGCCGGATCCTCGATGCCGGCGCTAGGTTCGAGTACGCCTATTACGGTTTGGACGGCTACGCCTTCGGAACGATCGAGGTGACGGCGGAGTCCTGCCTGCCCTGACCTTCGACCTGGGAGCCCGACACCAAGCCCGACTGGCAGCGCGCTCTCCGCCGCTAATCGATGTGCGTGGCGTGTTTTCGTGTCGGGTGTCGCGGCTAGCGACCCCAATCCATCGTCTGACCGGGCTTCAGCGCCTTGCACCGAATGCCGTCGGGCGACTTGGTGACGTTGACATATCCTTTCGCCGCCACCTCGACCGCGCAAGCGGAGACGGGCTGGCCGACGACGGCGAGCGACAGCGGCACCGCGCCATCGCCGGCGATGCAACGGCTGTCACGATCGGGATCACAGCACCCGTCCCGGCCTGTCGGTATTTCGAAGGCGACGTCCGTTCCGTCAGCCGCGACGCCGATCGACTGTCCGCTGCTGTTCTTGACACACCATGCGGATGCCGGCGTCGCGCCGGTCAAGGCGAGAACGACGAGAGAGAGCATCAGCCGCTTGACGATCATTCCGGGCACGCTCCATGACCTTCGATGCTGACTGATACGGTAGCATCAAACTATCGTGCCCAGAACGCGCGATACGTTGCTAGCGGAGTCATCCGATAGTCGACGGCACGATGAGAGGGCCCAGCCATGAACATCCTTCGTCTCGACCATCTCGTCCTCACCGTCGAGGACCTCGATACCACCGTCCGGTTCTACGAGAACGTGTTGGACATGGAGGCGCGGGCCTTCGATGCCGGGCGCATCGCGTTGCATTTCGGCGACCAGAAGATCAACCTGCATGTGGTCGGCAAGCTGATCGAGCCGCGGGCGGCGCAGGCGACGGTGGGCTCGGCCGATCTGTGCTTCATCACCGACACGCCGGTGGCCGAGGTCCTCAAGCGGCTGGCCGACGAAGGCGTCGCGGTGGAGAAGGGCCCGACGGCGCAGACCGGGGCGCTGGGCCCGATGACCTCGGTCTATTTCCGCGACCCGAGCGGCAACCTGATCGAGGTCGCCAATTATGACGAGACGCCGCCGGGGGAGCCGCAGTCATGACCCGCACGACCCTGTTCCAGGACCTGGACGCCCTGCTGGAGCCCATTGGCGATGGCGCTTCGATCGTCGTTCCGACCGAGACCAACGGCGTGGCGATGGCGGCGACACGCGCCCTGATCCGAAAGGGCGTCAAGGACCTGACCCTCGTCGGCGGCCCGACTTCGGGCCTGCAGGTCGACCTGCTGATCGGGGCCGGCGTCGTCTCCACCATCGAATGCGCCGCGGTGTCGCTGGGCGAATTCGGGATCGGCCCCCGCTTCCGCGCTGCCGCCGAGGCCGGCCGGCTGACGATCCGCGAAACCACCTGCCCCGCCGTCCATGCCGCATTGCAAGCCGGCGAGAAGGGCAATCCGTTCATGCCGCTCCGGGGTATCGTCGGATCGGACTTGCTTGAGCGCCGGCCCGACTGGCGGGTGATCGACAATCCGTTCGCGTCCGAGGGCACGCACGACCCGATCGTGCTGCTGCCGGCGATCACCCCCGACTTCGCCCTGTTCCACGCCGCCCTTGCCGACGTCCACGGCAATGTCTGGGTCGGACGGCGGCGCGAGATCATGACCATGGCCCACGCCGCCGGCCGGGCGCTGGTGACGGTCGAGGGCATTTATGACGGCGACCTGCTGGCCGACGAGACGATGGCGCCGGGGACGCTGCCCGCCCTCTACGTCGAAGGTCTGTCGGTCCAGGAGAAGGGAAGCTGGCCGCTCGGCTTCGCCGACGCCTATCCAACCGACGCACCGCACATGCGGGCTTACGTGGCAGCGGCGAAAAGCGAGGAGGGCTTCGCCCGCTATCTCGACGAGTTCGTCCTCAACCGCGCCGCCGCGGCCTGACCGGCCGATGGCCGATTATTCCCGTGGCGAACTGCTGGCGACGGTTCTCGCCGACACCGTGGGCTACGCCCGCTGTATCACCGTCGGCGCCGTGTCGCCGATCCCCGCCGCCGCCGCCTTGCTGGTGCGGGAAACGGCGGCAAAGCCCGTCGACGTCATCATCCTGGGCTCGACCCGCCACTTCCCCTTCACCGACGGCGGGCGCGAGGTATTCGACTTCGCCGGACGCGGTCGCATCGACGTGTTCTTCCTAGGCGGCGGCCAGATCGACGGCGCGGCCAACATCAACCTGGTCGGCGCCGGCCCCTGGGACGCGCCCAAGCCGCGTTTCCCCGGCTCGTTCGGCAGCGCCTATCTCTACTACCTGGTTCCCCGCGTCATCCTGTTCCGCGAGGAGCACAGCCGCCGGGTGCTGGTGCCCAAGGTCGACTTCGTCAGCGCACCGGGATCGAGCCCGCCCGAGGTCCACCGCCCCGGCGGTCCGGCCGCGCTCGTCACCGGTAAGGCCCGCTTCGCCTTCGACAAGGAGCGCCGCCGCTTTCGGCTGGTGAGCATCCATCCCGGCCACGACCTCGACGAGATCGTCGCCGAGACCGGCTTCGACTTCGACCACGACGCGGATGTCCCGGCCACCCCGGCGCCGACCGACGCGCAACTCGCCATCCTGCGAAGCGTTGCCCGTGAAGAGCTCGCAGACACCTACCCCGAGTTCGTCCGCGATCAGCTTGCCGGGCCCGCCACGGCGGCGTGACGGCCGTCACCGAACCATCTGATTTCCCGTCCCGGAAAGCCGATGGCGATTGCGTGTTCACGAGGCAGGGCCTACCTGAAGATGACGACCTGGTCTGTTGGAGGTGGTCTCGAGGTGAAATCGCTTATCGTCATCCTGGTCTGCCTGATGTCGCTTCCGGTGACGTCGGCGGGCATTGCTCTCGCGCAGGACCAGGGCGTCATCGACGATCTTCAGGGTATCCGGCGCGACTACAAGAAGCAGTTCAAGTTCGATCTCGACAAGGGTCAGACCGTGCAGGACCCGGAGATCGCCGGCACCAAGCTGATCGTCAATGCGATGACCCAGCTCGACCAGACCACGCGGTCGCGCCAGATCGACAGCACCGTGGCCCTGCTCCGCAATCATCCGGACGTCGTCGAGAGCGTGTTCGAACGGGCCATCGCCTGGATCAAGAAGAACCCGCAGATGGCCGAGCGTGCCACTGAGGTACTGCGCGCCGTCGCTGACGGGATCGACATGCCGTCCACCGACAAGGACAAGCGCTTCGCCCTCCCGGGCGGTTTCTGAGCCCGTCCGCCTGGATCTCGGCCATAGCGGCCGGGATCGCCGACTCCATTCACGACTTTCGACAGGTTCGCTTGTCCGCAGCGGGCCCCGCGCTCATAGTTTATCAATGCGCAGGGTCATGACGGTAGCTTGGCTGGTGGTGGGGCTGATGGTCGCTTCGGTCCGAGTGGGGTTGGCGACGCAGGACGATCCGCGCCTGGACGGCCTGTTCGACGCGCTGCAGAGCGCGGACGGGCCGGTGGATGCGCAGCGGATCGAGCAGGAGATCTGGGCGATCTGGAGCAAGGCGGGCGATACCGATATCGACCGGCTGATGGAAAGCGGCACCCGCGCCATGGCGGGCGGCCAGTACGAGGAAGCGCTGATCGCCTTCAATGCCGTGATCGAGATGGCGCCCGACTTCGCCGAGGGCTGGAACAAGCGGGCGACGCTCTACTACCTGATGAACGACTATCCGGCCTCGATCAAGGACATCGACCGGACCCTCGACCTGGAGCCGCGCCATTTCGGTGCCCTGTCGGGCCTGTCGATGATCCTGCTCGACGAAGGCCGCGGGCAGGAAGCGCTGACGGTGCTGGAACGCGCCGTCCGGATCCACCCCTTCCTTCCCAACGCCAAGGCACGCATCCGCGCCCTGCAATCGAAATACGGCGAGCCGATCTGACCGTTTCCGTCATTGCAGGCCGGAGGCGAAGCAATCCAGGCGGCACCGCCCCCTCTGGATTGCCGCGCGGCCCCCGGCCGCTCGCAATGACGGCGTCCCCTCACCCGCTCGCCCGTGGGTCGAGCTGAGGGCGGTCGTAGACACTGCGGTCCTCGCGTTCCCCACCTCACCCCGACCCTCTCCTCCCCCAGCGGGGTGGAGAGGGGGTATTGGCCGATTTCTCTGATTGTTGTGAGGGGACACAGGGATCGGGAGTGAGGCGGGATTGGGCGGGATGAGGCGGGACATGATGGGACACGCGGAAACCCTTGGGTTGCGGGGCGGCGGGTGGCCGAGTAGCGATCGGCGGTCGGTCCTGGAGTGGGTGGCGCCAGGCCGGACTTTGACGTTAGGTCCGGGAGTCGGCGCGGCCATCGTGACCGGGCGCTGAGAGGTCTCTCAAAGCCCCTTCGGCGATCTCTCAGAACGGTCATTCGAGATCGGACCGAAAA
>PBKC01000003.1 GCA_002721365.1 Rhodospirillaceae bacterium | reverse complement strand
TCAGCGTCGTCGGGTTGCGGCTGATATAGGCGATCAGCTTCTCAGGCGCCGCGAAGCGGTCCTGGCGGAAGCCGACCACCGCGCCGCGCGGGCCGGCGTCGATCTTCTCGATCCCGGCCTGCCGGCAGAACTGCTTGATGGCGACGATCTTCAGCAGATGCTCGACCTCGTTCGGCAGCGGACCGAACCGGTCGATCAGCTCGGCCGCGAAGCCGTCGATTTCGCCACTGTCCTCCAGCGCCGCGATACGGCGGTACAAGCTGAGGCGCAAGCTGAGATCGGCGACGTAATCCTCTGGAATTAAAACAGCCGTGCCGATCGTGATCTGTGGTGACCAGCGGTCTTCGGCGGTCGCCTGCGGTCCATCGCGCGCCGCCCGCACCGCCTCCTCGATCATCTCCTGATAGAGTTCGAGACCGACTTCCTTCACCTGTCCGGACTGCTCCTCGCCCAGCAGATTTCCGCCACCGCGAATCTCGAGGTCCTGGCTGGCGAGCCCGAATCCGGCCCCCAGTTCGTCCATGGTCTGAATGACATGCAGACGCTTCTCGGCGGCCTGGGTGAGCATGCGGTTGGTGGGCACGGTGAAATAGGCGTAGGCACGCCGCTTCGACCGGCCGATCCGACCGCGAAGCTGGTAGAGCTGCGCAAGGCCGAACATGTCGGCGCGGTGGATGATCAGCGTGTTGGCGTTGGGGATGTCGAGACCGGACTCGACGATCGTCGTGCTCAACAGCACGTCGTATTGGCCGTCATAGAAGGCGGTCATCGCCTCCTCGATCTGGGTCGGAGACATGCGGCCGTGGGCCAGCAAGACCTTCACCTCCGGCACCAGCTCACCGAGTCGCCGATAAACCGCTTCCAGATCCTCGATACGGGGACAAACGTAGAAGGTCTGCCCGCCACGATGGCGCTCGCGCATGATCGCTTCGCGGATCACCACAGGGTCGAACGGCAGCACGAAGGTCCGAACCGCCAGCCGATCGACCGGAGGCGTCGCGATCAGGCTGAGTTCGCGGACGCCGGAGAGCGCCATCTGCAGCGTGCGCGGAATGGGCGTCGCGGTCAGCATAAGGACGTGAACGTCGTTCTTGAGTTGCTTCAGACGCTCCTTCTGCGCGACGCCAAAATGCTGCTCCTCGTCGATGATCAGAAGACCAAGGCGGTCGAAGGCGATGGTCTTGCCGAGCAAGGCGTGCGTCCCGATGACGATATCCACCTCTCCCGACTTCAGGCCGTGGCGGATGGTCGTGGCCTCCTTGGACGGTGTCAGCCGGGAAAGCTGGGCGACCTTGAAGGGAAAACCCGAGAACCGCTCCTTGAATGTCTTGTAGTGCTGGCGGGCGAGCAGCGTCGTCGGCACCACGATCGCCACCTGCTTGCCATGGGCGACCACGGATAGAGCCGCTCGCAACGCCACCTCGGTCTTCCCGAAGCCGACATCGCCGCAAACCAGCCGATCCATCGGCGGACCGGACGCGAGGTCGTCCAGGCATTCCTCGATCGCCTGAAGCTGATCGTCGGTCTCGGTGTAGGGGAACCGGGCGCTGAATTCCTCGTAGAGCCCTTCGGGCGGGACGAAACTTTCGCTCTGCCGTAGCCGGCGCTGGGCGGCGACGGCAACAAGCTCGGCCGCCATGTCGCGGATACGCTTCTTGACCTTGGCTTTCCGGGCCTGCCAGGCGACACCGCCGAGCTTGTCGAGCTGGACGCTGCTCTCCTCGCCACCGTAGCGCGACAGCACCTCGACATTCTCGACCGGCACGTAAAGGCGGTCGCCGCCATGGTAGATGAGCCGCAGGCAGTCATGGGGCGCATCTGAGACTTCCAGCGTTTCCAGGCCGTCGAACCGGCCGATGCCATGATCGAGGTGGACGACCAAATCGCCCGCTTCGAGACCCGACGCCTCCGCGATGAAGTTGACCGCCCGCCGCCGCCGTCGCCGAGGCGGCCGGGCCAGCCGGTCGCCCAGGATGTCCTGCTCGCTGATGACGACGAGGCCATCGACCTCGAACCCGCCTTCGAGGCCGAGGATGATCAGCCCGACCGCCTTCGCATCCAATCCTTGAGCCTCGGCCCAGCCGTCGACAGGCTTCACCGCCTCCATGCCGTGCTCACGGAGAAGCGTCGCCAGCCTGTCGCGAGAGCCCGCGGTGTAGCCGGCGATGTAGACGCGGCTACCCTGCCCCTGTTTGCGCCGAACCTCCTCGACCACCGCGTCGAACAGGTTGACGTCTTCGCGCGCGCGCTCGGCGGCGAACTCGCGGGACTTACGGCCGCCGAGGTCAACGGAATGGGGCGTCGTCTCGGGTGCCTGGAACGGCGAGAAAGCCACCGATGCCCGGCTATCCAGCGCCGCCTGCCACTCGCCCTCGTCCAGGTACAGCCGACGTGGTGGCAGCGGCTTGTAGGTCATCTCCTCCAGGCCGGGAGACGCCTTCACTTCGCGCCGCGCCTGGTAGTAGTCCTCGATCGCCGTCAACCGGTCCTCGCGCGCCTGCTCGATGGCCGGATCCATGAACACCGGCGCGTCGGGAAGGTAGTCGAACAGGGTCTCCATCCGCGGATGGAACAACGGCAGCCAATGCTCGACGCCGCTCATGCGTCGACCGTTGGTGACCGCCTCATAAAGGGGATCGCCGTCGTTGGCAGCGCCGAACAGCTCTCGATAGCCGACGCGGAAACGCTCGATCGATTCCGGGTCCAGCCTGAACTCGGCGACCGGCCCAAGGGTCAGACGGTCGGCAGACCCGATGCTGCGCTGGGACAGCGGGTCGAAGGTGCGGATGCTCTCGACCGTGTCGCCGAACATGTCGAGACGGACCGGCTCGGCACCGCCCGATGGGAAAAGGTCGATGATTCCGCCGCGCACCGCATATTCGCCGGCCTCCATCACCGTCCCGGTACGGACGTAGCCGTTCCGTCCCAGGAACTCGAACAGCGAATCGGTATCGAGATCGCTGCCGGGAGTAACGGTCCAGGTCCCGCCGGCAATGGCCGCACGCGGCGGCACCCGCTGGAGAATGGCGTTGCAGGTCGTGAGAAGGATGCGAGGCGCCGACGGGTTCTCGGCCAACGCACCCAGAGCCGCCAACCGTCGCCCGACGATGTCGCCATGGGGCGACGAGCGGTCATAGGGCAGGCAATCCCAGGCCGGAAAATCCAGAACCTCGATCTCGGGTGCGAACCAGCGCAGCGCTTCCAGTAGGAAGGCCATGCGCGTGTCGTCGCGCGCGACATGGATGAGCTGCCGGGCGTTCCCCGACCGTGCGGCCTCCGCCAGCGCCAGCGCATCGACACCATCCGGTGCGCCCGACGCGAGGATGCGGCCGGGTCGCGACAGAAGCTCGGATAGACGTTTCAAGGCTGTGGCGGCGTGAAGCGAAAGTTCTTGAACAGGCGCATGACAAAGGTGTCGTAGGTGGCGGGTACCGGCTCACGACCCGAATACCAGGCGTAGAGCTGCGGGTCGGGCGCCTCCAGCAACGCTTCGAGTTGCCCGAGGCCTTCCTCGGTCAGATCGACGAGATGCTCGTCCGCAAAGCGGCCGAGCAGCAGGTCCATCTCACGGGTGCCCCGATGCCAGCAACGAAACCGCACCTGTCGGCGGCGAATGTCTAGCGGTGCCGGCATCGCATGCCCTCTTTGAACCGCCCCGATATATTCGCTTAACTCTCGTCTGTCAGCCCCCGAGAGATACAGCAAGCGACGAGCCGCGAAGGACGACGCCGAATCCATGCGCCCCGAAATACTGTTTCCGCTGTTCGCCCCCCTCACGGCGCTGCCCGGGGTGGGTCCGCGGCTGGCTGGCCTGATGGAGCGGGTGGCGGGACCGCGTGTCGTCGACCTTCTGTGGCATCTGCCGACCGGCGTCGTCGATCGCCGGATGATCCCTTCCATCGCCGCGGCGGAAACGGGATCGGTCGCGACGCTCCGCGTCCATATCGACGAGCATGATCCGGCCCGATCTGCGCGCGCGCCTTACCGCGTCTGGTGTTCCGATCCGTCCGGCACCCTTGCGCTCACCTTCTTCCACGCCCAAGGCGACTACCTGCTGAAACGACTGCCGCCGGGTACCGAACGCATCGTCAGCGGGCGGATCGAGATCTATGGCGACATCCGCCAGCTCGCCCACCCCGACTACATCGCGACGAAGGAGACCGAGATTCCGGCAATCGAGCCGGTCTACCCGCTGACGACGGGACTGACGTCAAGGCCGCTCCACAAGGCGATCACCGAATCCCTGAAACGGATGCCCCGGCTTCCGGAGTGGATCGAGCCTCATTTCTTCGCCGCCCGGCAGTGGATGTCCTGGACCGAAGCCGTCGCAACGGCCCATGCGCCCCANGGAGCCGACGGCATCTCGCCGCTCCATTCCGCNCGGCAGCGTCTGGCCTATGACGAACTGCTCGCCAATCAGNTCGCCCTCGCGGTNGTCCGGAACAGGAACAAACGCCGCAAGGGCCGCGCGATCNTCGGCGACGGNCGCCTGTCGGACAGGATCCTTCAGACGCTCCCGTTTACCCTGACGCCGTCCCAGCAGCAGGTCCGCGCGGAGATCACCGCCGACATGGCGTCGCCCGCCCGGATGCTGCGTCTTCTGCAAGGGGACGTCGGCAGCGGCAAGACGATCGTCGCCCTTCTCGCCTTGGCGACGGCCGTCGAGGCTGGGGGGCAGGGAGCGCTGGTGGCGCCGACCGAAATCCTGGCGCGTCAGCACCTGAAGACGATCCAGTCGCTCTCCGCCGGCACCGGGCTTCGAATCGCACTGTTGACGGGACGGGATCGCGGTAAGGCGCGGCAAGCGACCATGGATCGGCTGGCGAACGGCGAGATCGACATTCTGATCGGCACCCATGCCCTATTCGAGGAATCGGTCGCCTTCGCCGACCTCGCCCTCGCCGTCATCGACGAGCAGCATCGCTTCGGCGTTCACCAGCGCCTGCAACTCGCAGCCAAGGGGCATGCCGTCGACATGCTGATCATGACCGCGACCCCCATCCCGCGTTCGCTCACCCTCACCGCCTACGGCGACATCGACGTCTCGCGCCTCACGGACCGGCCGCCGGGCCGAAAGCCGGTGAAGACGGTCGTCCTGCCGGTTTCCAGAAGCGATGAGGTCGTCCAGGCGGTCCGCCGGGCGATCGAGTCCGGGGTCAAGGTCTATTGGGTATGTCCGCTGGTCGGAGAATCCGAGACCGTCGATCTGGCGGCCGCGGAGGCCCGCCATCGCGCCCTGCAGCAACTGTTCGGCGACCGGGTCGGGCTGGTCCACGGGCGCATGAAGGGAGTGGAGCGCGACAAGGTCATGGCGGCCTTCGCCGGCGACGGACTCGACATCTTGGTGGCGACCGCAGTGATCGAAGTCGGTGTCGACGTGCCGGAAGCGGCTGTGATGGTGATCGAGCACGCCGAACGTTTCGGACTCGCTCAGCTCCACCAGCTTCGCGGCCGCGTGGGGCGCGGCAGCCGAGAATCCTCCTGCCTGCTGCTCTACGGCAGCCCGTTGGGCGACACCGCCCGCCGTCGCCTTGCCGTTCTCAGGGAAACCGACGACGGGTTCCGCATCGCCGAGGAGGATCTGGAGCTCAGAGGATCAGGAGAACTTCTGGGCACGCGACAGAGCGGCTTCCAGACTTTCCGGCTCGCCGACCCGGCGGTCCACGGCGAACTGCTTCTGGCCGCCCGCGACGATGCTCGCCTGATCATGGACCGCGACCCCCACCTGACCGGTGAGCGCGGCCACGCGCTTCGGATCCTGCTTTACCTGTTCGAGCGCGACGCCGCCGTGCGCTATCTGTTGTCGGGGTGAACGAGAACCGGAGGCTCCGGGGCGGCGTCGCCTTCCCGGCTGACGATCACCGGCCGCGCCTGCACTTCCGCCGGCCGTGGGTCCGGCGGCGTCACGATGCCCGCTGAAATCACCATCTTGATCCCGTCCTCGACCGTCATGTGCATCTTCACGAGGTCGCGGCGCGGCACGAACAGCAGGAAGCCGGACGTCGGGTTGGGGGTAGTCGGCAGAAAGACGTTCACCACGTCGTCTTCGGTCGAGTTCTGAACCTCGCCTTTCGTCGTGCCGGTGATGAACCCCAGGGCCCAGATGCCGCGGCGCGGATATTCGACCAGCACCACTTCGCGAAACGACTGCGAGGATTGCGCCAGGACCGCTTCGAAGATCTGCTTCAGCGCGCCATAGATGCTTCGGACCACAGGCATGCGGGCCACCACCCGTTCGCCCAGGCCCATCAGGGCCCGTCCCACGAAGCCGGCGGCGAGGAAGCCGACGATGACGAAGACCACCAGCATCAGCAGAAGGCCGATGCCCGGCACCGCGAAAGGCAGATAGGTCGACGGGTTGTATTCCGCCGGGAGCAGCGGAACGACCTTGCTGTCGATGTAGTCGATGATGAGATAGGCGAGGTAAAGCGTAATGCCGACCGGAGCCGTCACGACGATACCGGTCAGCAGATAGTTCCTCAGCTTCGACATGGAATACGCACGCTCGCCCGCCGCCCTGTCGGCACCGCGCCGACGTTCGCCCTAGATATAGAGAGCTTCAGGCCGCAGCAAAGAACTCACTCAAAGAGAGGATCGTCTGTTCCGGCGCTTCCTCAGGAATGAAATGTCCACAGGGGACCGGCCGACCGCTCACGTCCATGGCCCTGTCCCGCCAGACGGCGAGCACGTCGTAACGTTTGTGGAGCGCCCCCTGCTCACCCCACAGAGCGAGCACCGGGCAGGTGATCCGGGTCGAGAGATCCGCTTCATCGTGCTCGAGATCGATCGTGGCGCCGGCGCGGTAGTCCTCGCAGGTGGTGTGGACGGTATCGGGCAGCTTGAAGCAGCGAAGGTATTCGGCCATCGCCTCATCGGAGAACGCGTCGCGGGCGGTTCCCCAGCTCCCGAGCTTCCATTTCAGGTAGAACTCGAGGTTGTTGCCGATCATCGTCTCTGGATAGGGCGCCGGCTGGATCAGAAAGAACCAGTGGTAGTAGGCCGTGGCGAGGCTTTGATCGGTGCGCCTGAAGACATCCCGCGTCGGGATGATGTCGAGCACCGCCAGTTTTCGCACCCGCGCCTGGTGGTCGAGGGTGAGGCGGTGGGCGACACGCCCGCCCCGGTCGTGGCCGGCAAGAAAGAAGGTTTCGTGGCCGAGATGCGACATCAGGGCGACCTGATCCGCGGCCATCGCCCGCTTGGAATAGCCATGGTGATTCTCACCATCGGCCGGCCGGCCACTGTCGCCGTAGCCGCGGAGATCGGGCGCGACGACCGTGAACTTTTCCGCCAGAGCCGGCGCGACCTTGTGCCACATGGCATGGGTCTGCGGATATCCGTGCAGCAGGAGAAGCGGCGGCCCCTCACCGCCCGCGACGTAGTGGATCGTGGTTCCGTTCACTGCGACGGTCTGACGATCGAAGCCCTCGAACATGCGCCCTCCACTGCGTCCTTGCCGGTTCGTTTCGTCCCTTATACCCCGCGGCCGATGATCGACGAAGAGCAACCACCGGCCGATCCGGTTGATCTTGCTGCGGCTAGAGGGCCCGCGTATCGTGCCGGCCATGCTGGATACTGCCCATACCGACCCTTCGCTCGACGTCCTGCGCGCCGCCGCGGCGACCGTCTACGGCGTCATGCCGCGAACGCCTCAATATGCGTGGCCGCTCCTGGCGAAACGCACCGGTTGCTCGGTATGGGTCAAGCACGAAAACCACACGCCGACCGGCGCTTTCAAGATCCGCGGCGGCATCGTCTATATGCAGCACCTCAAGCGGAAACAGCCCGATTGCGCCGGAGTCATCGCCGCGACGCGCGGCAACCACGGCCAGTCGATCGCGGTCTCGGCGAAGGCCGCCGGCGTGCGCGCCGTCATCGTCGTGCCGGAGGGTAACAATCCCGAGAAGAACGCCGCCATGGCCGCCCAGGGAGCCGAACTGGTGGTGCACGGTCCCGACTTCAATACGGCTCTCGACCACGCCCATGCCCTCGCCGAACAACAAGGACTGCATTTCGTGCCGTCCTTCGCTCCCCTGCTGGTTCAGGGGGTGGCGAGCTACGCGCTTGAGCTGTTCGATGCGGTCGAGGCCCTGGATACGGTCTATGTCCCGGTCGGACTGGGCTCAGGCATCTGCGGCCTGATTGCGGCCCGTGACGCGCTCGGACTGAAGACGGAGATCGTTGGCGTACAGGCGGAGGCCGCGCCCTGCTATGCCCTCTCCTTCGCGGTTGGCCATCCAGTGAGCACGGAGACCGCCGACACCCTCATCGACGGTGTCGCCACCCGCGTCCCCGTGGCGGAGGCGGTGGAGATCATCAATCGCGGCGCCGCGCGGATCGTGACAGTGAGCGACGACGAAGCGCTCGACGCCCAGGCGTATCTGATGGTCGATACCCACAATCTGGCCGAGCCCGCCGGTGCCGCCGCGCTCGCCGCTCTGATGCAGGAGCGGGATCTCATGCGCGGTCGCCGCGTCGCCGTGATCCAGTCCGGCGGCAACGCCGATGCCGGCAACGTCCTTGAGGTCGCCCGCCGCGCAAGGACGTTCGTTTGACCCGAGAACGAGAACGCCGCCCGTTGCATCCGCCGAAACCAACACCGAGAATACGAACCGAATCGACGTAAGACTTTCCCGCCAGCCGATGGCGCGCGGGCAACGATAATCAGGGAGGAACAAACATGATCGTCGAGCAGCGCACCTACACCCTCCACCCCGGCAAGCTCCAGGAAATGCTGGATGTCTACACCGCCGAAGGCATGGAGACGCACCGCCGGATTCTCGGCAATCAACTCGGCTACTTCTACACCGAGATCGGGCCGCTCAATCAGGTCGTCCACATGTACGGCTATGAGAGCCTGGATGACCGCGCCCGCCGTCGCGCCGAGCTGGCCGCCGACCCGACTTGGCAGGCCTATATCAAAAAGGGCGTGACCTATTTTCAGGACATGGAGAGCAAGATTCTCCTGCCCACCTCCTTCTCGCCGATCCGCTGACGACACCCGACCGGCCTCGGAAGCCGGTCTCCCCCTTCGACCAGGGAGAAACGGAATGACGCGCATCCTGCGAGTCGTGCTGCTGGCCGCCGGCCTGATCGGTCTGGGCCACGCCGCCAATGCCGACGAATACCGGATGATGACCGGACCGCAAGGCGGCTCTTGGTACCCATTGGGCGGCGCCATCGCCAATCTCGTGCGGGAAACCATGCCGGACGTCAGCATCCGCGTCCTTCCCGGCGGCGGCATCGCCAACGTCCTGGCGGTGGAAAAGGGCAAGGCCCAGCTCAGCTTCGGCAACGCCAATTCCACCGCCGATGCGATCGCGGGCCGCCCGCCTTTCGGCGAGGAAGCCCCTCACATCCGCCACGTGGCCACCCTTTACCCACAGGTCTTCCAGGTCATTGTCGCGGCCGATTCGGGAATCAATTCGATCGCCGACATGAAAGGGCGAAACGTCGCCGTCGGACTGCGCGGCCATACCGGCGAACAGATCGCTCGGCAGCTTCTCGGCGTCGAGGGGCTGACCTATGACGACCTCGGTTCAGTGAACCATGTGAACTACACCGACTCGGTCTCGCTGATGAAGGACGGGCATATCGACGCCTTCATGATCATCACCACGATTCCGGCCTCGGCGGTGATGGACGTGGCTACGGCCCGCAGCGTCCGAGTCATGGACATCCCAGACGGAACGTTCGAAGCGCTGCGTGAGAAGCACAATCCCAACTATGTGCGCCGTACGATCCCGGCGAACACCTATCCGGACCAACCGGACCCGGTGCAGACGCTCGGTACGTGGACGCATCTGATCGCCGCCGACACGATTCCGGATGAGGTCGTCTATACGCTGGTGAAATCGCTCGACGAACACCGAGCCGACCTTGGTGCGATCGTGAGCGCGATGAAGGATGTTTCAGTCGAGACCTTCGCGACCGATGTCGGCGTACCGTTTCATCCGGGGGCCGAGCGCTACTACCGCGAAGTCGGCGTCCTTCCTTAAGGTCGCGGGCGGTCGGTGTCGGCAGAGACGATGACCGGCGATAGCTCCTCCGGCGCTCCCGCCATCAAGACCCTGGCCAACCGCCTGGGGCCGACGGCGCGCGCGATCGCGATTCTGATGTCGCTCTACCACCTCTACATCGCCTTCGCCGGCCCGCCGGAGGTGGTGATCTTCCGCGGCACTCATCTCGCCTTCGCGCTGGTCCTGATCTTCCTGTCGATGCCCGCTTCGCGGACACGGCCGTCGCGCGGCGTGCTGTGGCTGGACGCGGCCTTCCTCATTCTCTCGGTCGCCTCGATCGGCTACCTCTTCGTCAACTACGACTACGTCGTCACCCGCTTTCCCTATGTGGACGAGCCGACGGTCCCCGACCTGGTCTTCGGGATCGCGCTAACGGCAATGATTCTGGAAGGTTCGCGACGGGTCCTCGGACCGGCGCTGCCGATCACCGCTGTCCTGTTTCTGGTCTATGCGCTCGCGGGACCCTACCTGCCGTTCGGACTGGCGCATGGCGGCGTCAGCATCCCCGAGCTCGTCGATCACCTCTATCTCACCACGGACGGCATCTTCGGCATCCCGCTTGGTGTGTCGGCGACCTTCGTCGTGCTGTTCGTTCTGTTCGGCGCCTTCGTGGAACGGGTGGGGACCGGCCATCTGTTCGTGACCTTCGCTCAAGCCCTCACCGGCCACACGCCGGGCGGACCGGCCAAGGTCGCCTGCATCACCAGCGGTCTGTTCGGAACGATCTCCGGAAGTGCCGTCTCGAACGTGATGACCACCGGCACGCTGACCATTCCGCTGATGAAGAAGATCGGCTATCGGCCGGCCTTCGCTGGCGCGGTCGAGGCGGTGTCGTCGACCGGTGGCCAAATCATGCCGCCGATCATGGGCGCGGCCGCCTTCGTGATGGCCGAGTTCCTGGGTGTGGCCTTCCAGACCGTTGCCCTCTACGCCCTCGTCCCGGCGGTCCTTTTCTATCTCGCCGTCTTCCTGGCGATCCATTTCGAAGCCAAGCGGACCGGACTCCGCGGGCTATCGAAATCGGAGCTGCCCGAGCTGGGCCCGGTGCTCAGGAAACGTGGACACCAGTTCATTCCGCTCGCTGTGGTCGTGGCCGTCCTCATCATGGGCTATAGCCCGCCCATGGCGGCGCTGGCCGGCATTCTTGCCGTAGTCCCGATCGCCTTGCTGCGGACCGAAACCCGCCGCGAAGTCTCCGTACGGATGGTCGGCGACGCCTTGGAGACAGGTGCGCGCAATGCTCTCGCCGTCGCCGCCGCCTGCGCCTGTGCCGGTATCGTCATCGGGGTAATTTCCCTCACCGGTCTCGGCCTCGCCTTCACAACGCTGGTGCTCGACGCCGCCCAGGACCTGCTGCTGCCGGCGCTGGTCCTGACGATGCTGGCCGGGATCATCCTCGGCATGGGGATGCCGACCACCCCCGCCTACATCATGCAGGTGGTGCTGCTGGTGCCGGCCCTGGTCAAACTCGGAATCCCGCAGCCCGCAGCCCACATGTTCGTCTTCTATTTCGCGATCATGTCCGCCATTACGCCACCCGTGGCGATGGCGGTGTTCGCGGCCAGCAGCATCTCGCGTGCAGGCCTGTGGGAGTCGAGCGTCGCCGCGGTGAAGCTGGGGGCGACCGGCTATCTGGTGCCCTTCTTCTTCGTGTTCGGCCCATCGCTGCTTCTGATCGGCGAACCGTTCCGGGTGGTGACGACGGTCGTGACCGCTGTCCTCGGCGTCACCTGTCTGGCATCCGGTCTCCATGGCTGGTTCCTGACGAACGCAAACTGGTGGCAGCGCGGAATGCTCCTCGCCGCCTCGGTCATTCTGATCAAGCCAGGCCTCATGACCGATGCCGTCGGCCTTTCTCTTTTAAGCGGCGGTCGTCGTCATTCAGCTCATCCAGCGCCGGCAAGCCATCCGGGCCGCCTGAGGGATCCTTTTCTGGCGGCACCGCCCAAGGCTCTGACGGCTTCGAATGGGCGAAACGCGCCGCAGCGGCGCGCTCCTGCCAGCAGAGCGACGCCGCAGAACGCGCGATCAGGACGCTGGAGCCGCCAGTCTCTCCGTCACCCGTGGCGAACCTGAGCGCCGCTGCTCGGGCGGCGCAATCCGGATGCTGTCCAGCAATTGTCTCGATTAAGGCGATAGGCAGGTCGGCCTCTGCGTAGCCGGCTATCGTCAACAACAGAGACGCCTTCCACGACAACGGATCGGCCTTAAGCATGCCAAGAACGGCCGCGGCCGCCGCCGCCTTCCCCGCGGGATCCGCTTGGACGAGCGCACAACGGACGACGTTCCTCAAGGAGGCGATCGCTCCGACATCTTCAGGCGGGACCGCCGCCACCAGACCGGCAAGATTTCCGGGGAAACCGGACACCAGTGTGGCATAAGCCGCGATCGCTCGCGGCCCGGTCCCGAATACCGGCGCGGATTGTCTTAGCAACGCAAGCGCCGGGCCTTCCGGGTCGGATGGCGAAGCTGCGGTCGCCGGGCAGACATGCTCAGGCGCCGGCCCAAGCTCGGCATCTCTTCCCGCCATCGGCCCGCCCGGGAGAATCGTGTCAGCGAAGGGACTGCTTCCCAGCGAAGCTCTCCCCTCACCCCCTCGATCGAGGAGCAGCGCCAAGCCGGGCAATCCCCGGTCCGGCCGCCCGCGTCCCCAGCCGTCCCCCGGCGGGAAAAGCCGGTAGCGGTCACCCCCCCCGCCGTCCACCAGCAACCCGAAGCCGTTTCCGGTCGTCGCGCCCTGGGCGATGTTCGGAGCCTCGTAGCCGTCATTGCCCCACTCGTCGCGGAGAATGCCCACACCTGTATCAAGCCCCATGCCCTGTCCCACGCCGACGGCCAGCATGTAGGCGTCGTCACCGCCTCGATCGCCGAGATACCCGATTCCGCCATGCGTTCCCTGCCCCTGGGCATAGCGTGCCGCATCGTAGCTGTCGTTCCCGCCACCCTCGATGAGAACGCCAAAACCGAAATAGTAGCCGGCACCCTGCGCGAACATGGCCGCCTCGTAGCGATCGTCACCGGCATCGTCGCGCAGCACACCGACGCCTCCGGCGCTCACACGGCGGTCGCCGATCGCCGCACCCTGGGCTTGGCTCACCATCGCGCCACGTCGGTTGTAAGGGTCGGGCAAGCCGGCCGCCTCGTAGAGGTCATCGCCCTGTCCGTCCCACAAGCAAGCCCGCCCGCCGGGGCCGGCAAAGCCCTGTCCTCTCGCCCGCACGCGGTACCGGTCAGCACCGTTCCGGTCGACGAGCCCTGCGACACCCGCTATCGCCGCGCCTTCTCCGAAAACGCCCGCCTCATAGCGGTCGTCACCGCTTCGGTCGTCGATAAGCGCGGCGCCCCCCACGGTGGCGGCGAGGCCGCTGGCGAGAGCTTCGTAACGATCGTCCCCGTCCAGGTCGACGATCGCCGAGAGACCCGCGATCGTGACATCGTCGCCGACATAGCGATCGTCACCACCGGCATCGAACACGATGGAAACGCCGCCGACTGTCGGGCGCCGCCGATACACGTCGTTTCCGCCGGGATCGATAATCATCGCGGCGTCCGACGGATACGCGTCCTCGCCCGTCGAGCCAATGACGATGTCACCAATCGGTGAGGCGAATCGCGCCGGCCCGAAGCCGCCTGCGTCGAACGATGCCCCCATCTTCCCCACGGCTCTCATGAACCGCTTCGCGATGGCGTCGACCGATCCAGCGTTGATCTGTTCCGCAAGACGGCTCGCGGCGCGCCACCGGCTGTCAGCCCCCGACAGCTCCGCCGCCGCCGACCGGGCCAGCGCGAAGTCGATCTCTGCTTCGAGATCGCCCGCCAGGAAGGCCACTTCCGTCACGAACCATGCCAGCCGGGATCGCAAGGTTTCAGGCAGCGGCACCGGTGGCACCCAGGTTCCCGCGGCAAGCTCCGTGTCAGGTGACGATACGTTGTCGGCCACGGCGCAGGCCGTTTCCGCCAGCTCCGGTACCAGGAGAGGATCAGGCAATCCCCGCCGCACCGCCCTGGGCATGGTCGGGGGCGTGAACGGATCGTTCTGGATGATGTTCCAGGGAATCCCGAGGGCCGCCTCGCTCAGTCCACGCGCCTCCAGGGCGGAACGCACCTCGCTGTCGGAGGACGCCTTCGCGAAATTCGCCAGGCCGAGTGTCAGGGCGAGAAAAAGCGCCCAGCGAACCGGCGCCGAACGGACCAGGCCCCTTCCGTCAGCCGCCATCGCTCGCTGAACCGACCGCCGAGGCGGCTGGCGCGCGAACGAATCGCAGGGCGGCAATGGCAACGATGATCGACACGACACCGGCGATGAAAAACGGCCAGGATCGACCGAGCTCGACGAAGACCACGCCCGCCGATGCGGGACCCAGCATGCGCGCCAAGCTCGATGCCGACTGGGCGACGCCGAGGCTGCCGCCCTGATGATCGCTGTCGGTCGCCTTCGAGATCAGGCTGCTCAACGTCGGATTGCCGAGGCCCGATCCCACGGCCAGCAGAGCCATCGCCACGAGAAGCAGCGGCAACCCGTCCGACAGCGGTATCAATACCAGCCCGACAGCGAGAATCGCCGCCCCCGCAATCAGCAGCCGCACCTCACCGAACCGCTTGGTCAACGGCCCGATGCAACCGCCCTGGATGAAGGCACTGACCAGCCCGGCGAAAGCGAACACATAGCCGTTCTGCTGCGGTCCCCAATGGAAATGCCGTTCGCTCCACAGGGCGAAGGTCGATTCCATCGATGCGAACGCGAAGGTGATCAGGAAAAACAAGAAGATCAGCACACCGAGATTGGGGCGCCGCAACGACTGAACAAGTTCGGCGATCCGCCCGACACGGGCCTGGGGCCCCCGCGCCCGCTCCGGCTCTTTCAGTAGAATGAAGGTGAGGACGATGGCGACGAGCGATGCGCCGGCGGCCGCCATGGCCGGCAGCGCGAAATTGAGATTACCCGGCTCATGCCCCGCCAAAGTGCCGCCGATTGCCGGACCGAGAATGAAACCGAGGCCGAACGCCGCACCGATCAGGCCCATCCCCTTGGCGCGTGTTTCCGGGGTGGTGATGTCGGCCATGAAGGCCTGGGCCACGGCGATATTCCCGGCCATCGCCCCGGCAAATGCCCGCGCCAGGAACAGGGCGACCAGGCTGTCCGCGAAACCGTAGACCGTATAGGCGGCAACCGCGCCGGCGAGCGTCAGCAACAGTATGGGTTTGCGCCCGTATCGGTCGCTCAGCCGACCCCACACCGGCGCGAATATGAACTGCGCCAGCGAATAGGTCGGGGTGAGCAGCGTCACCACGTCGGGAGAGGCCCCGAAATGCTCGGCATAAAACGGTGTCAGCGGGATGATGATCCCAAAGCCGACCAGGTCGATGAAGACGATGAGAAAGAGAATTAGCATCGGCAGGCGGTTCGCGGAGCAAACTACAGGCAGCGGCATGGTCGATACAAGCTGCCACTCGCGCCGACCAGCCCCGATGCGGTCGCCACCACCCCGCGCTATGATCGCTCCTTTAAGAAAGACGATCGGGCCGGGCTAAACCGTTATGAAGCATCTCTATCTCCTGCGGCATGCGAAATCGAGTTGGGACGATGAGGATCTCGACGATTTCGACCGCCCGCTGAACCAGCGCGGCGAACGAGCTGCGCTGGTGATGGGCCAGTTCATCGCCCAGGAGGGCCTGAAGCTCGATCGAATCCTGTCGTCCGGCGCGCGGCGGACGGAGGAGACGATCGCTCTGGTGACGTCCCGGACCGGCGAAATCCCGACCGAAAGATGCCGGTCGCTCTACCTTGCCGACCCGGCAACGATTCTGGCCGAGGTCCAGAGGCTGGATCCCGATGTCGTCTCGGCCATGATCGTCGGCCACAACCCTGGTCTCGAGACGTTCGCCCTGGCCCTGGCCAACGATCCAAGATGCGAAACCTCACTGCGGGTCGCGGAAAAATTCCCTACGGCGGCTCTGGCGACCTTCACCCTGCCCGTCGCCAACTGGTCCGACGTGCGACTGGCGAGCGGTCGCCTCGATCGCTTTCTGACCCCTAAAGAGCTGGTCTGAAAGAATGGCGGCACCGCCGTCGCCGGGTGATCTCGACCGTATGATCGAGGCGGGGCTGGCCCATCAGCGCCGCAATGCCCTGGCGGAGGCCCGCAGCAGTTACCTCTCCG
>PBKC01000002.1 GCA_002721365.1 Rhodospirillaceae bacterium | reverse complement strand
TTCCTAGATCAGGTTCGTCTCTCGGCTAGAGACGAACCGGGCGGGGTCGGCCGCGTATCCTGAACGATCGGCCGTGCCCCCGCGGCTCGGATGCCGCGGAGCCATATCAGGAACCAGTGGCGGTCACGCCCGCCGGCGGCGCGTTCCCTTTTCAGGAAGCCTTGATCTTGCGGATCGTCTCATACCCATGATCGATCAACAGGGGATCGGGATGCATTGGTTTGTCCACCCGTCTCTGTCCGCCTTCGAGAGGCGGCGCAGGATGCAGATAGGTTCCCAACAATAGACTGAAATCGGTCTCAGGAAGGTTATCAGAGTCGGCCGCGAAATTCGTGACCGTCAGTTCACGGGTTTGAACCGGAGTGACCGGACGAAGAGGAAGAGAATGCCGGTCGCGGTCGCGCGTCCTCGAAATGCCCATGCCGTCCGTCGCCCTCCCACAATGATCCTGCTCCCGGCACTGCTCCGGGAAAGAAAGCCCATTCTGGGTGAGGCTTCCGAACGGAAGCCGCGGCTTACTGCAGTGGCTGCCCGGACAACGCCGCCTGCGAGCGGAGGCATGGCATTGCGAACAACCCTGTCTTCACTGAAAGCAAGGCGGAGGCCAGATGCCTGCAGCCGCCGATCTGCTGTCTTCAGGCGTCATGCCGAAAGGTAAGCGGGATGAAATTGCCGCCCATCCGGCAACCCTTGCCCGGCAAAAACTGCCGATCTATGTCCTGGGAACTCTCAGGCGACAGCGCTGACCGCAGGTCCCAACAGACCATATTCGACCGCGCGCTCGATCTGCGCGGCCACCGTCGTCCCGGAGACCAGCGCGTCTTCATGGGACCCCAGGCCGCAATAGGCACCACAGAACCAGACTCGCCGCCCTTGGATTTCGCCGAGCGCCGACTGGGCACGTCGCGCTGCGGTGTCGAGGATCGGGTAGGCCTGCGTGAACTGGCCAAGCATCTGCTGAGCGCCGGGCGACTCCGCCGGATTGCGGGTCACGAACAAGGGGATGTCCGTGGCGATGTTATGAAGGCGATTCATCCAGCACGTCAGCATCGGCAACTCGCCATCCTGTCCCTGCGGGCAGGCATGACAGTTCCAGTTCGCCCAGATACGCCGTCGCCGCGGCATGAATCGCTGGTCGGTGTGAAGCAGAGCCGTGCAGTCCGTGTACCGAAACGCACCGAGCAGCGCGCGTTCCTCGTCCGTAGCCCCCGCCCCGAGCATGGCCAATGCCTGGTCGGCACGGGTCGCGATGATGACGCCGTCATACCGTTCCGACCCGCCGCCCTCGTCGCGGACGCGAGCGCCATCGGTGTCCCGTTCGACGGCGACCACCGGCGTCTTGAGCCGCAGTTGCTTGCCCAGCGGCGCCGTCATCAGGTCGACATAGGTCCGGCTGCCGCCGCCGATCGAACACCATTGCAGATGGTCTCCGAGCCCGAGCACACCCAGGCCGACGAGCGATTCGATAAAGGCGGCCGCCGGTGTCGCTGCGACCTCGCGCAAAGGCGCAAATCGGACCGCCGCGCCAAGGGGAAGCAAATAGTCGTCCAGAAATGCGTCCGAATAGCCTCTCGCCGTCAGCACTTCGCGGATCGACGACTGACTGCCTCGCATTTCTCGCGCTAAGGCCCCGGCTTTTCGGCGGAAACGGACCATGTCGCGAAGCATCCGCAGGAAACGTGTATCGAACGGCCTGCCGGGTTGCGCCAACACCCCACCCAGATGCCCGGAATATTCGCGATGTCCGCCGTCGAGCATGACGGAAAACGATGCCTCCACCGGCTGGGTCTCGACCCCCAACTCGACAAGGAGGGCTGTCAGCCGCGGACAGCTAGGTTCGTTGAAGGCGACGAAACCGGTGTCCACGGCAAGCGTCTCGCGGTCCGCGCCGACTGCGGCTCCATCGACCTCTACGGTGCGCGAAATGCCGCCAGGCAGCGAATCCGCTTCGTAGACGGTGACGTCATGCGTCCGGTGCAGCCTCCATGCGGCTCCCAAGCCGGCGATCCCCGAACCGACGACGGCCAGCTTCATACGCCAGATGCTTGAGAAGAGCCAAACCGAGGGCGGGAGCGGTGATAGGTCATAGAACGAGGTACGCCTTTCGAGCGCCCTTGGATCACCATGATACCGCTCACGAACTAGTGATCCGATCCCCCATCCTTCGCGTACAGTCGTTTGAATGAGAATTAGGATGATCCGCGACCGCAGGCACGCCTGCATGACTTGGCTTGTCGTTCTCGGCGCGCCGGATTTAGATGGCGGTATGACCACCGAGGCCACACCGCCAGGAGAGACCGCGCGCTCTTTTGAAGAACTTCTCGAGTCAGTTGCACTGGACCGAGACCATATGGCCTTTGCGCTCCTGTTCGCGCATTTCGCACCACGACTAAAGGGATATCTCCGGCGCCTCGGGGCCGATGACGGGCTGGCGGACGATCTCGTCCAGGACGTCATGGCCATTGCCTGGCATCGCGCGCACCGATTCGATCCCTGTCAGGCCAGCGTCAGCACGTGGCTGTTCACGATCGCCCGCAACCGACGCATCGATGCTTTGAGGCGGGAGCGTCGACCGGAGCTCGATTTCAACGATCCTGTCCTGATCCCGGACGAAGAAGCACCGCCGGAACAGACCGTCTCAAACGGTCAGGAGGGCGCCCACCTGCGGTCGGCAATCGCGAACCTGCCGGTGGAGCAGGCGTCGCTGCTCCACAAAGCCTATTTCGAGGACAAATCGCACAGCGTGATCGCCGCCGAGCTCGGCCTGCCGCTCGGCACGGTGAAGTCTCGTATCCGACTGGCGGTCGAACGCTTGCGAGGCGCACTGAGGGAATTGCGATGATCCCTCGCCATCACCCCGAGATGGCTCAACTTCTCGACTATGCGACCGGCAGCGCCGCAGAACCCGTCGCGCTGCTCATCGCATCGCACCTGGCGTTGTGCCCGGCTTGCAGGCGCGATGTGGCTGCACTCGATTCGATCGGAGGCTGCATGCTTGAGGACTCCGACCCGGTGCCCCTGGCCGAAGGCAGCTTCGAACGGTTGATGGATCGCCTGCGCGGCGAGGCACCGCCGGAAGAACCGGACGGCGGCACCCAGGATGAACCCGACTCTCCCTTCGATCCGCTGCCGCTTCCCCTGCGCCGTTACCTGCCGAAAGGTCTGCGGGGCCTGTCCTGGTCCTCTCTCGCCGGCGGACGCATCAGGATTGCCGAACTCCTGCCGCCCGTGGGCAGTCTGCGAACCCAGCTCGTCCACGTACGTGCTGGATCAAGCATCCTGCCTCACACCCATCGCGGCATGGAGATGAGCCTGATTCTTTCCGGGGGCTATACGGACGAATACGGGCAGTTTCTTCGCGGGGACGTCGAAACGGCCGACGATACCGTCACCCATCGCCCCGTGGCCGATACCGGAGCCGACTGTCTCACCCTGACGCTCGTCGCGGGAGATCTCCGCTTCGTCGGTCCTGTGGGGACTCTCCTCTCCCCCTTCATCAAGTCCTGACCGACTGCCGGGTCAGTAGTCCCATTCCCAGTTGAGCCCGACGTTGCCGGTCGCGTTCGCGCCGACATCGCTTTCGACCGTCAGGTTCGGCGTCAGTTCCACCTCCACCGTCACCTTGCTGCTGCCGGGGGTCAGCCCCTGATCCAGCGACAGGTAGATATCGTCGGTGATGTATTTCCCTGCGCTCAACGTCGTTCCGGAGACGTCCTCGCCTTCCTGGCTGACGTCGAGACGGTCGAGGGCGAGGGCTTGGCGCATCGAATCGATCGGGTTGAAGCCGCCGCCGCCACCGCCCGCCAGAGACGCCGCGGCCTGAGCCAGCTGGATCGCCTGAAAGGCCGACAGGTTCGCCGTGCCGGTATCGAACAGGATGCGGGAAAGAATCTCGTCCGAAGGCAGTGACGGGTCGGATTCCAGGGCGATCGAGGGGCTGGACGCACGGCCGGACACCACCACCCGGACGGTGATGTCGCCGGAAGCATCCTCGGCTACGAGGTCGAGCAGCGGGTCGATCCGGCGGCCGCCGTCGAAGGTGATAACGCCACGGGTGATGGTGAAGGTCTGACTGACGAAACTCACCGTCCCGCGCTCGACGTTCAGGTCGCCGACGATCATCGGGTCCGATGCGGTTCCGGTGATGGTGAGCTTGCCCTTCCAATCGGAGTCCACGCCTTTGCCACGGACGAAGATCTGTCCGGGAACGCTGACCTCGAGATCGAGATCGATCGGCAAAGGCGGTGCCTCTTTCTGGTTTTCCTCTTCCTTTTTCCCCGCCGGAGGCTCGTACCCTTCGGGCAGATTCACTTCCCGGAAGTCGAGCGTCGCGACGCCGGACGGCAGCTTGTCGGGGATGTTGATATTGGCCGACCGAATGGCGATCCGTCCGTTGACCGCGGCGCGTTCTTGGGTGCCGGAGAACTCGATTCCGGCGCTGATGGTCACATCCGCCTCGTCGCGACGGACCAGCCGCGCATGGTCGGTGACCAAGGTGAAGCGGAAAGGAAAATTCTGCTCAGGGTCGAAGGTGATGCCGCCCTCAGCCGTGATCGTGCCGCCGTCGCCGTCCTTCGCCTCCAGGCTGCGGAGCAGAAGCTGCTCGCCACTGCCCTCGAACGTGCCGTTGATCTCCCGGAGGATGGTTCCCGCCATCGCGTTTTCGTAATAGCCGTCGGCGATGGTGGTCGTTCCGGAGAGCTGAGGGTCCTGAACGGTTCCACCGATGGCGATCCGTGCCGAGAGCTGGCCGGCGATACGATCTCCTTCCGTAGGCAACAGTGCGCCGAGAGACGCGAGATCGGCATCGGCATCGACCGCGCCCGAGAGCTCGCCCCCCGGAGTCAGAGCCGCGGTGGCTATGCCGCCGGGTGCCTCGACCGGAGCCGCGATCCTGCCGGACAGGCTGACCCCTTCCACTCCGCTGACAGTGGCTTCCGCCGATGCGCGTCCGTCACGCCAGTCGCCGGTAACCGTCGCGTCGAGCGGCGGAATGTCGTAGTCGGCCGATTGCTGCAACCTCATGCCGGTCGCAGTAATGCTTGCGGTGACGACCGGACTCGCGCCGCCTTCGGCCACGATTTCAGCATTCAGCGTTCCGGCCGCATTTTTCTGCCCCGCGAGCTGCGCCAGAGGCGCCAGAGGCAGGTTTTCGATCGCCAATGTGCCGTCCAGGCTTTCCGGCCGGTATTGGGCGTCGAGGTTAATGGTCCCTTCGCCGATGCCGAAGGCGAAGTCCCGAACGTCGACCGCTTCGCCCTCATGGCGCAGGGTCGCCCTCTTCACCAGCGCGCCGGTCACGGTACCGAAGGTCAGGTCGAGCTGCGACAGCGCGAGTGTCTCCGCACCGCCGCCGATCTCGGCATCCCCCGCCAGGACCACGCTGAACGGCTCCACCGCACTTCCGTCGATGAGTCCGGTAAAGGTGAAGGCACCCTGATCGCCATCGGCGGCCAAATTGACCGAGGTGATCATCGTGCTGCCGCTCGTCACGCCGGTCACCAACACCGCCGCCTCACCGCCGGGCCGGCCCAGCAGGTCGGTCAGCGTCGCATCGACCGTGGCGTAGTCTACCTTGGTCGCTGCCTCGCCAGAGGAGACCGCGAGACCGCCGAACGCTGCACTCAACTTGGCATCCTGCCTGCCGCGTGCCGTGTCGAGCGCGATCGAGAACTGCCCGTTGCCCTCCATCGCCACGCCGGCCAAGGCACCGAACGGTGCCAGTGCCGGGAGAACGCCTTCGAGGCGCCCGGAAACGGTTCCCTCGGCAAGATTGGCCGCCAAAGCGCCGTCGACGGTGCTGTCGAACGCTCCGATATGGATATCGCGAAGCGCCAGAGCCTCTCCCTCCGACGTCATCGCGAAGTCGGTCATGACCGTCGCATTGGTGCCTTGGGGAGAGGCGCTGAAGGTCAGCCGGCCTTTCGCCGCGGCAGGCAGGCCCGACGCAGTCACGGCGAGGGCGGGGTTGCCGAGCGACGTGCCCGCGGCCGAGACCCCCGACCCGCTCGCCCGCAGATCGGCCGAGAGATCGGAGAGCGTTCCACCGACATTGGCAGCCACGACGATCCCGCCCGAAAGGTCCGCCCCCGCCGCCCGCGACAGACGTTCCAGACGCGGCAGGCGGATTTCGAGGTCGGCCTTCACGGTCTCGGTGCGGCCATCGAGCGAGCCGGACCCGGTCAGCGACACAGCCGACCCCGCGAGCGTCAGCGTCGGCATCACGATGTCGCCGTCGTCCGTCCGGTGTGCTTCCGCCGAAAGCGCGAGCGAACCGCCGAGCAGGGCGTCGGCCGCCGGGATACCCGTCCCGAAGTCATTCCCGTCGGCCTTTGCGGTAACGTCGAAGGCACCGGTCTTGAGATCGGCCCGCGCCGAAACGGTGGTCCTGGCTCCGCCCGAAAGAGCGACACCGGCGACCTCGCGGTAAGGTGCGAGACTGGCCACAGTGAGTTCGAGATCGGCAGCCGCCTTCCCCGTTTCCGGATCGACCTCGCCGCTGCCGGCCAATGTCAGCCCTTCGTCCTTGATCGACAGAGCGCTCAGTTTTGCCGCGCCTGCCGGAGTCGCGGTCCCCTCGACTACCCATTCCAGACGCTGGCCCAGGGACGCCGGCAGAGGTGCCCCCGGAAGGACAAGTCCGGATACCGTTCCTCTGGTCCGGAAGGCGATCTCCGTATCCGGATCGGTGACCGGACCGGCGGGGGACGCGGTCACGTTCGCCTCCGCCGCGGTGACCGCGACGCCCGCCGCGGACACCTCTTCGAGCGTCAGGTCAACATCGGTCTCCGGGGCAAGGACCCGGCCTGTCGCCGCAATTTCGAAGCGCGCACTGCCGGCGAGCGGCGTCGCCGCCACGGCCTGAAGGCGGGAAAGGTCCGTAACCTGCCCCTCCGCCCGGACATCGATCCGGTCTCCGCCCGAATCGACCGTCCCCTGTGCCGAGAGATCGGCCCATCCGGTCCGGACTTCGGCCGTTTCGATGGTGAGGACTTCCTCGGGGCTCCACCGCACTTTGGCCAGCACGTCGAACGGTCCCGCCGCAAGGCCACCGATGGGATCGTCGGAAGGCAGTAGGACGTCACCGTCGAGGTCCAGGGCCGCCGCGTAACCACCGTCGATCGACAGTGCGATAGTCCCTGACGTTCGGACCAGCCCTGGCGCTTCGACCTTGAGCGTTCCCTGCCAGTCTTCAACCGGCCCTTCACCGGCCAGCTTCGCCGACAGACCATCGAGGCCCGGCTGACCGATCAACCCTGCGATGAACCCCGCTTCCGGTTCGTCGACCTCCACATCGATGGCCAGTGTCCCCGCCTGCTGCCGGTAGGCGGCGGTCAGACCGATGCGACCCCGTCCGCCATCGATACGGTCGACGGACACCATGGCCGTCGCGTCGCTTCCATGCCGCATGTCGACCTGTCCGTCTAACGCGAAGCGCGCTTCCTTCCCCAGGATCGCCGCGCCGATCACCACGTCCGGCACGTCGATCCGTTCGACCTGAACGCCGACCGGAAGTTCCGGTGGCGCGAAGGACGGCGGCTCGTCGCTGGGCGGCGTCTCGTCCTCCGGCGGCCCTTCGCCGGGCGGCGGCGTTCTCAGCAACGCCACCCGTTCGGCACCGACCGCCTCCACATGCGCGACCCCGGAAAGAAGGTCCCACGGGTTCCACACGAGGCGTGCATTGTCGATAACAAGCCACGGACCCTCGGTGTCCGAAAGCGTCACCCGGTCGATGGTGATCGTGAAGGGGATCGCGCCGCCGAGCCCTTCGATCGACGCGATCATGCCCGGCCCTGAGATCGCCCCCTCGACCCGATCGGCAACGATCGCCTGCCCCCAGCCGGTCCTGAGTAGGAGAACCACCGCCAGCACGGCAAACAACCCCAGGGCGACCAGAGCCCCCAACAGGCCAGCAGCTATGCCGATGACAGCGCGCATCGCGGATCAGAACGCCTGCCCAAGGCCGATATAGATCTGGAAGGCGTCATCGATGCCGTTGCGACGGTCGAGCGGAAAGGCGATGTCCACCCGCAGAGGACCGATCGCCGTGTAATAGCGCGCGCCCACGCCGGTGCTCCAGAGGAAGCTTTCCTGTCCGAAATCGGGCGCCAGATCGGTATAGACGTTACCGCCTTCGAAGAAGGCGACGGCGCCGATCGAGTCGGTGATCTTGTAGCGGACCTCGGTACCGACCTCATAGACGGACCGGCCGCCTTCCGGGTTGTTGGCGCTGTCCAGAGGGCCGACGAGCTGGAAACCGTAGCCGCGGATCGAACCGCCGCCGCCCGCATAGAAGCGCTTATCCGCCGGCAGGTCGGCCGCTTGCTGTCCCACGACGATGCCCGCACGCCCCCACCCTGCCAGCACCAGGTCGCCGTCGAACAGCGGCAGGTATCCCGCCTGGGTGAACTGCAGGATGGTGAAGCTGAGACTGGAGCCGAGATACTGCAGGTACGGTGTCGCCGATAGGACGGTCCGCGCGCCGTGGGTCGGGTTGAGAACGCTGTCCGTGGTATCACGCTGCAGGGTCAGCGGCACGCCGACCAGGGTGAAGTCCTCGTCCTCTCCGCTCTCCTCGATGATGCTCTGCGATGCGGTCAGACCGGCCGTCACGGCATAATGCTCGCCGATCTGGCGCTTGATCGCCCCGGATGCCTCCACGGTCTGGCTGACGAAGGCGTCGGTGTCTTCCTGCTCGATCTTGAAGTCGAGAAGCAACGACTGGTTCCGCGCGAAGAAATCGGGCTTGCTGCCGGACACGGTAAGGCCGTAGCGGATCAAGGTGCCGCCGGCCGAGACCTTCAGCCGCTCGCCCTCGCCCAGGAGATTGCGGTGCTGCCAATAGACCTTGGCACCCGGTCCCTCGCTCGTCGAATAGCTGACGCCGGAGCCGAGAGTGCGATGCGGGCTTTCGGTCACCGTGATCGTCATGTTGAGAAGCCCGTTCTGATCCACGGTGTCCGCGTGATTGACCCGGATCGCGGTGAACAGGCCGGTTTCCGAGAGGCGTCGCCGCGTCTCCGTGACCTCGCGCTCGTCGTAGGGCGTGCCGGCCTTCCAGGCGATCCGCCGGACCACGAAGCGTTCGTCGACGTTTTCCAGGCCGACGATGTCGGTCGCGCCGAACAGGGCTCGTGGTCCGGCATCGATCTTGAGATCCGCGCTCACCGTACGGTCGCCATGGTCGACGACGACCTTGCGATCCGCGACCTCGGCCAGCGGCCGGCCGAGCTCCGCCAGCTGATCGATCACCACCCGTTCCGCGCCGAGGATGGCCGAGGACTTCGCCGGAGCGTCCCGCTGAAGACCCAGGTCCTCATACGTCACGCGGATCGGGTCGCCCAAAGGATCCGCACCGACGTTCTCGATCGAATAGTCCTTCAACGTATAGACCGGCCCAGGTTCCACCACCACGGTGACCTCCACTGGCTGGACCGAGTCGTCGATGTCGAAGTCGACGCTTCCCGCGTAATAGCCCTGCGACCGCAGAACCTCGTTCAGTCGCTCGACATCGTTCTTCGCCCGGCGGCGAAGGGCCGCGAGGGTGGCCGGCGGCTTTCCCTGTTCCGCGAACAGCTTGGAGAATTCCTCGAGTTGCCCTTGCAGTGAGGAATCGCTCACCCCGCGCAGCGAAACCTCATACTGCTGTTCCATCGTCTGCCCGACCGCAGGCCCGGCGACGGACAGCCCCAGCGCAAGCAGGACGACGACGAACGCCGCCGCTCCGCGGACGGACCGAGCTGAAGAGCGGACGGGAAGATTGGAACGATGATGGCGCCGGAGCAAAGCTCTGACGGACGTTGACGGCGGGACGAGAAAAATCGGCAGGCCCTGGGCTGCGGTGAACAGGACGCGCGTCCGCCTCACTGCCGAAGGCGGGCATCGCGGAACGCGAACGAGTGGATGATCCACACGATTTACGTTGGCGCTGCGCCGATGGATGCCATGGTTCCCCGCATTTCTGCTAGAGCGCGATCGCCTCGGCCCACGCTCGATCGGCTCGGCGCTGCTTCCGATCCGAAAGCCCGCCGACCGTGCTGTCCATCTTACGCGATCCTGGTCGCGTGCGAATGCCCCTCATCCGGATAGGGTACCCGCCGGGGCGATTGCGAGAGCGTCAGTGCCGGCAAGCGGCACAGATGCCGGTAATCTCCACCGTCTCTCCGGCGATCCGGAATCCGGCACGTTCGGCGCAGCGCCCGATCGCATCCCGCAACGCTTCGTCATCGATCTCGGCTGCCTGCCCGCATTCGGTACAGAGAAGAAAATGCGCGCGATGCCCGGCATCGGGCGTGACGCAACCGACATAGGCGTTGAGGGAGTCGACGCGATGGACCAGCCCCTGCTCACGCAGGAAGTCCAGCGCGCGATAAACCGTCGGCGGCGCCGCACCGCGGCGATCCTCGCGCAGCATCTCCAGCACCTCATAGGCGCCGATCGGACTATGGCTTTGCCAGACCAGTTCGAGCACCCGGCGGCGCAGGGGCGTCAGGCGCACACCGCGCCGGTCGCAGAGGGACACGGCCGTCTCCATGGCATCGGCGACGCAGCGATCATGATCATGGCTGCGGTCGATGAACGGATCGGTGTCTCTGCCGGCCGAATGCATGCTGAACGGGGCTCCCGAGCGTGTATTGTTGGCGACATCGTAGCACGATCAGGGACGATCCGTCGTCAACCGAACCCGGACCCGCCGCGGCATGAACCTCTTCACGTTAAGCCTCGCCTATGTTCGAACCCGGCCGTTGCAGACGACGCTCAACCTACTGTTGCTGGCGCTCGGGATGGGCACCATCGTCGTGCTTCTGGTCTTTCGTGAACAGCTCGAGGAGAGGCTGACGCGCGACCAGCGAGGAATCGACCTCGTCGTCGGCGCCAAGGGCAGCCCGATTCAGCTGATCCTCTCGACCGTTTATCAAATGGACGTGCCGACCGGGAACATCACCGAGCGGGACGCCACCTTCGTCCGCAACCACCCCATGGTCGCATCGGTCATCCCCATGGCCTTGGGCGATTCCTTTCACGGCTTCCGTATCGTCGGCACGACGCCGGACTATGTCACGCATTACGGCGCCGAAACCGTTGAGGGCCGACTATGGGAAGCCCCTTTGGAGGCGGTGGTAGGCGCGACGGTCGCCCGAGAGGCCGGCGTAGGGCCAGGCGATACCCTGGTCGGCTCCCATGGCATCGGGAGCGGGGCGGGAGGCGGCATGCATTCCCACAACCCCTACAGCGTCGTCGGCGTCTTGGGGCCGACAGGCACCGTCATCGATCGCCTGGTGCTCACCAGCGTCGGCACGGTGCGATTGGTCCACGAACCGGCCGGGCATTCCGCCGACGAAGAGGATCATCAGGCAGAGCACGATCACGAAGCGGAAGCGTCGGGCGAGGATAGTCACGATGCCCACGCCCATGAAGACGAGCAGCTTCCCGACCCCGACGCGCAGGTAACCGCGCTGCTGGTCAAGTACCGGACTCCCATCGCGGCGGCCAGCCTGCCCCGTATCATCAACATGCAGAGCGCGATGCAATCGGCGGCGCCGGCCTACGAGACGGCACGGCTGCTGCGGATGGTGGGTATCGGCATCGACGCGTTTCGGGTTTTCGCCTACCTGCTCATCGTCACGGCCGCTCTCAGCATGTTCGTCGCGCTCTACACTGCGCTGGAGCGCCGACAGTACGACCTCGCCATCATGCGGACGGTGGGTGCAGGGCGAGGACGCGTCCTGCTGCAGATCCTCGTCGAAGGACAGATCCTCGCGCTCACGGGAACCGCCCTCGGCCTCGTTCTCGGCCATGCGGTCGCAGAAGGCTTGTCGATTTGGCTGAGCCGTACCCAGGAGGTTCCGTTCACAGGATCCGTCTGGGTGCCCCAGGAGCTGTGGCTGTTCGTGGTCGCATTCTGCGTCGGCAGCGTCGCCGCGCTGCTGCCCGCCTTGCGCGCCTATCGCCTGGACGTCGCCCGCGTGCTCGCCCACGGCTGACCGCCGGCCGTCACGCCGAACGACGGAGTACGAAGCTCACGGCGAAGATGGCGGTCGCCACGACGACGATGGACGGCCCGGACGGCGTGTCGAGATAGAACGAGGCGAGCATCCCACCCACGACCGAAACCGCGCCGACCAGCACCGCTCCCACCGCCATGGCCTCCGGCGTCGCCGCGAAACGCCGCGCCGCCGCCGCCGGGATGATCATCAGCGATACGATCAGCAGCACGCCTACCAGCTTCATGCCCACGGCGATCACCGCCGCCATCAGGACGGTGAATACCAGTCGGACCCGCATTACCGGCACGCCTTCGACGGCAGCGATATCGGCATGGACCGTCGCCGAAAGAAGCGGGCGCCAGAGAAACCACAGGATGATGCCTGTCCCGACCGCGACCCCGAGGACGAACAGCAGGTCGCGGTTGCCGATCGCCAGCACGTCGCCGAACAGATAGCCCATCAGGTCGATGCGAACGTTCTGAAGGAACGCCAGGGCGACGATTCCCAGCGCCAGGGTACTGTGGGCGAGAATGCCGATCAGCGTGTCTGCGGCAAGAATCCGCCTTTCCTCCATGGCGACGATGACCACCGCCATCACCACCGCCAGAACGACGACGCCAAGCATCGGGTCCATGTCCAGCATCAGGGCCAGCGCCACGCCGAGCAGCGCCGAATGGGCGAGCGCGGCACCGAAATAGGACATCCGACGCCAGACGACGAAGCATCCGAGCGGCGCCGCGACCAGCACGACGCCGAGCCCGCCCAGGATGCCGCGAATGATGAAGTCCTCGAACATCGGCGTCAGGACCGCGATGTTTCAGCGGCGGCAACGCCGGCCGACGAACCCGGATGCCCGGTGTCTTCCCGGCCCTCGTCGAGAGGCGCCACGGCACCGGCCTCGGTGTGGCGATGGTCATGTTCATGTCGGTAGATCGCCACGGCATCGCCCAGGGTCGGCCCGAACAGGGTGTGAAAAGCAGGGTCGGCGACCACCACTTCGGGTGTGCCACGGCAACAGACATGCCGGTCCAGGCAGACCACCTGATCGGTCTCGGCCATGACCAGATGCAGGTCGTGCGAGATCAACAGCACGCCGCAGCGATGCCGGTCACGGATCTCTCCGATCAATTTGTAGAGGGCCACCTGGCCGGAGACGTCGATGCCGCTCATCGGTTCGTCGAGCACCAGAAGTTCGGGATCGCGCAGCAATGCCCGCGCCAGCATCACGCGCCGCAGCTCGCCGCCGGACAGACCGACGATCTGCCGGTCCGCGACATCAGGCATGCCGACCTCGTCCAGGACATCGTTCAACCGTTCGGGGTCGGCCGTACCGCCGAGCGTCAGGAAGCGCGAAGCCGTCATCGGCAGGATCGGGTCCGGCGCCAACGCCTGCGGCACATAGCCGATACATAGTCCTCGCCGCCGCCATACCCGGCCGGACTTCGGCTTGACGAGGCCGAGCACCGTGCGGGCGAGAGTCGTCTTGCCGGAACCGTTGCGCCCAATCAGGGTGACGATCTCGCCGACCGAGACCGTCAGGCCGACATGGTCCAGCACGCGGTCTCCGGCGAAGTCGACGACCACGTCCTCCACGGCCACCAGCGCCCCGACACCGACGTCCTCTTCGCCCGCCTCCTGTTCCTCAACCATCGTCATCGCAACCAGCTTGCCCTGCATTCAATATGTTATAAAGTAACATTTCTAACTGAGGAGCAGCCCATGAACACCCAGGTGATCCGCCTGCTGGCCGCCGTGATGGCGCCCCTGATGCTGGCGATACCGAGCCGCGACGTGCTGGCCGCGCCGCCCAAGGTCGTTGCCACCATCATGCCCATCCACGCCCTGGTCTCCGGGGTAATGGCGGGCGTCGGCGAACCGGACCTGCTGGTCAGCGGCTACAACTCGCCGCATAACTACCAGATGCGGCCCTCAGAGGCGCGAAGTCTTTCGGCTGCCGATGTCGTCGTCTGGGTCGGCCCGACCCTCGAAACCTTTCTCATCCAGCCTCTGAAGACCATCGCCGGGGACAGCCACGTCGTCACGCTGCTCGACTCACCGGGACTGACCGTAAGGTCCTTCCGGGGTGCCGGCATCTGGGCGGAGGAGGAACGGAAACACGCCGGCGCGGACGAGCATGAGGACCATGACGACGAGGAGGATCACGATCACCATCACCACGAGGGTTCGATCGATCCGCATATCTGGCTCTCGCCCGACAATGCTCGGGTGATCGTCGCGTCCGTCGCCGAGGCACTTTCCGTCGTCGATCCCGCCAATCGTGACCGTTATCGCGACAACGCGACCGACCTCGAGGCGCGGATCGCCGCTATGGATACGAGGATCGACAACGACTTGTCCGCCGTACGTGACGTCCCCTTCATCGTCTTCCATGACGCCTACCAGTATTTTGAGCGCCATTACGGTCTCCGGTCGGAAGGCGCCATAACCCTGGGACCCGATCGCATTCCCGGTGCCGGCCGCATCAGCCGCCTTCGCGCGCTGATCCGTGATCGGGGTATCGCCTGCGTATTCACAGAACCCCAGTTCGAACCCGCGATCATCGCGACCGTCATCGAACGCACAACGGCACGCCAAGGAACGCTCGATCCCCTGGGCGCCGACCTCGCCGCCGGCGCGGACGCCTACTTTGCGATGATGGAACGTAATGCCCGCTCGATCGCTGCCTGCCTGGGGCGCCAAAACCCGAACTGAGCGGCTGGCTTAGACAGGTTACCGCAATCATTGCCGGTTTTTTGGGCGAACTTCGCCTGTCGCTCGACCCGATCAGCCGCAAGCTCGCGCATCTGAATCATGCCGTCGCCTTAGTAGATGAATTTTTAGGCAGAATGGTCGGAGCAGATGCCTCAAACGCATCTGATGAAACTCTCGGAACGCACAGCCTCTTACGAATCCATAATTTCATCAAATAGTTAGCGCTACCACCGGAGCTTGGCATGTCTCTTGCCATCTAGAGGTTGCTGAATAAGCGACCGTATAGGAGGCATGAATGAAACTGCTCAAGCGCGCGGCAGCCGTACTGGCTGTCGCCGGCCTGATGGGGGCATCCGGCGAAGCGGCGCGCGCCGCGGACGAAGGCCCGATCAAGATCGGCGTTTTGCACTCGTTGTCCGGCACGATGGCGATCAGCGAGACCACGCTGAAGGACGCCATCCTGATGATGGTAGACCAGCTCAACGCCAGTGGGGGCTTGCTCGGCCGCGAGGTCGAAGCCGTGGTCGTCGACCCGGCGTCCGATTGGCCGCTGTTCGCGGAAAAGGCTCGCGAGCTGATCGAGGGGGAGAAGGTTGCGGCGGTCTTCGGCTGCTGGACGTCGGTGTCGCGGAAGTCCGTGTTGCCGGTGTTCGAGGAACTGAACGGCCTCCTGTTCTATCCCGTGCAGTATGAGGGCGAAGAATCCTCGAAGAACGTGTTCTACACCGGCGCGGCGCCGAACCAGCAGGCGATCCCGGCCGTGGAATACCTGATGAGCGCGGAGGGCGGCAGCGCCGAGCGCTTCGTCCTGCTGGGCACCGACTATGTCTATCCCCGCACGACCAACAAGATCCTGCGCGCCTTCCTGCACAGCAAGGGCGTCTCCGACGACGACATCATGGAGAACTACACGCCGTTCGGTCATTCCGACTGGCAGACCATCGTCGCCGACGTGAAGGCCTTCGCCTCCGCAGGCAAGAAGACGGCCGTGGTGTCGACCATCAACGGCGACGCCAACGTGCCCTTCTACAAGGAACTGGCCAACCAGGGCATCTCGGCGACCGAGATTCCCGTGGTCGCGTTCTCGGTCGGTGAGGAAGAGCTCGCCGGCATCGACACCAGCAACCTCGTCGGTCACCTGGCCTCCTGGAACTACTTCATGTCGGTCGACAACGACCTGAACTACGCGTTCATCGACAAGTGGTGGGAGTACACCGGCGACAAGAACCGCGTCACCAACGACCCCATGGAGGCCCACTACATCGGCTTCAACATGTGGGTTCAGGCGGTCCGCCAGGCCGGCACCACCGACGTCGACGCCGTCCGCCAGGCGATGTACGGCCAGACCGTGCGTTCGCTCAGCGGCTACGACGTGCAGATGCACACTAACCACCACCTCTCCAAGCCCGTCATGATCGGCGAGATCCAGCCCGATGGTCAGTTCGAGATCGTCTGGCAGACCGAGAGCCCGATCGTGGCTCAGGCCTGGAGCCCGTTCATTCCCGAGAGTGCGAAGCTGACCGCCGACTGGAGCTATCCGTGGGTCTGCGGCAACTGCACCGAGCCCCGTTACGCGGACTGGTTCACCAACTGACCTCCCTCCTCCCCGCGTAACGGACGGAAGGGCTTGGGGGTGGTTCGTTCCCCGGGCCACCCCCAGCCCTTCCACCTTTTTCGAGCAGACTTTTTGTGGACGCCGCCAGCTCGGCGGGCTCAGTAGAGACAAACCGTGCTCCGACTGCGAACTCTCATCGCTCTTCTGATCGTCGCTCTTGTCGGCTTGGCGCCCCTCGCGGCGACAGCCGCGGACGGTGACGAGGAAGTATTCCAGGCGGCTCTGAAGGGCATCACCGCCTCATCCTTCGAAGAGCAGCTCGCCGCTATCGATACTCTTGCCGGCCTCGGCGATCCCCGCGCGGTGACGCTTCTCCGCGCCCTTGGCGGCGGAATGCTCCAAGTCCGCAAGAGTGACGGCGCCCTCGTCGTCGCGGAGCGCGACGGCCGCGACTATATCCTGAGCGATCCGTTCACCGGCGAGGCGATGGGTACCGTCAGCCGCCGGGACGTCGACAAGATCACCGTCAACAATGCCCTGCGCGGCGCCATCACCGCCGCGCTTAGCCGACTCGCCTTGTTCGATCCCGATGTCGCCAAGCGGCGGGAGGCGGTCGCGGCGGCGCTGAAATATCCCTCCCCTGAGATGGCCACGGCGCTGAACAAGGCCCTGGAGGCCGAGGAAGACGCCGACCTCCGTCGGGGAATGGAACGGGCCTTGGCGGCGGCCAGGATTTCGAGCCCCGACAAGGCCGAACGTCTCGCCGCCATCGAGACCTTCGCCGGATCCAGCGATCCGGATATCCGCTCCTTGCTGATGCCGCTGCAGGACGAGGCCACCGAGTCCGATCCCGAGGTCCGGACCGCCGCCGCCGAAGCGATCAAGCGGATCGACAACCGCCTCGCTCTCTTCCGGCTGGTCGGCAATCTCTACCAGGGCATCAGTCTCGGCTCGGTGCTGCTGCTGGCCGCGATCGGTCTCGCCATTACCTTCGGCGTGATGGGCGTGATCAACATGGCCCATGGCGAGATGATCATGCTGGGCGCCTATACGACCTTCGTCGTGCAGGAGGTCTTCGTCGCGGCGCTGCCGCCCGCCTACCTGAACTATTACCTGATTGTCGCTCTCCCCGTTGCCTTCCTGGTCACCGCCCTGGTCGGCGCGGCGCTCGAACGCGGCGTGATCCGGTTCCTCTACGGTCGTCCGCTGGAGACCCTGCTGGCCACCTGGGGTGTCAGCCTGATCCTCCAGCAAGTCGTCCGCTCGATTTTCGGCGCGACCAATCGCCGCGTCGCCAATCCCGACTGGATGACCGGCGGATTCGAGCTCGTCGGCGGTATCGTGCTGACCTACAACCGCCTGATCATCATCGTCTTCGCCTTCGCGGTGCTGATCGCGCTGGCGGCCCTGCTGCGCTACAGCTTCTTCGGTCTGCAGATGCGCGCCGTCACGCAGAGCCGCGGCATGGCTTCGGCGATGGGCATCGTCACCGGCCGCATCGACGCGATGACCTTCGCACTGGGTTCGGGGATCGCCGGCGCCGCCGGTGTCGCCTTGAGCCAGATCGGCAACGTCAGCCCCAACCTCGGTCAGACCTACATCGTCGACTCCTTCCTCGTGGTCGTCTTCGGCGGTGTCGGCAGCTTGTGGGGGACACTGGTCGGCGCGATGAGCCTCGGCATCGTCAACAAGTTCCTCGAACCCTATTCGGGCGCGATGCTCGGCAAGGTGCTGGTGCTGGTCTTCATCATCCTGTTCATCCAGAAGCGTCCGCGCGGTCTGTTCGCCCTGCGCGGCCGCGCGGCCGAAATGTAAGGCGGGGACGCGCTATGGGACCCATTACCCGCCGGATCGGCACGCTCCAGGGACCTCGTGGATGGGCCGTCTTCTTCGCCCTGATCGCGATCGCACTCCTGGTGCCGCTCCTCAACCTCATGGTGCCGGCCGGCTCGCTCTTCTACGTGCCGGACTACGTCGTGCCCCTTCTCGGCAAGTATCTGTGCTTCGCGCTCCTCGCCCTGAGCCTCGACCTCGTCTGGGGTTTCGCGGGCGTCCTCAGCCTCGGGCACGGCGCGTTCTTCGCCCTTGGCGGCTATGCCATGGGCATGCATCTGATGCGCGAGATCGGCGACCGGGGCGTCTATGGCAATCCGCTCCTGCCGGACTTCATGGTGTTCCTCGATTGGGACCACCTCCCCTGGTACTGGTACGGCTTCGATCAGTTCTGGTTCGCCAGCCTGATGGTGTTCCTGGTCCCCGGCGTCCTCGCCTTCGTGTTCGGCTGGTTCGCCTTCCGCTCGCGGATCACCGGCGTCTACCTGTCGATCATCTCCCAGGCGATGACCTACGCCCTGATGCTCGCCTTCTTCCGCAACGAGATGGGCTTCGGCGGCAACAACGGCCTCACCGACTTCAAGGACGTCCTCGGCTTCGATCTCAGCACCCCGGGCACGCGGGCCGGGCTCTACGTTCTCACGGTGCTGGCGCTGGGCCTTGCCTTCCTCATCTGCCGCTTCGTCGTGAAGTCGAAGCTGGGCCGGGTCGCCACCGCCATACGCGATGCCGAGAGCCGCGTCCGGTTCCTGGGCTACCGCACCGACCGCTTCAAGCTGTTCCTGTGGACCCTCTCGGCGATGCTCGCCGGGATGGCCGGCGCTCTCTACGTGCCGCAGGTCGGCATCATCAACCCCGGCGAATTCTCGCCCGCGAACTCCATCGAGGTCGCGGTCTGGGTGGCCGTCGGCGGTCGCGGCACCCTGTTCGGAGCCATCATCGGCGCGTTCACGGTCAACGGGGCCAAGAGCTTCTTCACCGGCTGGGCGCCCGAATACTGGCTCTACTTCCTGGGTGCCTTGTTCATCATCGTCACCCTGTTCTTGCCGGGCGGACTGGTTCAGCTCGCGTCCCGAGTCCGCGATGGGTTCACAGGCGGACGCAATCGCGGCCTGAGGGCCGCGCGGCGATCGGCGCGTGCGACTGAGGGAGAAACGAGCCATGCAACTTGAGGCCTCGGTTGCGACCGCAGCCCCTCCTGCCGAATCCGTCGCCGACGGAACGCTGCTCTACGTAGACGGCGTCACCGTCAGCTTCGACGGCTTCAAGGCGCTCAACAGTCTCAGCCTCGTCATCGACCCGGGCGAGCTGCGGGCGATCATCGGCCCCAACGGCGCCGGCAAGACGACGATGATGGACGTGATCACCGGCAAGACCCGGCCTGACGAAGGCACGATCCTGTTCGAAGGCGGTCACGACCTCACGCGTTTGGACGAACCCACGATCGCCGAGCTCGGCATCGGGCGTAAGTTCCAGAAGCCCACGGTCTTCGAGGCGCTGACCGTGTTCGAAAACCTCGACCTCGCCCTCAAGATGGACCGGCGCGTCTTTCCCACCCTCTGGGCGACGCTCGACCGTACCCGCCGCGACCGTATCCATCAGGTTCTGGAGACCATCGGCCTTGCGCCGCGTCTGGAAATGCGTGCCGGCGCTCTCAGCCACGGCCAGAAGCAATGGCTGGAGATCGGCATGCTTCTGGTACAGGACCAGAAGCTGCTGCTGCTCGACGAGCCGGTCGCCGGCATGACCGACAGCGAGACCGAAGCCACGGTGGGACTGTTGCTCGACATCGCGAAGAACCGCTCGGTCATCATCGTCGAGCACGACATGGAATTCGTCCGGGCGCTGGAATGCCGCGTCACCGTGCTTCACGAAGGGTCGGTCCTGGCCGAGGGCGACATCGAAACCGTCCAGGCCAACGACCGCGTCATCGAAGTCTACTTGGGACGATAGCCGGCACCGCCATGCTCGACATCCAATCCCTCGACCTCTACTACGGCGCCAGCCACTGTCTCAGAAGCGTCAGTCTGAGCGCCCGCAAGGGCGCCATTACCTGCCTTCTCGGACGGAACGGCGTCGGCAAGACCAGCCTGCTCAGGGCGATTCTCGGTCTCGAACGCTCCTCCGGCGGCTCCGTTACCTGGGAAGGCGACGAGATCAACGGCCTGCCGCCTCATGCGCGGGTCCGGAAAGGCTTGGCCCTGGTGCCGCAAGGACGCGAGATATTCCCGCGCCTTACCGTCGAGGAAAACCTGAAGACGGGGTTTGCAGGCCTGCCCAAATCGCTCCGCTTCATTCCCGACGAGGTCTATGAGCTTTTCCCCGTGCTCGCGGACATGCGGACCCGCCGCGGCGGTGACCTGTCGGGTGGCCAGCAGCAGCAGCTCGCCATCGGCCGTGCCTTGGTCAAGCGGCCGAGCCTTCTGATGCTCGACGAGCCGACCGAAGGCATCCAGCCGTCGATCATCAAGCAGATCGAGGAAGTGATCCGCCTGCTCGGCCGGCGGGGCGATATGGCGATTCTGCTGGTCGAACAGTATTTCGAGTTCGCGCAGTCTCTCGCCGACGATTTCGCCGTGATGGAACGCGGTGAAATCGTATTGTCCGGATCCGCCGCGACGATGAATGAGGAAGATGTCCGCCGCCATCTTACCGTTTAAGGCGCCGCCCCGCGTCCGGCCAGCCAGTCCGCCCTTGGATTCGGCGGTCGCCGACATGACGTTCGTCGGCAGTCCGCCTAGGCTGCTCTCGCTCTACAACCGGGCGCCTTACCGCGTCCTCTTTCCACGAGCCGAAGCCGGGACCCCGCCCCTGGCGGTCGTCGCCAACCTGTCGGGCGGTATCGTCGCCGGGGACCGCATGGCGCTCACGGCCGCGGCGAGCGACGGCGCTTCGCTGGTGGTGACGACGCAGGCGGCGGAGAAGGTTTACAGGAGCTTCGATTCGCGCCGCGCCGAGACTTCGGTCCGGCTGGAGGCCGGACCCGGCGCATGGATCGAATGGCTGCCCTTCGAGACCATTCTGTTCGACGAGTCGCGCCTGTCGAGAACCCTCGCCATCGACGTCGCCCCGGATGCACGCGTCGCGGCTGGTGAAATGCTGGTCTTCGGCCGCTCGGCTTATGGCGAGACCTTGAACGGCGGATTTCTGGCGGATTCCTGGGACGTCCGCTTTGCCGGCCGATCGGTTTGGGCGGATGCTTTCCGCATGGAGCAGCCGGGAAAGATTCTCAAGCACCCCGCCGGCCTCGCCGGCGCGCGTGCTGCTGCTACCTTCGTCTATGTCGGAGCGGATGCGGCCGCCTATCTGGACGCCGCGCGGGCGCTCGGAGAAGCGGAAGAGGTGCGGTTCGGCGCGACGGTCATGGGGCCGGTCCTGATCGCCCGCTGGCTCTCGCCGCGACCCGAGGTGCTTCGCGCCGCATACGCAGCGTTCCGGGCGGAGTTCCGGGCGCTGGCCTTCGGCCTTCCAGCCCGGCTGCCAACGATCTGGTCACTGTGAGGAAAACGACCAATGCATCTGACACCGCGTGAGGAGGACATGCTGCGTGTCGCCGTCGCCGCGATGGTCGCCCGCCGCCGTCTCGAACGGGGCGTGAAGCTGAACTATCCGGAGGCAGTGGCGCTGATCACCGATTTCGTCGTCGAGGGCGCGCGCGACGGCCGTAGCGTCGCTGAGTTGATGCGCGACGGTGCGATGGTCCTCGACCGGTCGCAGGTCATGGAGGGGGTGCCGGAGATGATTCACGAGATCCAGGTGGAATGCACCTTCCCCGACGGCACCAAGCTCGTCACCGTCCACGAACCGGTGCGGTGAGCGCGATGATCCCCGGAGAAGTCATCACCAAGGACGGGTCGATCACCCTCAACGCCGATCGCGACAGCGTCGAAATCGAGGTCGCCAATTCGGGCGACCGGCCGGTGCAGGTCGGCAGCCACTACCATTTCTTCGAAGTGAACGACGCGCTGAAGTTCGATCGCGACAAGGCCCGCGGCTGCCGACTCGACATCGCCGCCGGCACCGCCGTCCGCTTCGAGCCGGGCCAGACGCGCACCGTCCGGCTGGTGCCCTACGCCGGAAACCGCGTCGTCATCGGCTTCCAGGGCCGCGTCGACGGCCCCTTGGGGAGCTGAACCATGCCCGTCGAGATCGCCCGCAGCGCCTATGCCGACATGTTCGGCCCCACCACCGGCGACCGCGTCCGGCTGGCTGACACCGAGCTGTTCATCGAGGTCGAGGAAGACCGCACGATCTACGGCGAAGAGGTCAAGTTCGGCGGCGGCAAGGTCATCCGCGACGGCATGGGCCAGTCCCAGGTCTCGCGGGCCGAAGGCGCCGTCGACACCGTCATCACCAACGCCCTGATCGTCGACCACTGGGGGATCGTCAAGGCCGATGTCGGCCTGAAGGACGGCCGCATCGCCGCCATCGGCAAGGCCGGCAATCCCGACGTCCAGCCCGGCGTCGACATCGTCGTCGGTCCCGGCACGGAAGCCATCGCCGGCGAAGGCCTGATCCTCACCGCCGGCGGTATCGACGCCCACATCCACTGGATCTGCCCGCAGCAGGTCGACGAAGCCCTGATGAGCGGCGTCACCACCATGCTGGGCGGCGGCACCGGCCCCGCCGACGGCACCAAGGCCACCACCTGCACACCGGGCCCCTGGCATATGGGCCGCATGCTGCAGGCGGCCGAGGGCCTGCCGGTCAATATCGGCTTCTTCGGTAAGGGCAACGCCTCGCGGCCAGACCCGCTCCGGGAGCAGGTCGCGGCCGGTGCCTGCGGCCTCAAGCTCCATGAGGACTGGGGCACCACCCCGGCGGCGATCGACAATTGTCTCTCGGTCGCCGAGGAAACCGACGTAGCGGTGGCGATCCACACCGACACCCTGAACGAATCGGGCTTCGTCGAGAACACGGTCGCCGCCTTCAAGGGCCGGGCGATCCACGCCTTCCACACCGAGGGCGCGGGCGGCGGTCACGCCCCCGACATCATCAAGGTCTGCGGTCTGTCGAACGTGCTGCCGTCGTCCACCAACCCGACGCGGCCGTTCACGGTGAACACGATCGACGAGCATCTCGACATGCTCATGGTCTGCCACCACCTCGACCCGCGCATCCCCGAGGACGTGGCCTTCGCCGAAAGCCGCATCCGCCGCGAGACCATCGCCGCCGAGGACATCCTTCACGATCTCGGCGCCTTCAGCATGATCTCGTCGGACAGCCAGGCGATGGGCCGGGTGGGCGAGGTTCTGCGCCGGACATGGCAGACCGCCGACAAGATGAAGCGCCAGCGCGGCCGCCTGTCCGAGGAAACCGGTGAGAACGACAACTTCCGCGTTCGCCGCTACGTCGCCAAGTACACGATCAACCCGGCCCTCACCCACGGCATGGCGGGCGAGATCGGCTCGGTCGAGGTCGGCAAGCTCGCCGATCTGGTCCTCTGGCAGCCGGCCTTCTTCGGGGTGAAGCCGGCGCTGATCATCAAGGCCGGAACGATCATGGCGGCGCCGATGGGCGATCCCAACGCCTCCATCCCGACGCCGCAGCCGGTCCGCTACCGCCCGATGTTCGGCGCCTATGGCCGGGCGCTCACCGAAAGCGCGATCACCTTCGTTTCCCAGGCCGGGCTCGAAGCCGAAGTCGGCCACCGGCTCGGCCTGCAGAAGACCCTGGTCGCGGTCTCCGGCACCCGTTCGGTCACCAAGGGCGACATGGTCCTCAACGGATCGACGCCCAAGATCGAAGTCGACCCCGAGACCTACCAGGTCCACGCGGACGGCGAGCTTCTGACCTGCGAGCCGATGCAGGAACTGTCTATGGCGCAGCGCTATTTTCTGTTCTAGGAGCAAGAACGATGCAGCGGGCCGTGAGGGTCGATCGGTGCGGCGAGTGGCCGACGGAGGATACCGTCGGGTCGGTGACGCTGTCTTATGACGACCGCTATCGGCGGCGGCTGCGGCTGAAGACCGACGATGGCTCGCCCTTCCTCCTCGACCTCGACCGCGCCACTGTCCTCGCACCCGGCGACGGATTGGCGCTGGCCGATGGCGGCTGGCTGGCGGTGCGCGCCGCGGCCGAGGAACTGATCGAGATCCGCCCCCGCGACGGCGTCCATCTGGCGCGTCTCGCCTGGCATCTCGGCAACCGCCATCTGCCCTCCGAGATCATGGGCGGCGTAATCCGCATCCGCCCCGACCACGTCATCGAGGACCTGATGCGCCGCCTCGGGGCCGAAGTGGTCTCCTGCTACGCCCCCTTCGCACCGGAAGGCGGGGCTTACTCCGAGGAAGCCGGGCACGATCACCACCATCACCACCAGAGCGGCCATTCGCATGCCGGATGACCACCGCACGCTCTACCGGCTGATGAGCTGGCTGTCGCCGTCCTTCCCGGTCGGCGCCTACAGCTACTCGCACGGCATCGAGCACGCGGTGGAGGCCGGGCTGGTCGCGGACGTGAACGCGCTGATCGAATGGGTCGAGGGCCTGCTCGTCTTCGGCAGTGCCCAGATGGACGCGACACTGCTCTGCGAGGGCCATCGCGCCGCCGCGGCCGGCGACTGGCAGCAGGTGATGCTGGTGGCCGAACGGGGCGACGTTCTCCGCGGCAGCACCGAGCTCGCGCTGGAAAACGGCGCCCAGGGCGAAGCCTTCCTTACCGCGGTGCGGCGCGCCTGGCCGGAACCCTCTCTCGACCGGTGGGCCGAGATGCTGGAGCAAGCCGAGCGCCGCGCGCCCTATGCCGTGGCCGTCGGCGTCGTGGCGGCCGTCGCCCGTCTGCCGCTGGGACCTTCGGTCGCTGCGTTTCTCCACGCCTTCGTTGCCAATCTGGTGTCCGCCGCGGTGCGTCTGGTGCCGCTCGGCCAGACCGACGGACAGCGGGCGATCGCCGCGCTCGAACGGCCGGTGGTCGCAGCCGCCGATCAGGCCCGTGCCCACCGCCTTGACACGATGGGCTCGGCCAGCCTGATGGTAGACTGGACGAGCATGCGACATGAAACCCAGGAAGTGAGGCTTTTCCGCTCATGACCGTCGTCGAACGTGACGCCAAGCGCATCGCCAACCCCCTCCGCGTCGGTATCGGCGGCCCCGTGGGCTCCGGCAAGACCGCGCTGGTCGATTCCCTCTGCAAGGCGATGCGCGACCGCTGGCATGTCGCCGCCATCACCAACGACATCTACACGCGCGAGGACGCCGAATTCCTGACCCGCAGCGGCGCGCTCTCACCCGACCGGATCATGGGCGTCGAGACCGGCGGCTGTCCGCACACCGCCATTCGCGAGGACGCATCGATGAACCTCGCCGCGGTGGCCGACATGGCGGCCCGCTTCCCGGACCTCGACCTCGTCTTCATCGAATCGGGCGGCGACAATCTGGCCGCGACGTTCTCGCCGGAGCTCGCCGACCTGACGATCTACGTCATCGACGTCTCGGCCGGCGACAAGATCCCGCGCAAGGGCGGCCCCGGCATCACCCGCTCGGACCTGCTGGTGATCAACAAGATCGATCTGGCGCCCCTGGTCGGGCCAGCCTCGACGTCATGGACCGCGACGCCCGCCGCATGCGCGGCGAGCGGCCGTTCTATTTCACCAACCTCAAGGCCGGCGAAGGCCTCGCCCGCATCGTCGACTTCATCGTCGAGCAGGGCGGCATGCCGGAAACCGGCACGAAGACCGCCAAGCAGGAGGAGTTACAGTCATGATCCACCGCACCTTTCTGCGGACCCTCGCCCTCGCCGCCGCCGCGAGCCTCGCCGCCGCCGGACCGGCCCTCGCCCATCCCGGTCATCTGCCGGCCGACGTCACCGGCAATGGCCTGGTCGCCGGCTTCCTCCATCCCTTCACCGGGCTCGGCCATCTGCTGACGATGCTGGCAGTGGGCGCCTGGGCCTGGCGTCTCGGACGCGATGGGAATGCGGAGCGCGGGTCTTCCTGGCTGGTGATGGCTGCCTTCCCGGCCGCCATGCTGCTGGGCGCCGCCCTGTGGACGGGCGGTATCGCCCTCCCCGCTTTGTCGAGCATCCTCGCCCTTTCGGTGATCGCCCTCGGCGTCGTTCTCGCCACCGGCCTGCGGGTTCCGGCAGTGGCTGCGGCGGCACTGGTCGGCCTGTTCGCCGTCTTCCACGGCTATGCCCACGCCACCGCCATTCCGGCCGCCGCCAACCCGGCGACCTTCGCCCTCGGCTTCGTCGCCGCGACCGCCCTGCTGCAGGTGGCCGGCTTCGCGGCGGCATCGCTCCTCGGTCGCGGGAGCGTCGCTCCCGTCCGCTACGCCGGTACCGCCGTCGCCGCCTGCGGCGCCCTGCTGATGGCCGCCGCTTAGGTCAAAGCGCTAGAGGAAGCGCCCAAGGCTGGTCGCCGGCCCTCAACCGGGGTCGGCGACCAGTCCTACCGCTCCGATACCGGCAATGGCGCAGGTTTCGTCGTTGTCGGACGTATCCCCCGTCACCCCGACAGCACCCATGATCGCGCCGCCGGCGTCCTTGATCAGGACACCGCCCGGTACCGGCACCAGAGCGCCGTCGGCCAGGGCGTTCACCGCATTCACGAAATAGGGCTGCTGCTCCGCACGCTGAAACAGGGCCCGCGACCCGATTCCCATGGCCAGGGCGCCGTTAGCCTTGCCGAACGCCAGTTCGAAGCGGAGGTTGCTGGCGCCGTCCTGCTTCTCGAACGCCTTCAGGTGCCCGCCCTTGTCGAGCACCGCCACCGCCATCGGCTTGAGCCCCAGCTCGCCGGCCTTGTCGAGCGTCACCGTGATGATCTTGCGCGCCTGATCGAGGGTGATGTCGGTCATGTCGTTCTCATTCCTCCACATCGTTGGGCGGGTGCGGAACAGTGCCGCGCCGGTCAGTCTCCAAGCATGAGACGATAGCGGACGAAGTCGTCCGCTTGCACGAACTGGTCATAGAGCCCTCGCGCCGGATTGTCCCGCCGCGTGTGCCAGTAGAGACGCGACCAGCCGTTCTCGCGAGCGAGCGCGATCAGATCCTCGATCAGCGCCCTTCCCGCCCCGGCCCCGCGATGGGCCGGATCGACGAACAGGTCTTCGAGATAGCAGATCGGCGAAAGCGTCCAGCTTCCCTCGTGCAGCACGCTCACCGAAAAGCCGATCACCGCGCCGTCGCGTTCCGCCAGCCGCCCGAACATCGGCGAGGCGGGATCGAGGAGGCGCACCCAGGTCCGGTCGGTCACCGTGTCCGCAACTTGGGCCTCGTAGAAATCCAGATACCCGCGCCACAACCGCCGCCAGGCGGCCTCATCCCGCGGGGTCGGTGCACGGAGGGTGATCGTCGATTGGTTCATGCCGGGACGATCGCATGAGCCGACAAGCAGCGCCAGACGCCGCTGCTTGTCGGAAGTTCCGCGTCGTCGTTCGTCCTCTACGTGGTCGCCGGTGCCGGATTACACGCGCTGTCGCTCGAAGAACGCGGCCGGTCATCCATGAACCACTGGAGAAGAAAGGCGGACAGGCCGATCGCGATCATGGCGCCCCAGGCAACCGTGTAGGACCCGGTCAGATCGAAGCTCAGGCCCCCGAGCCACGATCCGACGAACGCGCCGATCTGGTGGCTGAAGAAGGCGAAGCCGAACAGCGTGTTGAAGTGTCTGAGCCCGAACAGCCTGACGATCAGGCCGCTCACCAGAGGTACGACGCCGAGCCAGAGAACGCCCATCGCCGCGGCGAACACGATCGTCGACCCCGGCGTCACCGGCTTGGCGACGAAGCAGACGATCGCGATCGTCCGCAGCAGATAGGCTAGCGCAAGCAGGCGCTTCTGGCTGTACCGCGAGCCGAGATAGCCGGCAAGCAGGGAACCGGCCGCATTGCCGAGCCCGATGACGCCCAGCGCCGTCGCACCGACGGTTGGCGCCACGCCGCAATAAGCGAGAAACGCGGGCAGGTGAACGGTGATGTACATGAGCTGGAAACCGCAGGCGAAGAACGCCAGCGTCATGGCGGCGAAGCCCGGATGCCGCGCGGCGGCAACCAGGGAATCGCGGATGCTCGATCCTTGCCCTTCCGCGTCCGCTTCCACCTCGGCCGGCTTCGGTCCCATCAGCGCTCCGAGGATCGCCATCGTGAACGCGACCAGCGCGAAGACCGCCGCGCCGGCGCGCCAGCCGTTGTTCACGATGAGATACTGCCCGAGAGGGGCTATCAGCAGGGTCGCGACCGAGCCTGCCGCCGAAACGATGCCCAGCGTCTGCACGCGTCTTTCGGCTGGCACGACCCGTGCGACGGCGCCGAACAGTACCCCGAAGCCGGTCCCGGCAATGCCGATCCCCACCATCAGCCCGGCGCCGACGTTAAGCCCCAGGACCGGCCGGCCCCAGGCCATCAACAGAAGGCCGGCTGCGTAAATCGCGGCGCAGCCGATCACCACCGGCCTCGGCCCGAAACGATCGCCGAGAGCGCCGACGATAGGTTGGCTGATACCCCAGACGAGGCTTTGAATCGCGAGAGCGAAGCCGAAGGCGGCGGCGGACACGCCGAGCTCGGCGCTGACCGGTGGCAGAAAAAGACCGAGACTCTGCCGGATGCCCATGCTGATCGACAGGATCGCCGATGCGGTCACGACCACGAGAATGACCGGAACGGAAAAGCCGACCGGCTGACCTTTGGCGGTGGGGATGCTCACCGGGCCTGACCTCCTCCAAGGATGCGGCCCCGTCGCGTCACTCGAAATCACGCAAGAGGGCCCATCCACGCGGCGCGAGATCAGCGCCAATGCGCGTCGGTAAGCAAACGCATTCCCTTCATCGCGGGATGAAGCATGCTCAACCGGTCAGCCGGAGCGCCGAAAATCGGGCCGTGGCCCCAGGCCCGGACACGGCAAGCGTCAACGCCAACCGCCACTGCCGCAGCCCCCCGCACTTGGCCCCAAGTGCGCTGCCTTCATTTCTCAGATTATCGGAAATGGTGCCCCTGGCCGGACTCGAACCAGCACGCCCTTGCGGGCAACAGATTTTGAGTCTGCCGCGTCTACCAATTCCGCCACAGGGGCTCGCGGCGGCATCATAGACGAGCGCGGAGGCCGGTCAACAACGCCGCGGGGCCTTCCTGCGGTATCGTTCCACCCTTTTCAACTCGGGACGAAACGCCGATCTTCCCAGAGAGGGCGAAAAACGGAGGGACCGATGGCTGACAGCCCGAAACGAAACATTTCAGCCGGGCTGGCGATGATGGCAGCGGTCGCCGCCGCAGGGGACGCCATTGCAGCCGACTACCGCGGCGACCCGGAACGCGGCGAGAAGGCGTTCGCCAAATGCTTGGCCTGCCACACCATCGAACCGGGCAAGAACGGCCTGCCCGGCCCCAACCTGCGGGGCGTCGTCGGCAGGCCGGCAGCGTCCCTGGAGAGCTTTACCTATTCCGACGCAATGGCCGACGCCGCGGCCGAGGGTCTGGTGTGGACGCCGGAGACGCTCTCTGACTTCGTCCGCGAGCCGGAGGACTACCTGCCGGGAACGGCAATGAATTTCCTCGGTGTCCCCCGGACTCGAGAGCGGATGGACATCATCGCCTTCCTGGAATCCCTGACCGCCGATTAGGCGGCGAAGGTCGTCGCGCCCGTCCGGCGTCCCAGCGGATGGCCAATTGGCGGTATCCTCCCGGCCACGCTTCGGGTAAACGGGCTTAACCCGTCGCCTTCCGAGGTAGATTCCCTTGTCCCTCCTGAACCGTCTCTACGACCGGGTCATGGCGCTGGCCGGCCACCGACACGCGCTTCCCGCCCTCGCCGGTGTCTCGTTCGTCGAAAGCTCGGTTTTTCCGATTCCGCCGGACATCATGCTGATCCCGATGGTGCTGGCCCGCCGCGAACGGGCTTGGCTGATCGCCACCGTCTGCACCATCGCCTCGGTGCTGGGCGGGCTCGCCGGCTATGCCATCGGCTGGGGCTTGTGGGAAACGCTCGGCCAGCCGATCCTCGAGTTCTACCACGCCACCGAACAGTTCGCCCGATTCCAGGCCGGGTATAACGAATGGGGCGCATGGATCGTCCTGTTCGCCGGGGTCACCCCTTTCCCCTACAAGGTCATCACCATCGCCAGCGGGGTCACCGGCCTCAACCTCGCCACCTTCATCATCGCGTCGGTCGTGGCCCGGTCGCTCCGCTTCTTCGTCATCGCCGGCCTGCTTTACTGGTTCGGTCCGCCGATCCGCGGCTTCATCGAGCGTAATCTCGGCATGCTGACGATCGTCTTCTTCGTGCTGCTGTTCGCCGGCTTCCTTCTGATCAAGGCGTTTTGAGCACGACTCCCATGTGAGTCCACGGTGTGACAGCACTTTTCGCGCCACACGCTTCCGTATAACGTGCCGGTCATGGCAGTGCTGAGCCAACATCACGGACGGGGCGTCCCATTGCTGACGCCGGTCAACGTGTCGGCGGTTCTCCTGGCCGGCACGCTCATCGCTTTGGGTGGCGCGCTGATCTTCCAGTACGCCGGCTATCCGCCGTGCGCGCTCTGCATCTATCAGCGCATCCCGTATGTCGCGACCCTGGCTTTCTCTCTCGTCGCCCTGTCGGTGGCGCTCCATCGGCCGACGGCGCAGGGCGTCGGCAAGTGGGGTTTCGTCACCCTGGTCGGACTCTGCGCCATCGCTTTCGCCATCGGCGCCGGCCTCGCGGGCTTCCACATCGGCGTCGAACAGGGCTGGTGGAAGGGAACCGAGGCCTGTGTCGGCACCGCCAGCCAGGCGACGACGCTCGACGAAATGCGCGACGCGATCATGAATGCCCCGATTGTCCGCTGCGACGAGGCGCCGTGGCACATCTTCGGCATCTCGATCGCCGGCCTCAATCTCATCGCCTCACTGGCGCTCTTCACCATCGCCGTGACGGCGGTGGTCAGCTGGCTCAAGAAGACGGCTCATCACCATGACTGACGACAGAGACGACATCCCCCAAGGTCCCCGGCGTACCGGCGAGGGGCGCTTGCCCGGCGACCTCGGCCCGCAGGCGCTGGTCGAGCGGATGATCCGGGTCGACCATGCCGGGGAATACGGTGCCGCCCGGATCTATGCCGGCCAGCTCGCCATTCTGGGGAAGGCCGAGTCGGCCCCCGTGATCCGGCATATGGCGGCGCAGGAGCAGCGTCATCTTCAGACCTTCGACCGCTTGGTCGTCGACCGCCGCGTGCGCCCGACCGCCCTGTCACCGGTCTGGCATGTCGCGGGCTTCGCCCTGGGGGCGGCGAGCGCCATACTCGGCAGTCGCGCCGCCATGGCCTGCACCGCGGCCGTCGAATCGGTGATCGACGAGCATTACGCCAAGCAGCTCTCGAAGCTCGGCGAGGACGAGACAGAACTACGCGAGACCATCGCCGAGTTCCGCGCCGATGAGATCGAGCACCACGACACCGCCCTCGCCCACGACGCCGAGCGCGCCCCCGCCTTCCGCCCCATGTCGGAAGCCGTCAAGGCCGGAACGCGGCTGGCGATCTGGCTGTCGGAACGGATCTGAGCGGGGTTTTCCAGCCCAAGCCTCTGGCCGTCATCCTGGGTTCCCGCCTGCGCGGGAACGACGGCATTAGGGGGCCGACGGCGACACCACGACCGTCATTGCGAGCGACCAAAGGGAGCGCTGCAATCCAGCAATGCGCTCCTTCGGTGAACCGTTTCGCCCGCCCCCTGGATTGCTTCGCCTGCGGCTCGCAATGACGCGGGGAGAGACCGCAGAGTGCCTTAGAGCCAGCGTTTGCGGCGCTTGAAGGATTTGAGATTGCGGAACGACTTCCGCTCGCCCTCGCCCTGGCCGAGATAGAACTCCTTCACGTCCTCGTTCGAGGACAGCGCCTCGCTGGTGCCGTCCAGCACCACCTTGCCATTCTCCATGATGTAGCCGTAGCTCGCCGCCTGCAGCGCCAGCCGCGCGTTCTGCTCGACCAGCAGGATGGTGATGCCCTGGTCCTTGTTGATGCGGCGGATGATCGAGAAGACCTCCTTCACCAGCAGCGGCGACAGGCCCATCGACGGCTCGTCCATCAGGATCAGCTTGGGCCGGGCCATCAGCGCCCGGCCGATCGCCAGCATCTGCTGCTCGCCGCCCGAGAGATAGCCGGCTAGCCCCGTCCGCTCCTTCAGGCGCGGGAAGTAGTCGTAGACCATGTCGATGTCGTCGTTGACGCCTCGGTCGCGGCGAGTGAAGGCGCCGAGCCGCAGGTTCTCGTGCGCCGTCATGTCGGCGACGATGCGCCGGCCTTCCATGACCTGGAAGATCCCCTTGCGGACGATCTTCTCCGGATCGATCCCGTTCACCCGCTCGCCGTCGAAGACGACGTCGCCACGGGTGACCTCGCCGTCCTCGGTCTTCAGCAGGCCGGAGATCGCCTTGAGCGTCGTCGATTTCCCGGCACCGTTGGCGCCCAGCAAGGCGACGATCTCGCCCTTCGGCACCACCAAGCTTACGCCGCGCAACACCAGGATGACGTCGTTATAGACGACCTCGATGTTGTTGACGGAAAGCAGCGGCGCCGCGGCCGTCTCGGCCGTCGGCGCCGCGGCGGCGGTTACATCCCCAGCCACTCGGGGCGCCGTTCGATCTCGACGGTGGCGATGTGCTCCATGTCCTTCTGATCGTCGGAGACATGGCCGCGATAGAGCATCACCGTGGTGGTGCCGCGATGGTCGGTCGGGGTCCAGCCCGACGGCAGGCAGACGCCTTCCAGCTCGGCCGGGACATGGTCCGTCATCTGCTCCATCGCCGCCTTGATATTCGGGCCGGTGATGCCGCCGTTCTCGTCCGCCCAGACCATGGCGTCGCGCATGAAGAACACCGAGCAGACGCCACGCATGTAGTGGAGCCGACGGGGCTGCTCGCCAGTCGGGTCTGATACCTTGGAGATGTCGCGGATCGTCGCCATTCCGGGCACGTCGGACCCCCAGGGGGCGGCACCGACCACCCAGACGACACCGTCGGCCGCGTCGCCGGCCGCGTCCATCACGTTCCCGTCATAGCCCCAGACATTGGCGAGGAACTGAACGTCGACGCCCACCGTCGCGCAGGACTTCAGAAGCGAGATAACCGATCCGCCGGTGTTGGCGAGGAAGGCATAGTTCGCGCCCGAATCCTTCAGCGTCAGGCATTGGGCCTTGAAGTCGCCCGGCGCCAGCGAGAACACGATCGGCGACAGGACCTCCATCCCCAATTCCTTGGCGTAGGCCTCGCACGCTGCCTTCGGCGCGTTCGGATAGGGATGGTTGTCGCCCATGTGGACATATTTGGCCTGCCCCTCGCCGCCCTTGTTCTTCCAGTCGTCCGCGGCCCACTTCACCAGCGCCCGGCAACCGTCGGAATAGGACGGGCCGTAGAAGAAATTGTATGGCGCCGGCGCCTTGGTCTCCGGGTTCTGTCCGGTGGGGTCGGTCAGATGGCCCGAATAGGAGGCCGAGAAATAGGGGATCTCGTCACGGGCGACGAACTGCACCAGGGCTTCGGTATCCGCCGTGCCCCAGCCCTGGATCGCTGCAGGGTCCTCGCGCTTCCACGACTTGTAGGTCGAGATCGCCTGCGGCGCCTTGTAGGAATAGTCGACGGTCTCGAACTTGATCGGCTTGCCGTTGATGCCGCCATGGGCGTCGATCCAGGTCAGCGCGTCGGACACGCCCTGGCCGTAGACGGTGCCGACCGTCGAGGTCGCCCCGGTATAGTCGGCGATATGGCCGACGAAGATATCCTTCGCGGATGCGGACAGCGATGCCGAAAGGGCGAGGCCGATGACAACCGCGCCGATGCCAGTCGCTCTCATGAAGCTTCCTCCTGCGTTGTTCTTGTTCTGGAGCTTCTCCCGTCCCGTCCGTCGTCAGTAGGAGAACGGATAGAGCTTCCAGTACGCCTTGATCTGCCGCCAGCGATGGGCCAGGCCGTCAGGCTCGAAGATCAGGAATAGCACAATGGCCAGACCAATCGCAGCCTCCTTGATGTAGGCGATACTGCTCACCAGCGCCCGGCCCCCGAACCAATTCGTCTCCGCGAGAATCCCGCCCAGCCCCTCCATCAGCTCGGGCAGCAGGACCATGAACGCGACGCCCATCAGCGTTCCCATGACCGACCCCATGCCGCCGATGATGATCATGCCGATGAAGGTGATCGACAGCAGGATGGTGAATTCCTCCACCGAGACGAAGCCCAGATAGTGGCCATAGAGGGCACCGCCGATCCCGGCGTAGAACGCCGAGACGCCGAAGGAGAGGATCCGGTATTTGGTGAGGTTGATCCCCATGATCTCGGCGGAGAGGTAGTGGTCGCGCACCGCCACGAACGCCCGCCCGTCGCGCGTTCGCAACAGGTTCGTCGCGAACAGGTACATCACCACCAGATAGGCCAGGACGACGTAGAAATAGCGCTCGTCGGTGTCGGCCACCCAGCCGAAGATCTCGAACGGGTTAGCGAGTGCACCGGCCGACCCGCCCGAGAACCAGCTTGCCCGGGCAAAGAAGTCCTGAAGGATGAACTGCGCGGCGAAGGTGGCGATCGCGAGATAGAGGCCCTTGATGCGCGCCGCCGGCACCCCGACGATCAGCCCCACCGCCGTCGTCATCAGCCCGGCGAGCGGGATCGAGAAGAAGACGGGAATCCCGGTAGTGCTGTTGATCCAGGCGGAAGCGAAGGCGCCGAAACCGAAGAACGCGCTGTGACCCAGCGATATCTGCCCGGTGAAGCCCGTCAGCAGGTTCAGTCCCAGCGCCGCGATGCCGTAATAGCCGATCTGGATCAGCAGGTTCAGGTAGTAGGCATCCAGCACCAGCGGCGCGAACAGCAGCGCGATCACCGACGCGATGCAGACATTGCGCGACATCGGCGTCGGAAAGATCGTCGTGTCCTTCCGATAGTCGGTCTTGAACTGACCGGCCGGGATCATCGACATCGTCTGGCTCCCTCCCCTAGTCGGCAGAGGATTGTCGGGCAGACGGTAGCGGTCAAGCGGATTGACCGTTCAAGCGGCCGCTTCCCCCCTTCCCGCCCCCTCCGCGAGAGGGAGACCGCTATCTATCGCCCGGCTTCGACGCTTCGCCCCCTCTCCCGCGAGGGGGAGGGTCGGTGAGGGGGCGGCTCGGACTTCCCCGCCTAGCTCCCGTCTCGGGAAAACACGCCGACCAGCTCGACATGTGGCGACCACAGGAACTGGTCGATGGGCGTGACCTCCCGTAGGCGATAGCCGCTGTCGACCAGCGTCCGCGCATCACGCGCGAAAGTTGCCGGATTGCAGGACACGCCGACGACGGTCGGAACACCGGCCTCGGCCAGCATCCGCGCTTGCGGGGCCGCGCCCGCCCGGGGCGGATCGAAGACGACGGCATCGAAGCGGCGGAGTTCGGGAACCGTCAGCGGCCGCGCGACCAGGTCCCGCTGCTCCGCCGAGACGCGGCCGGAGAAAGCCCCGGCGGACCGCTCGATGGCGGCGACGAGACCAGCCTCGCCTTCGACCGCATGGACCGTCTTTGCGGACGCGGCCAGCGGAAAGGCGATCGTCCCGCACCCGGCATAGAGGTCGGCGACCCGTGCCGCCTCGCTGGTAGCGGCCAGAACCCGTTCGACGATCGCCGCCTCGCCCTCGGCCGTCGCCTGGAGAAAGGCACCGGCCGGAATCGCCACGTCGGCACCACCCCAGGACAGGGTGACCGGGCGTCGCGCGGCGATCGGTTCGACAACGTCCTCTGCTCCTTGCCAGGACACCCGGGCGACATCGTTTTCCGCTGCCCAGCCAGCCAGCCGCTCGCGGTCGTCCAGCCCCGCCTCACGCCCCATGACAAAGACCAGATCGACACCGGCCGCCGTCTCGGTCACGACGACATCAGCGGCCGCCATGGCTTCCAGCATGGTGCGGAGAAGATCGCGAAGAGAAGGAAGCAGCGCCACCAGCGCCGGGCGAAGAACCGGGCATTCGGCGAGGTCGAGGATCAGATGGGACTTCGCGGCGTTGAAACCCAGAACCACGTCGCGGCCGATCCGCCTCGCCGCGAAGGTGGCGCGCCGTCGCGCCGACGCCGGCGACCGCACCACGGCACCGACCGGAACCTCTCCCAGCCCCTGGCGCGCCAAAGCCTCGACCACACGGCCGCGTTTCCAGTCCACATAGACAGTGTCATCGAGATGCTGGAGCGCGCAGCCCCCGCAGGTGCCGAAATGCCGACAGGGCGGCGGCACGCGATGCGGCCCTTCCGCTTCGAAGGACAGAATATCGGCACGAACGCCCCCGGCGACCGACGCGACCGGGCGGACTTCCACCCGATCGCCGGGAACCGTGTAGGGTACGTAGACGGGCCGGCCATCGTCGTCGGCTACTCCGTCACCGCCGGCGCCGATCGACCGGATATCGACGACGAGCGGCCGCGGATCGACGGCCGGCGTCTGCCTTCGGGAGGTGCGCCGTTCGCCGCCGCGGCGCCCCCTGCCGGTCCCCTTAGCTTTCGTAATGAGTGGCGACCAGCCGGTCGAGCAGCCGCACGCCAAACGCCGTCGCGCCCTTGGGCACCGTGTTCTTGTCCTTCTTCGACCAAGTGACGCCGGCGATGTCGAGATGCGCCCAGGGCAGCTTGTTCACGAAGCGCTCCAAAAGCTTGGCGCCGGCGATGCTGCCCGCGCCGCGGCCGGCGCCGACGTTCTTCATGTCGGCGATGTCACTGGCGATATCGGCGTCGTAGGCCTCGTCGATCGGCATCGGCCACAGCTTTTCGCCCACTTCGTCGCCCGCTTTCATCAACCGGTCGGAAAGCTGGTCGTTGTTGCAGAACATGCCGGCCCGCTCGCTGCCGAGCGAAACGATGATCGCACCCGTGAGGGTCGCCAAGTTGATCATGAATTTGGGCTTGAAGCGGTCCTGCGTGTACCACAGCGCATCGGCGAGGACGAGGCGCCCTTCGGCATCGGTGTTGATGACCTCGATGGTCTGGCCCGACATCGTCGTCACCACGTCGCCGGGGCGCTGGGCGCTACCGGACGGCATGTTCTCGACAGCGCCGACCACGCCGACCACGTTGGCCTTCGCCTTGCGGCCGGCCAGGGCTTTCATCAGGCCCAGCACAACGCCCGAGCCGCCCATGTCCCACTTCATGTCTTCCATGCCGGCGGACGGCTTGATCGAGATGCCGCCGGTATCGAAGGTAACCCCCTTGCCGACGAAGGCCACCGGGGTCTCGTCCGCCTTCGCCGCACCGTTCCAGCGCATGACGATCAGGCGCGACTCACGGACACTGCCCTGCCCGACACCGAGCAGCGCACCCATGCCGAGCTTCTTCATCTCAGGAACGCCCAGCACCTCGACCTCGACCCCGAGTGCGCGAAGCGTCTCGGCTTCGGCAGCCAGCGTTTCCGGATAAAGAATGTTGGCGGGCTCGGAGACGAGGTCGCGGGTGAAGAACACGCCGTCGGCGATTTTCTCGCATTCGGCGTACTTGTCCTTGGCCTTGCTCGGACCGTCGACGAGGACGGCCAGCTTCTTCATCGTCGGCCGTTCCTCGGGCTTTTCCTTGGTGCGGTATTTGTCGAAGCGATAGGCGCGGAGCCTCGCGCCGAAGGCGACCGCGGCCGCCATCTTGGCGCCGGACGGCTTGGCCCCCTTGATGTCGTCGACCATGACCGACGCCTGGGTCTCGCCGGCCGCGTTCAATTGGGCGACGATCGCGCCGCCGAGCCCTTCAAGCCCTGCGATGTCGATTTCCTTGGCCTTGCCCAGCCCCGCCAGAAGCACCCGGCCGGCGTCGATCCCCGACGGCGCCAGCACCGACAGAAACTCGCCGCGTTTGCCCCTGAACCGGTCAGCCCCCATCGCCCGCGCCAGCGCGCCGCCGGTTTTCGCGTCGATTTCCTGAGCGCTTGGCGAGAGAGATCTCCCCTCCATCACGCCGACGACGATCGTTCCGGATGAAGGCAGGCTGAGCTTGGCGAAGGTGATATTCATCGTGCTCCTCTTGGGGCTTCGTCCCGTATTCGGTACCGATGGCGGCGAATGTCTTCCCACTGTCGCCACCGCGCCGGGGGCGCCGGGACTTTAGCGCGTGTTGCGGCGAAGAAAACATTTTGTTTAAGCTGCGCGCGGCGGGGCCGTAGGGTCCGCACGCCGCTGCGGGGCTCAATGCCGAATTATTTCCGATATCTCCTCCGGCAAGTTGCTGGCCCCTCGCTCGTGATCGGCGCCAGCTTCACGGCCATCATCTGGCTGACGCAATCGCTGCGTTTCATCGACCTGATCATCAACAAGGGGCTTTCGGTCGGGGTTTTCCTCTATCTGACGGTGCTGCTTCTGCCGTCGCTCCTGACCGTGATCCTTCCGGTCGCGGTGCTTGCGGGCGTGCTCTACGCCTACCATCGGCTGGCGGTGGACAGCGAACTGGTGGTCCTGCGGGCAGCGGGTCTCGGCAATCTGCAGATCGCCGCGCCCGCCCTGGCATTGGCCGCCGTGATAACCGTCATCGGGTATGCCAACACGCTCTTCCTGATGCCGACCGGCTTTCGTGCTTTCAAGGACCTCCAGTTCGAAATCCGCCACAGCTATGCATCGGTGCTGATCCAGGAGGGCGTGTTCAATACGCCGATCGACGGCTTGACCGTCTATGTGCGCGAGCGCGGCAGTTCCGGCGAATTGCGGGGCATCCTCGTCCATGATGAGCGCGACCCGAGCCGGCCGGCGACGATGATGGCCGAGCGCGGCGCCCTGGTGAACACGGAGGAAGGACCGCGCTTCGTGCTGTTCAATGGCAACCGGCAAGAGATCGACAAGCAGGCGGGCAATCTGTCGATGCTCTATTTCGATCGCTACAGCTTCGATTTCTCGTCGCCGGGCACCGCCGGCGGCACACGCACCCGAGAAGCGAAAGAACGTTACCCGAGCGAGCTTCTGTTCCCGGAAGAAGGTCTTCAGGAGCGTCAGAACAGAGAACTCTTGGCCGAGTTCCACCAGCGGATCGTCGGCCCGCTCAACGCCATCGTGTTCACCGCCATAGCCTGCGCGGCGCTGCTGTTCGGAGAAACCAACCGCCGCGGGCACAGCGCCCGAATCCTCGTCGCGATCGGCATTGCCGTGCTGGTCCAGGCGGTCGGCCTGGCGTTGGTCAGCCTGATGGTTCGGGTCCCGGCTGCAGCGATTCTGCTCTACCTGTTGATCGCGGCCGTCATTGCCGGCGGATTCTACGTGTTGACGAGCGAGCGGAAAACGTTGCTTCCCCGTCCCGCGCCGCCGCTCACAGAAGCCGGCTGATCGAAGAGCGATGCGTATCTCGACCACATTGTCGGTCTACATCGGTCGTGAATTCCTGATGGCCACGGGGTTGGTGATGTTCGCCCTCCTCGCCCTGACCATGGTGGTCGACTTCGTCGAACTCGCCCGCCGCGCGGCCGGGAAAGAGCATGCGGGGCTGATCGTGCTGATTCAGATGCTGTTTCTGCACGCGCCCTACCTGATGCAGCGCGTGCTGCCGTTCGCGGTGCTGGTCGGCGTGATGCTCGCTCTGTCGCGGCTGACACGGAGCAGCGAACTGGCCGTGGTGCGCTCGGCCGGCGTTTCGGTGTGGCAATTCCTGTTCCCGGGCCTTCTCCTCGCCGCCGGCATCGGCGTGGTCACGACAACGGTGTTCAATCCGCTGGCCGCCGCGATGCTATCGCGCTACGAGCAGATGGATGCCAAATACATCACCGAGACTTCGGGCGAACTCGCCATCCTCACCAGCGGCCTATGGCTCCGGCAGGTGGACGACGGCGGCGAGTCCGTGGTCCACGCAACCCGGGTCGCTCAGCCCGAGCTCGCGCTGGAGAACGTGATCATCTTCATGTTCGACCAGTCGGACCGGTTCATTCGCCGCATCGACGCCGAGAGCGCCCAGCTCGAACAGGGCTACTGGCTGCTTCACGACGCACTGGTCACCGCGCCGGACAATCCCGCCCAGCGCGTCGACAGCTACCGCCTGACCACCGACCTGACCGTCAGCCGCATTCAGGAGAGCTTCGCCGAGCCGTCGACGCTGTCCTTCTGGGCGCTTCCGGGGTTCATCCGCACGCTCAAGGCGGCTGGCTTTTCCGCCCTCCAGCATGAGGTCCATTTCTACAACCTGCTCGCGGCGCCCTTCCTTCTGTGCGGGGCACTGTTGGTCGCGGCGGCTTTTTCACTGCGCCTTCCTCGTCGCGGCGGTACCGGCCTCCTGTTCACCGGCGGACTTCTGGCCGGATTCGTCCTCTATTTCTTCTCCGACGTGGTCGTGGCGCTTGGCCTTTCCGGGCGCATTCCGGTGGAACTCGCCGCCTGGTCGCCGAGTGCGGTCACCATCCTGCTCGGCCTCGGCACCCTGCTTCACTTCGAGGAAGGATGAGGGCGTTCGCTCGACTTCTCATGCTCGCCCTTCTGGCGCTTTACTGCGTCAAGGGCGTCGCCTCGGCTCAAGACAGCGATCTGCCGGTCCTTCTGTCCGCGGACGAGATGACCTATGACCAGCAGCTGGATATCGCCGTCGCCAAGGGACATGTCGAGCTGTCCTACGGTGACCGCATCCTGCTCGCCGACTCCCTGACCTACAACCAGGCTCAGGACTTCGTCACCGCCAGCGGCAACGTCTCGCTGGTCGAGGACGACGGCAACGTTCTGTTCGCCGACTATGTCGAGCTGAGCGGCGATCTCCGCCGCGGCGCGATCAAGAGCATCCGCATGCTGCTCGCCGACCGTTCGCGCCTCGCTGCCAACGGCGCCCGCCGGTACGGTAACGGCATCACCGAGCTCAGCAAGGCGGTCTATTCACCTTGCGATCTGTGCGCGGACGATCCCAGCCGAGCGCCGTTATGGCAGATCAAGGCGGTCAAGGTCGTCCACGACCAGAACGACAAGGAGATCGCTTATGTCGACGCCTTGTTCGAGGTGTTCGGCGTGCCGGTCGCCTGGCTTCCCTACTTCAGTCACCCCGACCCGTCGGTCAAGCGCAAGACCGGCTTCCTTGGCCCGGTGTTCGGATCGTCGAGCTTTCTCGGCAGCTCGGTGCAGGTACCGTTCTTCTTCAACATCGCCCCCAACCGCGATGCGACCTTCGCCCCGATCTTCTCGACCGAGGAAGGGGTCATCCTGACCGGCGAATATCGCCAGGCGACCCAGCGCGGCGAACTCACCTTCCGCGCCAGCGCGACCCATTCGCCGCGCGAACGGATCGACCAGGACGTGTCGTCGCGGGTCCGCGGCCATGTCGAGCTTCATGCCCGCCAGGACCTCAGTGAAAAATGGACGCTGGGGGCCGACGCGGAACGCGCGAGCGACGCCACCTATCTCAGCCAGTACGGCTTCCGCCGAGGCGAGAACACGCTGACCTCGCACGCCTTCGCCGAACGTTTCGATGAGGGAAGCTACACCGAGATCAGCGGGTTCGCCTTCCAGAGCCTCGACCCCCTGGAGAACCCGGACACGATTCCGCTGGTTACGCCTTTCGCCAGCTATAACTGGATCGGAGAGCCGACAACCCTGGGTGGGCGGCTGACCTTCGATGCCAACGCGATGGTTCTGACCCGCGATTTCGGTGCGGACAGCAAGCGGCTGTCGATTACCGGCGGCTGGGTTCGCACCTTGGAGAGCACATGGGGCAGCCGGCTCACCATCAACGCCAGCGTCCGTGGAGACGTCTATGACGTCGCCGACGTCATAGACCCGAACCTGCCCAACGGTCCGCGGCTGGAAGGCACGACGGGACGGTTCGTGCCTCAAGTCGTTCTCGACTGGCGACATCCACTGGTGCGCCACGACGGCCGCTACAGCGAAGTCATCGAGCCGATCGTTCAGTTCATCGCATCGCCCAACAACAAGAATCCGGACGAAATTCCGAACGAGGACAGCGTCGACCTGGAACTCGACGACACCAACCTGTTCAGCGCCAACCGCTTTCCTGGCCTCGACCGCGTGGAAACGGGAGTCCGCGTCAACTATGGCCTGAAGACCAGCATCTACGGCGCCGACGGCCCCTTGGCCAGTGTGCTCCTCGGCCAGAGTTACCGGGAAGAGAGCAACAATATTTTCGAGAACGGATCGGGTCTCACCGGTCACTTCTCGGACTATGTCGGGCGGATCGACCTGTACCTGCTGCCGTTTGTCGATCTGTCCTACCGGACCCGACTCGATTCGGACGACTTCTCGGTGCAGAGAACCGCCTTGCGGGCAGCTCTGAACTACTGGCGCTTCCAACTCTCGACCGATTACATCTCGATCAGCGACACGCCGACCACGGCCACGCCGCAGAATATCGAAGAGGTGTTCGTCTACGGGCGGTTCGACGTCACCGATCACTGGGCGGTAAGCGGCCGGCTGCGGCGCGACCTCAATTCCGGCGGCGGCACGCTTCTGACCGGTGCCAGCGTGATCTATCACGACGAATGCGTTCAGATCATCGGCCGCTTCCAGCGCGATTTTTTCCGGGATGTCGGCCTGGAGCCCAGCACCTCCTTCATCCTTCAACTGCAGCTCGCCAACCTTGGCTGAGACGCGGTCGTTGCGCGGCTGCGCCGTTGCCCCTATCTCTCGAACGAATGCTCCCCCTCCGGTGAGAAAATGAGACGTTTCCTCGCATTAGTGATCGCCCTGGCATTGACCGGGGCCGCCCAGGCCCAGGCCCAGGCCCAGGACGTCCAGCGAATCGCTGCGATCGTTAACAGCGACGTCATCTCCGTCTACGACCTGGCCACGCGGATCGATCTCGCGATCACCGCCGGCGGTCTGAACGACACGCAGGAGGTCCGCCGCAACATGGCGCCTCAGGTGCTGCGCAACCTCATCGACGACAAGCTGAAGATCCAGGAAGCGCAGCGCCAAGGCGTCCCGCCGACTCAGTCGGAGGTCGAGAGGGCGATGGAGACGATCGCCAACCAGAACAACATCGCCCCCAGCCAGATCGACGACTTCCTTGCCGCCCGCAACATCAAGCGCTCGGCGCTCGAGTCCCAGATCCAGGGGGAAATCGCCTGGGCGAAGATACTGAACCAACGGTTGCGCCCGTCCATCAACGTCACCGAGGAAGAGATCGACGAGAAGATGGCGGCGTCGGAGAACAGCGACGGCGAAACGGAGTTCCTGGTGTCCGAGATCGCCCTGCGCGTCGACGGACCGTCGGACGAAGCATCGGTTCGCACCAACGCCGAACGGATCGTCACCCAGCTTCGCTCCGGCGCCGATTTCGCCGCCGTGGCACGGCAGTTCTCCGAAGGGTCGACGGCGGCGGACGGCGGCAATCTCGGTTGGGTAAGGGGCGGCGACCTCAGTCCCGTCTTTCGCTCGACCTTGACCGGCATGCAGGTCGACACCGTTTCCGATCCGATCAGAACCCTGGACGGGTTCAGCATCGTTCAGCTTCGCGAACGGCGTCGAATCGTCGAGGAAGCCGATGAAGGCTCCGTCGACCTGACTCAGATCCTGCTCGCAGTCGCGCCCGACGCTCCCGACAGCGAATGGGCGGCGCAGCGCGAACGCGCCAGCGAAATTTCCCGGTCGGTTACGAGCTGCGACCAGTTCAACCAGGTCATCGACGACCTCGAATCTCCCCTGTCCGGACCCTTGGGAAAGATCGCGGTCAAGGACCTGCCGTCCGAGTTCCGCACCGCGATCGACGGGCTCGACGTAGGTACCCCGAGCCAACCGATCCGCACCGAACGCGGCGTACATGTCCTCATCGTCTGCGAGCGCGATCAACCCGATGCGGTCGCGGAGGAGCGCGCCAAGATCGCGCGGCAGATCGAGGACGAACGCCTGGAAATGCTCGCTAGGCGGCTGCTCCGCGACCTGCGGCAAGCCGCCTTCATCGATGTCCGCGTCTGAGCCGGAGGACTGGCGATCGCGTTCGCCCCTGGCCGTCACCATGGGCGAGCCGGCGGGCATCGGTACCGAAGTCACCCTGAAGGCTTGGCGGAACAGAGAATCGGGAACACCGGCCTTCTTCCTCATCGACGATCCCGACCGGGTCCGACGATGCGCAGACCGTCTGGGCTGGGACATTCCGGTCGCTGCGATCGAGGGGCCGACGGACGCGACGGTCCGGTTCGACAACGCTCTGCCGGTCCTGTCGCACAGCGTGCCCGTTCATCCCGAACCCGGCCACCCGAGCACCGAGAACGGGCGCGCGGTCATCGGCGCCATCGAGCGCGCGGTCGAACTGGTGCGGGACGGGGCGGCATCCGCCGTCGTCACCAATCCGATCCACAAGCGCGTCCTCTACGAGGCGGGCTTTACCCATCCGGGCCATACCGAGTTCCTCGCGGCTCTCGCCGGGACCGGGGAACCGCCCGTCATGATGCTTGCCTGCCCCGAGCTCCGAGTGATCCCGGTGACGGTCCACCTGCCGTTCCGCGCCGTTGCCAATGCACTGAGCACGGAGACGATCATCGCCTGCGGGCGCATCGCCGACCGTGACCTGCGGCTCAATTTCGGCATTGAGAGGCCCCGCCTCGCCGTTGCCGGGCTCAACCCTCATGCCGGCGAAGAAGGGGCAATCGGACGGGAGGAGATCGACATCATCGCCCCCGCCGTCGCGCAACTGAAGGCGGAGGGGATCGCGGCATCAGGCCCCTATCCGGCCGACTCCCTGTTCCACCCGGCGGCCCGCGCCGATGCCGACGTCGTCCTCTGCATGTATCACGACCAGGCGTTGATCCCGTTGAAGACGCTGGATTTCTGGGGCGGCGTCAACGTCACGCTGGGTCTCCCCTTCATCCGCACCTCGCCCGATCACGGTACCGGTTTCGCCATCGCCGGCACCGGCAAGGCCAACGAGGCGAGTTTCGTCGCGTCGCTGGCGATGGCGGCGGATATGGCCGCACACCGTCATGCCGTTCTCGGGGATGGATGACCCGCCCGGCGCGGGGCCGGTCAACGAGCCGCTGCGCGCGGTCATCGCCCGGCATGGCCTGTGGGCGAAGAAAGGCCTCGGCCAGAATTTCCTTCTCGACCTCAACCTGACCCGGCGCATCGCCCGCGCCGCGGCACCCTTCGATAACGTCACGGTGTTCGAGGTCGGGCCGGGACCGGGCGGCCTGACCCGCGCGCTCCTGGAAGCGGGCGCGACGGTCGTCGCGGTCGAGCGCGATCCCCGCTGCTGCGCCGCCCTCGCCGAGCTCGCGGTGCAATGGCCGGGGAAGCTGACCCTCGTCGAGGGCGATGCGCGAGAGGTCGATCCCGCCGACCATATCGAAGGCGCGATCAAGATCGTCGCCAACCTGCCCTACAACGTCGCGACGCCGCTGCTGGTCGGATGGCTCGGTCATGCCCGGCGCTTCGCCAGCATGACACTGATGTTCCAGAAGGAAGTCGCCCAGCGTATCGCCGCAGCGCCCGGATCGGGCGAGTACGGGCGGCTTTCGGTTCTCGCGCAATGGGCCTGCGAAACCGACTGCCTGTTCGACATTCCGCCGCGCGCCTTCGTGCCGCCGCCGAAGATCACATCGACGGTGGTGCGTCTGGTGCCGCGAGCGGAGCCCGAGGCGGTCGATCAGCAGGCTTTGGAAAGAGTGACGGCCGCCGCCTTCGGGCAGCGGCGCAAAATGCTCCGCGCCAGTCTCCGCAGCCTCGGCATCGACACCGATGCCCTGATCGCCGATGCCGGGATCGAGCCCACAGCCCGCGCGGAAACCTTGACGATCCCGCAATATTGCAGGCTGGCCCGCGCCTATGCCGCACGGTCGGTTACACCGCCAGCAGACGCGACACGTACTCGCTGAGACCGACCTGATAGAAGCGCCGCATCCGTTCGACCCGGAGAATGGCGCGGACCTTGTCGACGCAAGCGTCGAGATCGTCGTTCACCAGGACGTAGTCGTATTCGGCCCAATGGCTGATCTCGTTCGCGGCACGGGCCATCCGCCGAGCCACGACCTCTGCCGAATCCTGCGCCCGGCGTTTCAGCCGCTCATGCAGTTCCGCCATCGACGGCGGCAGCAGGAAGACGGTCACCGGGTGGGCGTTGGGCGCGCTCTGGGACAGCTGCTGCGCGCCCTGCCAGTCGACGTCGAACAGCACGTCCCGACCGGCATTCAAGGAATCGTCGACAGGTTTCCGAGGCGTCCCATAGCTATAGCCGAACACGGTCGCATGCTCGAGCAGCTCGTTCTCCGCCACCATGCCGGTATACCGCGCGTCGTCGACGAAGAAATAGTCCTTGCCCTCGACCTCGCCGGGTCGCGGCGGCCGGGTCGTCACCGACACCGACATCCACAGGTTGTTGTCTTCCTTTAACAGGCGCCGGGCGATCGAGCTCTTGCCGGCACCCGAAGGCGACGACAGCACCAGCATGACGCCACGGCGGCGGATATCGGCAGGACTCATCGGCGGCAATCCGCTCTCACTCGACATTCTGAACCTGTTCGCGCATCTGCTCGATGGTTGCTTTCAATGCCAAGCCGATACGGGTCAGAGCGACGTCCGACGACTTCGAGCACAGCGTGTTCGATTCCCGGTTGAACTCCTGGCACAGGAAATCGAGTCGGCGCCCGATCGGGCCGCCTTCGTCGAGCAACGTCCGCGCCGCCTGAATATGTGCGTTCAGACGGTCGATCTCCTCGCGGACATCGGCCTTGGTCAGCAGCAAGGCGACCTCCTGGGCGATGCGCTCCTCCGGCAGGGGCGTATCGGCGCCAAGCAGCAGGGAGAGCTGCTGGGTCAATCGCGCCCGCATCGCTTCCGGTTGCAGCGCCGGAGACGCCGCCGCCTCGGCCGTCAGTTCGCTGATCCGATCCAACTCGCCGGCAAGGATCTGCTTCAGACGCGCGCCCTCGTCGAGACGCGCCGCGACCAGCGATTCGAGGCATCGCTTCAGATCGGCCGCCAGCAGCTTCTCGCGCTCGCGGGCTGCGTCCGGATCCTCTTCCGGCGTCTCCAGAACGCCGGGCAACCGCAGCAGGCCGTCGAGACGCGGCGGCGCGAAGTCGCCGTCCAGCTCCTTCATCGCCGCCATGATCGCCGCCAGCGCATCGCGGTTCACCCGCGGCATCGCCGCGCCGGCATGCCGGGTGACCTGCAGGTTGGCGGTGATATTGCCGCGCTTCAGATGTTCGGGCGCCCGCCGCCGCACCTCGCTGTCGAGAGCGTCGTAGCCGGGTGGGACCCGACAGCGGACATCGAGGTTGCGCGCGTTGACGCTCTTGATTTCCCACGTCCAGGTGGCGTCACTATCGTGACCCTCTACCCTGGCGAAGCCGGTCATGCTTGCGACGGCCATGAAGTCCTGCTTTTCGGTGCGGCCCGCCCCTGTGGTGACAGGGTACGAACGGGCGCTGGGCGGGCGCACTATAGACGGCGAGCCTCAGGGGCAACAAGCTTCCGGCGCATGCCGGTAACCGATCCCCGCCACATTCTGATCACCGGTGCGAGTCGCGGACTCGGCGCTGCCCTGGCCCTTGCCTATGCGGCGCCCGGCAGGCATCTGGCGCTCGGCGGACGAAATGCCGAGAGACTCGCCTCGGTCGCCCGCGCCTGCACCGACCGAGGTGCAGTCTGCGCCACCGCCCGCATTGACGTGACCGACGCTCCGGCCATGGCCGACTGGATCGCGGCGGCGGATGCCGCATCGCCCCTGGACCTCGTTATCGCCAATGCCGGGGTCTCCCACGGAACGGCTGGAAGCGGGGCGGATGCCGACGACGTCATCTTCGCCATCAATGTCGGCGGGGTCCTCAACACGGTGAAACCCGCCGCCCACGCCATGCGCGAGCGCCGGCGCGGGCAGATCGCCATCATCGGCTCGCTGGCAGGACTCTGCGGCTTCGCCGGCGTCGGTGCCTATTGCGCGAGCAAGGCCGCCGTTCACCGCTACGGTCAGGCACTCCGCGCCGAGCTGGTGCCGCTGGGCGTAGGCGTAACCGTCGTATGTCCCGGCTTCATCCGCACCGACATGACCGCCGATGCCGGCTTCCCGATGCCCTTCCTGATGGATGCCGACCGTGCCGCGGCTATCATCCAGCGCCGGCTGCGAAAATCGCCACCGCTCGTCGCCTTTCCGCGGCCGATGGCGCTCGCCCTACGCGGCCTCGACCTGCTGCCGCCGCGCCTCGTCGAAGGGTTGGTCCAAAAATCCGTAAAATAAGCTAATGCTTGATCAGCAGAATAAACTAAAATTAATTCACCCTGAAAAGCTAATATATGCCATGCATAATAAGCTAACAACAAAACAGAGCGATGAGCTAACGCACGGACCGGCCCATGGCCCGACCGCCTGAAAAGCTCGCCGCCTCCCTCGAGATCCTGAAACGCCTCCAGGACAAAGGCATTATAGCCATTCGTTCCGCCGATCTGCCGCGAGTCCATCGTGAGCGGCTGCTCAAGAACGGATTCCTGCAAGACGTCATGAAGGGCTGGTACATCCCCGCCCGTCCTGACGAGCCTGCAGGCGAGAGCACCGCTTGGTATGCGTCTTTCTGGTCCTTCTGCGCCGCCTATCTGGATACGCGCTTCAGCGACGCTTGGTGTCTGTCGCCGGAACAATCGCTCTCCCTGCATGCCGGCAACCACACCGTTCCCCGGCAACTCCTCGTCCGCGCATCCAAGGCGAGAAACAAACCTACGCCGCTTCCCTTCGACACCTCATTGCTCGAAGTGCGTGCCGCTCTGCCCACGGCCACCAATGTCGTCCAAATCGGCGGGCTGCGGCTGTTCTCCCTGCCGGCTGCGCTTGTCGCGAGCGGCCCAGCCTTCTTCGAAAACCAGCCGATCGATGCCCGCACGGCGCTCACGCTGGTCCGGGATGGCTCGGAAGTCCTGACGCTGCTTCTCGAAGGTGGTCATAGCGTGATCGCCGGCCGTCTGGCCGGCTCGTTCCGCAACATAGGACGCACGCGCATCGCCGACGACATTCTTAAAACCATGCGCGCCGCGGGATACACGGTCCGGGAACGGGATCCGTTCGTCCGCCAAATTCCTCTCATACTGCCACAGTGCGAGATTTCGCCCTTCGCGGGGCGCATCCGGCTCATGTGGCAGCAGATGCGCGAGCCGGTCCTCGAAATGATTCCCCCGCCGCCGGCGCACCCCAATGACATGGACGTCTACCTTCGGCAGGTGGAGGACGTGTACGTCACCGACGCCTACCACTCACTCTCGATCGAAGGATATAGGGTCAGTCCGGAGCTGATCGATCGTGTTCGCCGTGGCAACTGGGATCCCGATGCGAATGAGCATGATCGCGAGCACCGCAATGCGCTCGTGGCGCGTGGTTATTGGCAGGCCTTTCAGGCCGTCAAGGACAGCCTGCGCAAGGTGCTGGACGGCAACAATCCCGGACGTGTTGCCGATCATGATCACGGAGATTGGTATCGGGAGATGTTCGCGCCGAGCGTTACGGCCGGCCTGCTCCGACCGGCCGACCTCGCCGGCTATCGCAACGGCCCAGTCTTCGTTCGGCGCTCCATGCATTTACCGCCGAGCCCGGATTCGGTGCGTGACGCCATGCCGGTCTTCTTCGAGATGTTGACGAACGAAATAGAAACGGCGGCGCGGGTTGTCCTTGGCCACTTCATTTTCGTCTACATCCATCCCTACACGGACGGGAACGGCCGGATGGGCCGCTTCTTGATGAACGTCATGCTGGCCGCCAGCGGATATCCGTGGACCGTTGTGCCTCTCGGGCAACGGGATGCCTACATGGCGGCGCTGGAATACGCCAGCGCTGGCCAGGACATCCTGCCGTTCGCCAGCTTTCTCGGGAAGCTGATTGATGACGGCTTGCAGGGGCGTCGCGTCGCGGAGCTCCCCTCGGAATGATCCAACCTAGCGGACCACCACCAGAGCGGACGATCGAGGATGCCCTCTCGACCCCGCCTCCAAACCGCTACTCTTGCGATTCGGCTTTCGCCCGCTCCCGCTGGACCTTCCGCCATTTCGCGACGTTGCGGTTGTGCTCCTTCAGGCTGCTGGCGAAAGCGTGGCCGCCGGTCCCGTCGGCGACGAAATAGAGTTCGTTGCTTTCGATCGGGTTCAGCACTGCGCTGATCGCCGTCTTGCCAGGATTGGCGATCGGATGCGGCGGCAGGCCGGCAATGGCATAAGTGTTATAGGGCGTCTCCGTTTCGAGATCGGTGCGGGTGAGCGATCGGTCGAGAGGACCGTCGCCATTGGTCAGCCCGTAGATGACGGTCGGGTCCGACTGAAGCCGCATGCCCCGCTTCAGCCGGTTCAGGAACACCGCCGCGACGCGCGGGCGTTCCTCCGGCAGAGCGGTCTCCTTTTCGACGATGGAGGCGAGGGTCAATGCCTCTTCCGGCGTCTCCAGCGGCAGGTCGGCGGCCCGTCCCTCCCACAGGGCCGACAATGTCTCGTCCATGGCCGCCCGCATGCGCTCGACAAGCTGCTCTCGGCTGTCCCCCCAGGAGTAGTGGTAGGTCTCGGGCAGCAGCCGCCCCTCTTCGGGAACGGTCTCGATATCGCCGTCCAGCGCCTCGGCGCCATCGACCAGCGCCAGCACTTCCTGGACGGTCAATCCTTCGGGAATCGTGAGCTTTCGGACCACGGTCGCACCGCTGATGATGTGGTCCATCACCGCGCGTCCGCTCATCCCCGGTTCGAACCGGTACTCGCCTGCCTTGAGGGTCTGGTCGCGGCCGAAGGCCCGGACGCCGATCAGGAACAGCTTGGGATCCTCGATCACCCCGGCTTCCGCCAGACGGTCGGCGATCCCGCGCAGCCCCGTACCGTGCGGCAGCACGACGGTGGCTTCGGCCTCAAGCGGCCCCGGGGAAATGAACCGGTAGGTGAACCAGGCGCCCGCCCCTGCCGCCAGGACCAGCAGCAGGGCGAGTGCGGCGACGATCCGCAGAAAGACGCGCCACATCGCGCGAAGGGCGTCCGCTTTCTACTCGACCTTGCCGAAGATCAGCGAGGCGTTGGTGCCGCCGAAGCCGAAGGAGTTCGACAGGGCGCGGCGCACGGTCCGCTTCTTGGCCTCATAGGGCACGAGATCCATGTCGCCACACCCGTCGGAAGGATCGTCGAGATTGATCGTCGGCGGAACGATGTCGTTCTGCACGGCCAGGATCGAGAAGATCGCCTCCACCGCACCTGCCGCGCCGAGCAGATGGCCGACCGATGACTTGGTCGACGACATCGACAGGTCATAGGCGGCATCGCCGAACAGGCGTTTCACCGCCCCCAGCTCGATCTCGTCACCGAGCGGAGTCGAGGTCCCGTGCGCATTGATATAATCGATATCGCCGGGTTCGAAGCCAGCCCGCTTCAGCGCCGCCGTCATCGCCCGGAACCCGCCGTCGCCATCGGGCGTCGGCGCAGTCACGTGGTAGGCGTCACCCGAAAGGCCATAGCCCAACACTTCCGCATAGATTTTGGCGCCGCGGCGCTTGGCGTGCTCAAGCTCTTCCAGCACCACGCAGCCCGCGCCCTCGCCCATGACGAAGCCGTCGCGCTGCTTGTCCCAAGGTCGCGAGGCCCGGTGGGGCGTATCGTTGAAGCCGGTGGAAAGGGCGCGCGCGGCAGCAAACCCGGCCATGCCCAGACGGCTGATCGCCGCCTCCGAGCCGCCCGCCACCATCACGTCGGCATCTTCCCACTGGATCAGGCGCGTGGCATCGCCGATGGCGTGCGCCCCTGTGGAGCAGGCGGTGACGACCGCGTGGTTCGGTCCCTTGAGCCCGTATTTGATCGAGACCTGCCCGGAGGCGAGGTTGATCAGACAGGACGGGATGAAGAACGGGCTCACACGGCGCGGCCCCTTCTCATGAAGCAGGATCGCCGTCTGCTCGATGCCCGGAAGACCGCCGATTCCCGATCCGATCATCACACCGGAGCGGATACGGTCTTCTTCGGCCTCCGGCAGCCAGTCGGCATCGTGGAGGGCCTGGGTCGCCGCCGCCATCGCATAGATGATGAACGTGTCGACCTTGCGCTGATCCTTGGGCTCCATCCACTCGTCGGGACGGAACGCATCCGGTGCATCGCCCCGCGGAACGGTGCCGGCAATACGCGCCGGCAGGTCGCTGGCGTCGAAATGCTCGATCGGCTTGATGCCCGACTCGCCCTTCAACAGCCGCTCCCAGGTGGGGGCGACGCCACAGGCGAGCGGCGAGACCATGCCGAGGCCAGTAACGACGACGCGTCTCATCGGGAGAGTCGCCTTTCGTCGGAAATCATCATGATGAAAGCTCGGGACCGGCGGATCGACCGCCGGCCTCGCTCACTGCTGCTGCTGGTCGATATAGGTGACCGCGTCCTTCACGGTGACGATCTTCTCGGCCGCATCGTCCGGAATCTCGCACCCGAATTCCTCTTCGAACGCCATGACGAGCTCGACGGTGTCGAGGCTGTCGGCACCAAGATCGTCGATGAAGCTGGCGCTGTCCGTGACCTTGGACTCCTCGACTCCCAGATGCTCGACGACGATCTTCTTTACGCGCTCGGCGGTATCGCTCATGGCTCTTTCCCGACCTTCCCTGAAAATGAATAGCCGGCTCGTGGCCGGCGGCTTTGCGTCAATATGTTCCGGCTGCAGTCCACCCGATCGGCGAGGACGCCGCCAGCCCCGGAAATCGCGCTACTAACATAGTTCTCCGCCCTTGGCTAGCAACACCCGCCCTCTCCGGCACCGGCTCAGATCATAGCCATCCCGCCATTCACATGGAGGGTCTGGCCGGTGACATAGGCGGCTTCGTCGGCCGCCAGATAGACCGCGGCGGCGGCGATATCCTCACCGCCACCGAGGCGTCCGGCGGGGATCGCCGACAGCAGACGGTCGCGCTGTCCCTCGTCCAGGACGTCGGTCATCGCCGTCGCGATGAAGCCCGGCGCCACGCAATTGACGGTGATTCCGCGCGTCGCCACTTCGGCGGCCAGCGACTTGCTCATGCCGATCAGGCCTGCCTTCGAGGCCGCGTAGTTCGCCTGCCCGGGATTGCCGGTCACTCCGACGATCGAGGTGATGTTGATGATCCGGCCCCAGCGCCGCTTCATCATGCCCTTGAGACAGGCGCGCGACAGGCGGAAAGACGCGGTCAAATTCACGTCCAGGACCGTCTGCCAGTCTTCGTCCTTCATGCGGAGGGCGAGACCGTCCCGGGTCAGCCCGGCATTGTTGACCAGGATGTCGATGGCACCGGTCGCCTTTTCCGCTTCGGCAGCGACCGCGGCGACCGCGTCGGCATCGTCGAGCCCGCCAACGACGACATGGACCCGCTCGCCCAGCTTCTTCGCCAGGGATTCGAGGGCGTCGGCCCGGCGCCCGGCCAAAACCACCGCCGCCCCTTGCCCGTGCAACGCCTCGGCGATAGCACCGCCGATCCCGCCCGAAGCGCCGGTCACCAACGCCGTCTTGCCGGTCAGATCGAACATCGATTCCCCTCTTCTCTGTGTATCAACCGAGCACTTCCCGGATTGCGCTCCGCTTCATCCGGGCTGCTCAGAGTTCCTTCAGGAACGCTTCTATATCGCTCGGCGCCAACAGGGCGACCAACGAAAGCTCAGGCTCGATGCGCTTCGCCAGTCCGATCAGCACCTTGCCGGCGCCGAGTTCGATCAAGCCGTCCGCGCCCTCCTTCTTGATCTGGGTGACGCTCTCGCGCCAGCGCACCATGCTGGTCACCTGCTCGACGAGTTGCGCCCGAATGGTGTCGGGATCGGTCACAGGCTCGGCGGCGACGTTGCTCACCAGCGGGACGGCCGGCTCGGAGACCATGACCGCCGCTAGGGCCTCCGCCATCACCTCCGCCGCCGGAGCCATCAGGCTGCAATGAAACGGAGCGCTGACCGAAAGCATCATCGCCCGCTTGGCGCCGGCCCGCTTGGCGATCTCCACCGCCCGCTCCACNGCTTCCGCGTGGCCNCTCACCACGACCTGACCGGGCGCGTTGTCGTTGGCGACGTCGNAAACCTGCCCTGCGGCCGCTTCNTCGGCNACGGCCCGCGCCGCGTCGAGGTCGAGGCCAAGCAGCGCGGCCATCGCCCCCTTGCCCACCGGAACCGCCCGCTGCATCGCCTGTCCGCGCGTCTTCAGAAGTCGCGCCGTATCCGCCAGCGCCAGAGCCCGCGCCGCGGCGAGCGCCGAATACTCACCCAGGGAATGCCCGGCAACCACGGACGCATGCTCCCCCAGCTTCAGGCCGCCTTCCTCGAGAACCCTCAGGACCGCTATGGACGTGGCCATCAGCGCCGGCTGCGTGTTCTCGGTCAGGACGAGATCGCTTTCGGGGCCTTCGAAAATAATGTGCGACAGATGCTGGTCGAGGGCATCGTCGACTTCTTCATAGACCAGCCGCGCCATCTCGAACGCGGCCGCCAGCTCGCGGCCCATGCCGACCTGCTGAGAACCCTGACCGGGAAAAACGAGTGCGCGTGCCATCGGCCGATGCTCCGCTGCTTTGCGAGGTTTTCCGCCGCTGCCGGGCAATGGCCGCTCGGCGAGGCCCAAAACGGGCATCGGCGCAGGCCACCGGTTGCGCCGGGGCGGCGAAGGGCGGTATAGATAGCGGCGCGCCGCGGCGTGTCAACCGAACTCGACCGCGGCGCTTGCGCACGCAATCGTTTTCGTTATAGTGCCCAGCCTCTCGGCGTCGGGGTGAACGCCAGACGCTTGGGCATTGCCTTTTTTTGGGTGTCGGCCCAGGCGGGCTCACCCGACCTGAAACAGCCAGCTTTAAGGGAGCTGCGACTTAATGCCGCTCTATGAGAGTGTGTTCATTGCGCGCCAGGATATTCCGGCGCAAGAGGTCGAGAACCTCGCGGATTCTTTCGCGGCGATCATCACCGACGGTGGTGGCGAAATCGCCAAGCGTGAGTATTGGGTTTTGCGCAATCTGTCCTACCGGATCAAGAAGAACCGGAAGGGCCATTACGTTATGTTCAACATCGAGGCTCCGGCTCCGACCGTATCGGAGATGGAGCGGAACATGCGCCTCAGTGAGGACATCCTCCGCTACATGACGGTGCGCGTCGACGAGGTCGAGGAAGGCCCTTCGGCGATGCTGCAGAGCCGGCAGGCGCGCGAGGACCGGCCCCGCCGCGATCGTGACAGAGGGGGCGACCGTGACCGTCCACGCGACGATCGGCCGCGCGAGAGCCGCGGCGCCGAAGGCGCCGAGCAGAGCGCGGGAGGAGAGTAAGCCATGGCAGAGCAGACCAGCGCGGGTGGCGGTCGGCCGAGTGTCCCTTCGGTGAATATGCGTCGGCCGTTCTTCCGTCGCCGGAAGACCTGTCCGTTCTCGCATCCGAACGCGCCGAAGATCGACTACAAGGACATCAAGCTGTTGCAGCGCTTCGTTTCCGAGCGCGGCAAGATTGTCCCCAGCCGCATCACCGCCGTTTCGGCGCCGAAGCAGCGCAAGCTCGCCCAGGCCATCAAGCGGGCGCGTTACCTCGCCCTGCTGCCCTACCTCGTCAAGTAGGTAAGCGGCAGAAACGGCGCCCAAACAGCGATCCAGGTTCGGAAGTCCCCAATGTCAGCGATGGAAATCATCCTTCTCGAGCGCGTCGAAAAGCTCGGCCAGATGGGCGACGTGGTCAAGGTGAAGCCCGGTTATGCCCGGAACTACCTTCTGCCGCGCCGCAAGGCCCTTCGGGCCACCAAGCAGAATCGCGCTCATTTCGAGACGCAGCGCGCGCAGCTCGAGGCGATCAATCTGGAGCGTCGCTCCGAGGCGCAGGCCGTGGCCGAACGCGCGTCCGACATTTCGGTCGTCATCATTCGGCAGGCGGGTGATTCGGGCCAGCTTTACGGCTCGGTGAGCGCTCGGGATATCGCCGAAGCGGTATCGGCTGCCGGTCTGTCGGTCGAGCGCCGTCAGGTGGAGATCAAGGACAAATTCAAGGCTCTGGGCCTGCATACGGTCCGGGTTTCGCTTCACCCTGAGGTCTTCGTCGACGTGACGGTCAACATCGCCCGCTCGGAGGAAGAGGCCAAGATCCAGGCAGCGGGTGGCACCATCGGCTTCGAGCCGGTGGACGAGGTCGAGGATCAGGATTTCGGGGCTGCTGAGCCGGAAGAACTGGCCGAGGAGACCGGTTCGACCGCTGAGGAGACCGAAGAGGCTGCCGAAACCGAACATTGATCGCGCGACCGGTACCGGTCTACCGAAACTCTGCGAGAACGGCGGCGGCAAAAACGGCCGCCGTTTTTGTTTTTTGACGCCATCGACACGTCGGTCGCGGGACGAAAGCGGGGCGTTCCGGCGACTTCGGCCGGCAATCGGCTTGCACCAGATACCGCATGCGTTAGAGTCCTTCTAGAACGACGGGAGAAGGGGTCGGTCTAGGGGTACGAGCCAATGATGCTGGCTTTCATACTGCGACGGTTGGTCAAGAGCGGAACGCTCACCGTCATCCGAGATAATGGCCAATCCTTCCGCGTCGGCGACGGCACCGCGCCACAGGTCAAGATTAGGGTCAACCGAAAGGTCGAGCGCAGCCTGTTGTTCCGCAGCCCGTCACTGACGATCGGCGAAGCCTACATGGATGGCGATCTGATCGTTGAGGAAGGGACGATCTACGACTTCCTCTATCTCGCAACGGCCAATATGAGCCAAGGCGCCGAGGTCTGGGGGGCGCGGATCCGGCGGTCCATCGGTCTGCTGTTCCGCCGGGCCATGCAGTACAACCCGGCAACACGCTCGCGCCGCAACGTCGCCCACCACTACGATCTTTCCGACACGCTCTACGATCTGTTCCTCGACAAGGACCGGCAGTATTCCTGCGCCTATTTCAGGTCGCCGGAGGACGACATCGACACGGCGCAGGAACAGAAGAAGCAACATATCGCCGCCAAGCTGCTAATTCGGCCGGGCGACCGGATTCTCGACATCGGATCGGGATGGGGCGGGCTTGCCCTCTATCTCGCATCGATGACCGAGGGCGACGTGACCGGCTGCACCCTTTCGACCGAACAGCACCAGGTCTCGCAGCGCCGCGCGGTCGAGAACGGCGTGTCCGAGCGGGTCCGTTTCGAGCTTCGCGACTACCGTGCCCTCGACACCGAGTTCGATCGCATCGTTTCGGTGGGCATGTTCGAACATGTCGGGGTCGGCCACTATGACCAGTTCTTCGGCAAGGTCCGCAATCTGCTGAAGGAAGACGGCGTCTGCCTGATCCACACCATCGGCCGGGCCGACGGCCCCGGAGTCACCGACCCTTGGGTACGGAAGTACATCTTCCCCGGCGGATACGTTCCCGCCCTCTCCGAGGTCATGCCGGCGATCGAGCGTCAGGGCCTGTTCACGACCGACATCGAAATCCTCCGTCTCCACTATGCGGAGACCCTCAAGGCATGGCGTGCTCGCTTCATGGCCGCATGGGATGAAGTCGCGCGCCTCTACGATGAGCGTTTCTGCCGGATGTGGGAATTCTACTTGGCGGGGTCGGAAGTCGCGTTCCGCAACATGGGGCTGGTCGTCTTTCAGATTCAGCTCGCCAAGCAGCAAGATGCCGTGCCGCTGACCCGCGACTATATCGTCGACTGGGAACGCACCCACAGCGCCTCGCCGAGCAAGAGCCGCGCGGCCGCGGCGTAATCCCCACAGTTGAACAGCGCCGTCGCATACCGCGACGGCGCCACCGCCTCAGAGGACGTTTCCGGACGCAGTTCCCTCTTTACAGCCGGCGCGCCCTCGATTAGAACAAATCATGAACATACGAAGCGGAGGCTGTGATGGTGACGGAACTGCGTGAGAGGCTGGCATGGCAGGCCTATCGACTGAGCATCACCGCGCGCGACCGGGGCATTCTGGGTGAACGCGGTGGGCGGTGGATCGCCCGTCTGCATGCAATCTGGTCGGAGACCTATCTTCGGCGTTGTGAGGCCACCGATCGGCGGCGCCCCGCGGCCCCCGCAAGTTATCCACCGTCTTTCGCGCGGAGCTGACCATCCCGGTCCGCATCGGTCTCCGCAATGCGGCATGCAGCGGACGGTCATGGACTTATCCCCGTTATCCTCGTTTTTGGAAGTGCAGGGAAACGCCACGTCGAGCGGCATGAGTCGCTAATCTATCCGCCATGGCTAGCAGCATCGCCGATATCTCGGCAGGGACCCAGGATCGCGAAAGCGCGGGATACCGCACGCCGCCGCATAACATCGAGGCGGAACAGGCCCTTCTCGGCGCGATCCTGGTCAACAACGACGCCTTCCACAAGGTCTCAGGCTATCTGCGCCCGGACCATTTCTTCGTGCCGGTGCACGGACGCATCTTCACTGCCGCGGAAACCCTGATCGGTCGCGGCCAGATCGCCAACCCGGTCACGTTGAAATCCTTCTTCGACCGGGATGAGAGCCTCGCCGATATCGGCGGCGCGCAATACCTCGCCCGCCTCGCCGGATCGGTGGTTTCGATCGTCAATGCCGACGACTACGGCCATATCATTCACGATCTCGCCCTCAGGCGCGGCCTGATCTCGCTGGGCGAAGACGTCGTCAACGACGCCTACGACCCTCGGATCGACGCGGCCGCCCTTGACCAGATCGAGGTTGCCGAGCACCGCCTGTTCGAACTTGCGGAAACGGGCGAATCGGAGCGCGGCTTCAAGGCTATCAAGGAATCGCTGATCGAAGCGATCGCCAGCGCCGAGCGGGCCCTCAACCGGGCTGGCCAGCTCGCAGGCGTCTCGACCGGCCTGATCGACATGGACCGGCTCCTGGGCGGGCTCCATTCATCCGACCTCGTGATCCTTGCCGGACGGCCGTCGATGGGCAAAACGGCGCTCGCCACCACCCTCGCCTTCAATGCCGCGCGGGCGCGCGCCGAATGGATGGCGGCGCGGGGCGGCAAGGCCGATCCGCGTGATCCCCAGGCCGAAGGCGCTGTCGTCGGTTTCTTCTCGCTCGAAATGTCGGCGGAGCAGCTTGCGGGCCGTATCCTCGCGGAAACCGCCGGCATCCCGTCCGACCAGATCCGTAAAGGCAAGCTCTCGAACGACGAGTTCGTGAAGCTGGTCAAGGCGAGCCAGGAGCTTTACGAGGTGCCGCTGTTCATCGACGATACGCCGGCGCTTTCGATCGGCGCGCTGCGGACCCGGGCGAGGCGGCTGAAGCGTACCGAGAATCTGTCGCTGGTCGTCGTCGACTATCTGCAGCTTCTGCGCGCCTCCGGCCGCACCGAGAACCGGGTCCAGGAGATTTCCGAGATCACTCAGGGACTGAAGGCGCTGGCCAAGGAACTCGACCTGCCGGTGCTGGCGCTGTCGCAGCTCAGCCGTCAGGTGGAGCAGCGCGAGGACAAGCGGCCACAGCTTTCCGACCTCCGCGAGTCGGGCTCGATCGAGCAGGACGCCGATGTCGTCATGTTCGTCTACCGCGAGGAGTATTACGCCGAACGGAGCGAGCCCAATCAGCGGCCGGACGAGGCCGACGACAAGTTCAGCGCCCGCTATGACCGCTGGCTGAAGAACTACGAAGCCTCCAAGGGGCTCGCCGATGTGCTCATCGCCAAACAGCGTCATGGGCCGATCGGAAATGTCCGCCTGCGTTTCGAGGCCGAAACCACCCGCTTCGAGAACTATCAGTCGGCGGACCATCTGCCCGATGCCTTCCCCTGAGCCCGAGGCGGCGCTCGTCGTCGATCTCGGAGCGGTCGTCTCCAACTACCGTCTGATCGGCGACGCTCAGGGTGGTGTGCCTGCCGCCGCGGTAGTCAAGGACGACGCTTACGGCCTCGGGGCGACGGCGGTCGCCACGGCCCTGTCCGCAGCCGGGTGCGAGACCTTCGTCGTGGCCCGGCCGGAGGAAGGCGCCGTATTGCGGACCCAGATCGCCGCACCACGAATCATCGTCCTCAATGGTCCGCGGCAGCAGGACCTCGCGCTGTTTCGCGAACACCGTCTGCTGCCGGTTCTGAACAGCCTCGACCAGATCGCCCTGTGGCGAACCGAGGCCGGAAAGGCCGGCGGCCCAAGCCCTGCTGCTCTCCACGTCGACACCGGCATGAACCGGCTGGGCCTGGCTGAATCGGAAGTCCAGCGCCTGGAAGACGCCCCGGATCTCGTAAACGGAATCGTCTTCGACCTGGTCATCAGCCACCTCGCCTGCGCGGACGATCCCGGCAATCCGATGAACGAAGCGCAGCGCGCCCGCTTCGATGCAGTCCTCGCCCGCCTCGCTCCGACCATCGGCAGGCCGGCGCGAAGTCTCGCCAATTCCTCGGGCATCTTCCTGGGGCCGGCCTTCCATTACGATCTCACGCGGCCGGGGGTCGCTCTATACGGCGTCAACCCGCTACCGGGACAGCCGAACCCAATGCGTCAGCCGGTCAGCATCCGCGCCGAAGTGTTGCAGGTGCGTGACGTTGACGCCGGTACTACCGTTGGCTATGGTGCCGCGCATCGCGTGGCAGGGCCCCGCCAAATCGCAACGATTCCGGTGGGTTATGCGAACGGCCTGTGGCGCGCCCTGGGCGGTCGGCTGGAGGCGAAGGTCGCCGGTTTGCGGGTGCCGGTGGTGGGGCGGATTTCGATGGATTTGACGACGATCGACGTCACCGAAGTGCCGCCGGGGCAGGTCCGTCCCGGAACGGTCGTTGAACTCGTCGGCGATGTCACACCGGTCGACCGGATCGCCGAGATGGCGGGAACGATCGGCTACGAGGTCCTGACGAGCCTCGGGCATCGTCTGCCACGGCGCTATATCGAGACCGGCGCATAATGAACCCGGTGGCCCTCGTCGGCCGGATCTTTCTGGCGTTCCTCCAGGCGGTCGGCCGACTGATCATGTTCGCGGGCGATGGCCTGTCGCACTGCATCCGTCCGCCGCTATACCCGCGTCTGATCCTCCGCCAGATGCTCGACATCGGCTACTACTCGTTGCCGGTGGTCGGCCTCACGGCGACTTTCACCGGCATGGTTTTGGCCCTGCAGAGCTATACCGGCTTCCAGCGCTTCAATGCGGAAAGCGCGGTGGCGACGATCGTCGTCGTATCGATCACCCGCGAGCTGGGACCGGTGCTGACCGGCCTGATGGTGGCCGGCCGTGTCGGCGCCGCCATCGCCGCCGAGATCGGCACCATGCGCGTGACCGAGCAGATCGACGCCCTGACGACGCTTTCTACCCACCCGATGAAGTATCTGGTGGCCCCGCGCCTCATTGCCGGCATCCTGATGCTGCCGCTGCTGGTGCTGACCGCCGACATCATCGGCGTCATGGGCGGATACCTCGTCGGCACCCACAAGCTGGGCTTCAACCCCGGCGTCTACCTGCATAACAGCTGGCAGTACCTGGAAACGCTCGACGTCGTCTCCGGCCTGGTCAAGGCGGCGGTGTTCGGTTTCGTGATCACCCTGATGGGCTGCTATCACGGCTACCATTCGAAGGGCGGGGCCCAGGGTGTGGGCGGCGCGACGACCAATGCCGTTGTTTCCGCGTCGATCCTGATCCTGATCTCCAACTACTTCGTGACGGAGATGTTCTTCTCGCGATGAGCGATCCCAAGATCAGGCTGCGAGGTGTCTCCAAGCAGTTCGGCCCGAAGGTCGTTCTCTCCGGCCTCGATCTCGACGTGCCCGAGCGCGAATCCCTCGTCGTGATCGGCGGTTCGGGCACCGGTAAATCGGTGATGCTGAAATGCATCCTTGGCCTCATTCATGCCGAGGCAGGCAGCATCCAGGTCGACGGCGAGGAGACGCGGGACGTCCGCGGTCGGCGCCGCACCAAGCTGATGCGCAAGTTCGGCATGCTGTTCCAGGGCGGCGCTCTGTTCGACAGTCTGCGGGTCTGGGAGAACGTCGCCTTCGGCCTGATCCAGGGCGAGCACATGAAACGGCGGGACGCCAAGGGGGTGGCACTCGAGAAGCTCGCCGCGGTCGGCCTTGGCGAAGCCGTCGCCGAGCTCAGCCCGGCCGAGCTTTCCGGCGGCATGCAGAAGCGCGTGGCCCTGGCCCGCGCGATCGCGACCGAGCCCGAGATCATCTTCTTCGACGAGCCCACGACCGGCCTCGACCCGATCATGAGCGACGTCATCAACGACCTGATCGTCCAGTGCGTCCGCGACCTGGGCGCCACGGCTCTATCGATCACCCATGATCTCGCCAGCGCACGCAAGATCGCCGACCGCATCGCCATGATTCATCAGGGCCGCATCATCTGGTCCGGTCCGGTCGCGGAGATCGACGACAGCGGCAATCCCTACGTCGACCAGTTCATCAACGGCCGCGCCGAAGGTCCGATCCACATGGAAGTCCGCCGTCCATGACCCGATCCGCGCCGGCCCACGCCGGCTGCGACCGCTAGGCCCCTTTGGCCCGCGCCGCCGACCGCTTCGTCTGCCAGAGCTGCGGAGCCGTCTACCCGCGATGGATCGGCCGCTGCGACGCCTGCGGCGAATGGAACAGCATCGTCGAGGAAGCGGCTCCCGAAGCGGTGCCGAAGGGCCTTGGCAGCGGCAAGGGGCGTCGGGTGACGCTGACCGGCCTCGACAGCCCGGCGACTCCGCCGCCGCGTCGGCCAACCGGCATCGCCGAGCTCGACCGGGTGACGGGCGGTGGGCTGGTCCCCGGCTCGGCGCTGCTCGTCGCCGGCGACCCTGGTATCGGCAAATCGACGCTGCTTCTCCAGGCGGCGGCGGTGATGGCGCGAAACGGCGCCGCCGTCGCCTATGTCTCGGGGGAGGAATCGCCCGATCAGGTGCAGATGCGCGCCAAGCGCCTCGGTCTCGCCGATGCGCCGGTCCAGCTCGGCGCCGCGACGGCGGTCCGCGACATCCTGGCGACCTTCGACGAAGGGACGGCACCCGACCTGCTGGTCGTCGATTCGATCCAGACGATGTATCTGGACAGCCTCGATTCGGCGCCCGGCACCGTCACCCAGGTCCGCGCCGCCGCCCATGAGCTGATCCGGTTCGCCAAGCGCCGCGGCACCGTCCTCGTCCTGGTCGGCCATGTCACCAAGGAAGGCCAGGTCGCGGGGCCGCGCCTGCTGGAGCACATGGTCGACGCTGTCCTCTATTTCGAAGGCGAACGCGTGCATCAGTTCCGCGTCTTGCGATCGGTGAAAAACCGCTTCGGACCGAGCAACGAGATCGGCGTGTTCGAAATGACCGATGGCGGCTTGGCCGAGGTCGCCAACCCCTCGGCCCTGTTTCTGTCCCAACGGAGCGGCGGCATCAGCGGATCGGCCGTGTTCGCCGGGATCGAGGGAAGCCGCCCGGTCCTCGTGGAAATCCAGGCCCTCGTCGCCCCCTCTCCCCTCGCCACGCCACGACGCGCGGTAGTGGGGTGGGATGCCGGGCGTCTCGCGATGATTCTCGCCGTTCTCGATACGCGCTGCGGCCTTGCGCTGACGGGCAAGGATATCTACCTGAACGTCGCGGGCGGACTGAGGATCGCGGAGCCCGCAGCCGATCTGGCGGTCGCGGCGGCACTGGTGTCGTCGCTTCATGATCGGCCGGTTCCCGAAATGGCGGTGGTGTTCGGTGAAGTCGGCCTGTCGGGCGAAGTCCGTCCGGTCAGTCACTCGGACGCCCGTCTTCGCGAAGCGGCCAAGCTGGGATTCGAACGCGCGTTCGTTCCGGCGACACGCGGCAGGCGACACGACGGCATCGCGCTGAGCGAGGTCGTGCGTCTGGCCGACCTCGTGGATATGCTTGTCGATGCCTCCGATGTACGGCACGGCGTAAAGGAGACGGACTCCCGATGACAGAGGGCATCGGAATCAACGGCCTGGACCTCGTGGTATTCGGGCTGCTGCTGATCGCCGCGCTCCTCGGCCTCGCGGTCGGGTTCGTCCGCGGCGTGCTTTACGTCCTCTGCTGGATCGGCGCCGCCGTGGCGACGATCTACGGCTTCCCGCACGTCCGCCCGTTGGCGCGGGAGTATATCGGCAATGAGATCGTCGCCGACGTGGTCGGTGCGGCCGGGTTGTTCATCCTGTCAATGGCGGTCCTGTTCCTGTTGAGCGCCGTTTTCGGCGGATGGGTCCGTGGCAGCCGCCTGAATGCCCTCGATCGGTCGTTGGGTTTCGTTGCCGCAGCCGGAGCGGCTGCGTTTCTGCTCTGCGCGATCTATATTCCGTTCCGCGCCTTCGTGCCGGTGGAGGAACAGCCGGGATGGGTTCGTCAGGCCCGTGTCATTCCGCTCATCGAGCTGGGCTCGGACTTCGTCCAGACCGAATTGCTGAACCGCGTCGACGACACACTGATCCCTGCCACGCGCCCGGCCGAGGGAGGTGCGCTGGACACGGGGCAGACGACGGCGGCGACGGTGCGTCGCCTGTCCGAGCCCCAGGTCGAAGTTCAGGAGCCTGCCGACGAAGACAGCGACACCGTTTATGGCGACCGCGACCGCCAGCAATTGAACCGCCTGCTTGAGAGCGTCCAGCAGGATCGCCGCCAGTGACCCGAGAGGCCCTCCCCATGATGACGACCAATCCCCTCGACGATGACAAGCTGCACGAGGAGTGCGGCATTTTCGGTATCGTCGGCCACGGCGATTCCGCAGCGCATACCGCGCTGGGCCTGCACGCTCTTCAGCATCGGGGCCAGGAGGCAGCGGGCATCGTCAGCTGCGACGGCCGGCTGTTCCACAGCCAGCGCGGCCTCGGCCATGTCAGCGACAATTTCGGCTCGCAGGCGGTGATCGACGCCTTGCCCGGCGACTCGGCGATCGGCCATGTCCGCTACGCCACCTCGGGCAAGAAGACGATCATGCGGAACGTGCAGCCGATCTTCGCCGAGCTGTCGTTCGGCGGCGTCGCCATCGCCCATAACGGGAACCTCACCAACGCCAAGACCCTGCGCAGGGACCTCGTCCGCCGCGGCTGCATCTTCCAGTCGGAGATGGACACCGAGGTCATCACCCATCTGATGGCCACCAGCCGGCAGGCCGATGTCGTCGACCGCCTGATCGACGCGCTCACCGCCATCGACGGCGCCTATGCCTTGCTGATGCTGACCGAAGGCAAGCTGGTCGGTGCCCGCGATCCCTACGGCGTCCGCCCGCTGGTGCTGGGAACGCTCGACGGCGCCCCGATCCTCGCCTCCGAGACCTGTGCCCTCGACATTCTCGGCGCGACCTTCATCCGGGACATCGAGCCAGGCGAGATCGTCATCATCACCCGTGAAGGCATTCGCAGCCTGAAGCCGTTCCGAAACACGCAGGACCGCTTCTGCATCTTCGAATACATCTACTTCGCCCGGCCCGACAGCGTCGTCGAGGGATCCAGCGTCTACGAAGCCCGCAAGCGCATCGGCGCCGAGCTCGCCCGTGAGAGCGGGACGCCCGCCGACCTGGTGGTGCCGGTTCCCGACTCGGGTGTCCCTGCCGCCATCGGCTACGCCATCGAAGCCGGTGTCCCCTTCGACCTCGGCATTATCCGCAACCACTATGTCGGCCGCACCTTCATCGAGCCGACCGACAACATCCGCCATCTCGGCGTCAAGCTGAAGCACAACGCCAATCGCGCGGTTCTCACCGGCAAGCGTGTGGTGCTGGTCGACGACAGCATCGTCCGCGGCACCACGTCACGGAAGATCGTCCAGATGGTCCGCGAAGCCGGTGCACGCGAGGTGCATATGCGGATCGCCAGCCCGCCCACCACCTATTCCTGCTTCTACGGCGTCGATACGCCGCAGCGAAAGGACCTGCTCGCCGCCCGCCTCGACGTCGAAGCCATGGCGCGGGAGATTCAGGTCGACAGCCTCGCCTTCATTTCGATCGGCGGACTCTATCGGGCAATGGGGCACGAGAAGCGCAACGACGAGATGCCGCAGTTCTGCGACGCCTGCTTCACCGGCGCCTATCCGATCCCCTTGACCGACCAGAACGGCGGAAACGAGCTCGAACAGCTCTCGCTGCTGGTCAGCAACGGTTAAGGAGGGTGGCAGCCGCACCGGGCCGTCTCGCCGGCCGCATCGCCCTCGTCACCGGCGCGTCCCGCGGCATCGGGGCCGCAGTCGCCGAACGCTTCGCCCAGGAAGGCGCCCATCTGGTCCTCGTCGCCCGCGGCAAGAAGGAGCTGGAAGCCGTCGACGACCGCGTCCAGGCAACCGGGGCCGAACCGGCGACTCTGGTGCCCCTCGACCTCACCGACGGCTCGGGCATAGACCGCCTGGGCGGGGCCGTGGCCGAGCGCTGGGGACGGCTCGACGTCCTGGTCGGCAATGCCGGCACGCTCGGCACCCTGGCGCCGATGGGCCATATCCGGCCGGAAGTCTGGGAACGGGTGATGGACCTCAACGTCACCGCCAATTGGCGCCTGATCCGCAGCTTCGATCCCCTGCTCCGCGCCGCACCCGATGGGCGCGCCCTGTTCGTCACCTCGGGCGCGGCACGGCGGCCGATCGCCTATTGGGGCGCCTACGCCGCCAGTAAGGCAGCGCTGGAGATGATGGTCGGTATCTATGCGGCCGAGGTCGCCAAGTCCACGGTCCGCGTCAACCTCGTCGATCCCGGCACCGTCCGCACCGCGATGCGGGCCCTGGCGATGCCCGGCGAGGACCCGATGACCCTGCCGACCCCGGAATCGATCACCGACGTCTTCGTCGACCTAGCCGCGGCCGACTGCGGCAGACACGGAGAGGTGGTGAAGGCCTATTGACCGCAAGGCTTGCCGCCCGCAGGCCGGTCGGCGATAAGCGGTGCATGGGTCCGCGGGTGGAAATCGACGAGTGCCGGTAAGCCGGAAGCGCAAGAAGGCACCGCGTGCTGCCGCGAGCAGTGACGCGCCCGCGCAAGCTTCGCCCGCCACGGCGCCCGCGGTCTCCACCCTTTTTCGGCAAGCCGTCGCCGCCCACCAGGAAAACCGGCTGGAGGAAGCGGCCGCCGGTTACCTGCGCGTTCTGGACGCCTTTCCGAACCACCCCGACTCGCTCGTCAATCTCGGCAACGCCCTCCGCCGCCTCGGCCGCACCGAGGAAGCCGTCGAGACCTACCGCCGCGCGATCACCGGCAGCCCCGAGACGCCGGAGCTGTGGTTCAACTTCGCCAACGCTCTCACCGCCCAGGGCGCGCTGGAAGAAGCCGAAGCCGCCTACCGGCAGGCCCTCGCTCTCCGGCCCGACCTCGCCGCCGCCCAGTTCAACCTGGGGAATGCCCTCCGCGATCTCGGAAAGCTGGAGGAAGCGGTCGAAATCTATCGCCAGGCCGCCGTCCAGCTCGACAGGCTACCCCGGCTCCACGGCAATCTCGGCAACGTGCTCAAGTCGCTGGACCGGCTGGAGGAAGCGGAAGCCAGCCATCGCCGAGCGGTCGCCCTCGACCCGAGCTACGCCGAGGGCTACTACAACCTCGGCAACACGCTGACCGCCGGCGAACGTTACGACGAAGCCGAAGCCGCTTACCGCCGGACGATCGCGCTCAAGCCCGATTTCGCCGAGGCCCATCTCAACCTCGCCAACGCGCTGTTCGCCGCCGAACGGCCCGAGGACGGCATGCAGGCACTGGATCAGGCGGCGGCGCTACGCCCGGACCTTCCTGCAGTCCCGATCGCCTATGCCCGGCAATACCTCGCCGAGGAGCGATGGTCCGATGCCGAAGCCGCCGCCCGGCGTGCGGCGGTGCTCGCCCCCGCGGACGCCCAGGCTCACTTTCTGCTGGGACGCGCGCTCCACGCCGCCGGACATCACCAGGAGGCCGCCGAGTCCTATCGCACCGCCCATCGCCTCGACCCGGACTTCACGCAAGCCCGCGTCTCGCTGGGCATGGTGCTTCACGCACTCGGCGCCTACGAGGAAGCGATCGAAGTCTACGAGGCGCTCCGCGACCTCGACCGGGAAGACCCCGACATCCACTCCAATCTCGGAGTCCTCTACCACCAGCTCGCCCGGATCGACGCGGCCGAGGCGTCGCTCCGGGAGGCGGTACGGCTCAAGCCCGACTTCTCGACCGCGCTTTCCAACCTCGCCTATACCCTGATCGTGAAGAGCCGGCTTACGGAAGCGGTCGACTGCTGCGAACGGGCGTTGGCGGTCCGGCCCGACTACACCGAGGCGCTCTCCAATCTCGGCTATGCCCTCGGCAATCAGGGACGGCTGGAGGAATCGGCCGCCGCCTTCCGCCGCGCCTTCGAGATCGACCCGACCTATTACAAGGCGCAGTCGAACCTGCTCTTCGTCCTGAACTACGACCAGCGCGACCCCGCCGCCGTCGCCGCGGAGCACAGGAGCTGGGGAGACTCGGCCGAAGCCGCCGTCCCTCTCCCCAAGGCGTGGCCCAACGCGCGGACGCCGGAGAAACGGCTTCGGGTGGGGTATGTCTCGCCCGATTTCCGCCGGCATTCCGTCGCCTATTTCTTCGAGCCGCTGCTCGCCGCCCATGATCGCGCTACGGTCGAGGCCGTGTGCTACGCCCATGTCACCGCCCCGGATGCGGTCACCGAACGCCTGAAGGCCTCCGCCGACGAATGGCACGACATCGCCGCCCTGGACGACGACGCCCTGGCCGAAAAGATCGCCGGCGACTCGATCGACATCCTGGTCGATCTCGCCGGCCACACGGCCAAGAACCGGCTGCCGGCCTTCGCCCACAAGCCGGCGCCGATCCAGATGACCTATCTGGGCTATCCCAACACGACCGGCCTGTCGCGGATCGACTACCGCCTGACCGATGCCGTCGCCGACCCGCCGGGCCAGGGCGACACCCTTTATGCAGAGGCTTTGGTCCGCCTGCCCCGCTGCTTCCTGGCCTACAAGCCCTCGCCCCAGGCCCCGGAGCCCGGCGAACTTCCCGCCGATCGCGTCAACCGCATCACCTTCGGCTCGTTCAACAACAACACGAAGATCACGCGGGAGACGATCGCCGTCTGGGCCCGCATCCTCAAGGGTGTGCCGAACTCACGGATGCTGCTGAAGGCCGGCCCTTTCGCCGACGAGCCCACAGCCGAACGCTACCGCCGGATGTTCGTCGAGGAGGGCGTCGATCCCAAGCGGGTGCGGCTGTTCGGCTATCTGGCCGAGGTCTCCGACCACCTCACCTTCTACGCCAATATCGACTTGGCCCTCGACAGCTTCCCCTACAACGGCACGACGACGACCTGCGAAGCGCTGTGGATGGGCGTGCCGGTGCTGACGTTCGCCGGCGACGTGCATGCGAGCCGCGTCGGCGCCAGCCTGCTCAAGACGGTCGGCGCCGACGACCTCGTCACCGACAGCGCGGACGCCTATGTCGAGCGGGCCCTGGCCCTCGCCAACGATCCCGAACGCCTGCGCCGCTACCGGACCGAGCTCCGTCCGGCCATGGCCGCCTCCCCCCTCACCGACGGGGCGAGCCTCGCAAGGGCGATCGAAGGGACCTATCGCGACGCATGGCGGCGCTGGTGCGAGGATCAGCCGACGTAAGGGTTCTTGCCCTTCCTGAGCAGCAGGCGGATCGGAACGCCCGGCAGGTCGAACGCCTCGCGGATGCCGTTCACCAGGTAGCGGCGATAGGCGTCGGGCAGGTCGGCCGGGCGCGTGGTGAACAGGACGAAGGTCGGCGGGCGCGACTTGATCTGGGTGATGTAACGGAGCTTCAGGCGCCGACCCGACACGGCCGGCGGCGGGTGGTAGGCGATGGCATCGGCGAACCAGCGGTTGAGCCGGGCGGTGGAGATGCGGATGTTCCACTTCTCGTAGACCTCGAGCACGGCAGGCATCAGCTTGCCCACGCCGGCCCCGGTCAGGGCCGACAGCGGCACGAACTTCAGCCCGCGCACCTGCGTGAGATCGTTCTCGAGCTGCTCCCTCAGCCGCTTGAGCGTCCCCTGCTTGTCGGTGACCTGGTCCCATTTGTTGGCGACCACGAGCAGCGCCCGCCCCTCCTGCGCAACATGAGCGGCGATCGTCTGCTCCTGGCGTTCCAGCGGCACCGTCGCGTCAAGGACCAGCGCCACCACCTGGGCATAACGGAGCGCCCGCAGGCTGTCCGCCGTCGCGAGCTTTTCCAGCGGATCGACCACGCGGGCACGACGGCGCAGACCGGCGGTATCGATCAGCCGGATCGCCCGGCCGGCATGGGTCCAGTCGACGGCGATGGCGTCGCGTGTCAGCCCGGCCTCGGGTCCTGTCACGACCCGCTCCTCGTTCAGCAGACGATTGATCAGCGTCGACTTGCCCGTGTTCGGCCGGCCGACGATGGCCAGGCTGATCGGTCCTTCGGCGTCACCTTCGCCATCATCCTTCACAACCGAGTCTTCGTCCTCATCCTCGTCGTCAGTCGCCGCTTCGGCGAAGGGAGCGAGTACCGCATAGAGGGCTTCCATCCCCTCGCCATGCTTGGCCGAGATCGGTACCGGATCGCCAAGACCAAGGCGGTAGGCGTCCATCGCCTCCATACCGCCGGCGCGCCCCTCGGTCTTGTTCACCACGACGATCACCGGAACATCGCCGCGGCGCAGCCAGCCGGCGAAGGTCTCGTCGAGAGGGGTCACCCCAGCCTTGCCGTCGATGACGAACAGGCCGACATCCGCCGCATCGAGCGCCCTGGCGGTCTGGGCGCGGATGCGGCTCTGGGTGTCGTCGTTGATCGCCTCGCCTTCGGGCACGACATCGTCGAGGCCGGCGGTATCGATCGCGGTGAAACGGAGCGGCCCCAGACGCGCCTCGCCGACCCGCCGGTCACGGGTGACGCCCGGCGTGTCGTCGACGAGCGCCAGCGCCCGGCCGACAAGACGATTGAACAAGGTCGATTTGCCGACATTGGGCCGGCCGATGATCGCGACCGCGATCCCCATGACATCCACTCCTCACCGGCGCGCGCCGCAATCGGTCGCGCCGTCCCAAGACTATAGCCCGCCTCCCCGGCCGACGACCGAATGCCGCCGCCGGCTACGCCCCGCGGGCCGCCGGGGACTATGCTGAGGTCATGGCGTCGGGGGCAAGGATTCCGTAAGGACGACGGCGTATTCGCCCCACACCGTCGCTACCGGATGATCCGCCAGCGGCCGTCGATGAACGCGAAGAAGGTCCCGAAGTTGGTGACGCCGCCGTCGTCGGTTTCGGCTTCCAGCGCCGCGCGGCCGCTCGGCCCGACGACCTTGTACACCTGTCCGCCGCGGTAGGACTCGATGGTGAGCTCGGGCAGCGGTTTGGTGTTCGTCGACAGCGCAGTGAAGATATCGTCCGCCATGGCGTCGACCTGTTCCTGTCCCATCAGGGCCGCCGCATCCGTAATCTGCCCGCCCATGATGGCACGGAAGGCCTCGGCATCCCCCGACGTCAGGGCGTCGTGGGCCGCCTGCACAGCATCGGCGACCTCATCCTCAGCGTCCGGCTTCGCGGGCGCCGACAGCCAGACCCATTCCGGGGTATCGGAAACGTCGAACGTGACGCTGGCGTCCGGTTCGGCGGCCGACCATTGATAGTCGAGAATCTTGCCCTCGTCGGCGACGGTAACGTCCGCCTCCGCGCCGGGCTCGTCACCGGTGGCCACGCCTCGCACCGTCACTTCGTTCTCCCCCGGTACCAGCCAGAGGACGAAGGGCAAGCCACCGAACTGCTCTCCCGAGAAAGTCTCGACGGCCACCCCGTTGACCCAGAAGGTCAGGTCGACGTTGTGCACCGAGGCGGTGCCTGTGACCATCTGGAACGCTTGTGCCGGTAGAGCGGAAAACGCGAAAGCAGCGGCGGTTATGGCCACGACGAGCGGACGACGGGCGATACCCAGCATGACGAAACTCCCCGAAGAAGGACCGAACGTGCAGACGCGTAACACGCGACGGTGCGTGGGGATGCAAAGGGTCGTCCGGGATGACGGACGGCGGTGCTCCGTCCGCGACTGGGTCTACCGCTTTCGCCTCAGCGCAAAGCCAACAGGTCGGCGTCCTCGGTGAGAAGATAGACCGTACCCTGCGCTATCACCGGCGGCAGACGGCCACCGGCCGGAAGCTCCTGCTGGCCCAGCAGATTCCCGGTATAGGGCGAGATCGCGACGGCGACGCCATGGCTGCCGGTCAGAATCAACCGGTCGCCGAGCAGCACAGGGCCCGCCCAGACGATGGCGCCCGATTTTTCCTCCGGGTCCTCGAAGCGCGGAAGCTGATGCACCCAACGGACCCGCCCGTCCGTACGGCTGGCGCAGACGACTTCGCCATGGATGGTCACCAGGTAAAGCCAGTCCCCCGCCACCCACGGCGTTTCCTGGCCGGCGATCTCCTGGTTCCATATCCGCCGCCCGCTGTCGAGGTCGGTGGCGAGCACACGGCCGCCATAGCTGACGGTATAGACGGTACCGTCCAGGATCACCGGGCTGGCATCGATGTCCATGAGCTGTCCCGTGGCGCCGAGACGGCCCTGCAGGATCAGCGTATCCGACCACAGCTCGCGTCCGTCCTCGACCCGGAAGGCGAACACCTCCCCGGATGAATAGGGGGCGACCACGACCCCGTCGGCCACCGCCGGGTTGGCAGCACCGAGCAGCCCTGCCGTTTCGGCGATGCCGGTATGGCTCCACTGTACGGAACCATCGGCGGCCGACAGCACGAACAGCTGATTGTCGAATGCGACGGCGAAAACGTGGCCATCGGCCACGGTGGGCGCCGCGCGAAACGGCGCGCCGACCGGGCTCCGCCAGATCACGGCACCGGTCCGCCCGTCCAGCGCCAGGACATGGCCATAGCCAGTCGTCACATAGAGACGTCCGCCGTCATAGGCGATCCCGCCGCCGAGCGCGGAGCTGCTCTCCTCGTCGAGTTCCAGATCGACACTCCACAGGCGCGAGCCATTGCGGACATCGAAGGCGCTGACCATCATCTCGGAATCGATCGTATAGACGCGATCGTCCGCGACGACCGGTCCCGACAGGATGCGCTCGTCCCGGCCGTCGCCTTCACCCGCGTCGGCACTCCAGACGAGTTGCAGGCGATCGGCGCCCGCCAGATGTCCCATCTCGTTCTGCGCATTGCCGCCCGGCTGCGGCCAAGCCCGATTGACATAGGGCGGGGGCAGACGGACGTCGGTATTGGCGAGATCGGGATCGGGTTCGAGCTGCTCTTCCAGCGTCAGGATGGAAATGCGCTCGCCGGGCAGCGGCGTCTCGTTGTCCGGCGCTCCCAGCCAGTCGGGCAGCAGATCGCACCCTGCCAGCGATGGAGCGATCAGAGCGACAAGAAGAACCGCGCGGCCCGTGGCGATGTGCCGCGAAAAACGCGTCATTCCGCTTCGCCACCTTCTATCGCGTCGACCATTTCCGCCGCTCGGCTGCGCACGCCCGAGGGGGCGCCGACGTCATCCGACAGCGCCTTGAACGCCTCCCGGGCAGCGTCGGTGTCGCCCGCCTGGAACAGGATGTGCGCTTCGAGCTCGCGGGCAAGCGGGCTCAGCGGCTTCCCCTCACCCTTCAGAGGCTCCAGCCTCGCCTTTGCATCGTCGGGCGAGCCGGAGCGCATCAGCTGCAGTGCCGCGAACAGGCCGGCGAGATCGCGATAGGTATCCTTCACCGACTCGTCGGCACGAATGCGATCATAGGTCGCCACCGCCCCAGCCGAATCTCCCGACTGAGCCTGCGCCTGCGCCTCACGGAATTCGGCGAGCAGAGCGTACCCGGCGCCGGAATCCTGGCTGAGCTCGGCAAAGACGTCCGCCGACTCGCCGTAGCGTTGCTGTTCGAGAAGGCTCAACCCCTCGGAGAACCGGGCGCTGCTCTCCAGCCGCCGCTCCTCACGCAGGTTGTTCCAGTAGCTGATGCCGGCGGTGCCCAGAACAACGATCACCACCGACGCAATGATCCAGTTCCCGTAACGGCTCCAAACGGCCTGCCAGCGATCCTGGCGTACCGCCTCGTCGACTTCCTGGAAAATGTCACCCAAGGGAACGCTCTCTCCAAGCCCCGGATTCGAAGGCCGGCTACCATAGCTTCGGCCGTTGGCGAAGGCAAACGCAGGTGGAGCTCGATCGTCCGCTTTTGTCGGCCTGGTCGGCCCCCCTCGCCATACCCCGCGAAAGATCGGATCCGTTCCACGAACAGCCCCCTCCCGTCAGGTGCGGCGCCCCTGCAACGCCTCCACCAGTTCCCGGCTCTTCCGGATGAACCCACCGCGCATGCCGTCGATGAAGTAGTCGGCGGCGTTGAAGGAAAGCAGACAGAAATAGCCGATCAGAAACAGGGACTTGAGGTCGATCGGCACGCCGGCGGCCGTGAAGGGCGGGATCAGCAGATCGATAATCGACGCCAGCAGGAACAGCACGATGCCGATGTGGAAATTCATGATCACGCCCCGGAACAGACCGACCGGACTGCCATAGCGCCTGAGAACGTCGCGCCGGGCAATGGTCGTGGCTTGCCTGTCGCCCCGATCGGGCGGCGGCATCTCGTCATGGGGATCGAACCCGACCTCGTCGCTGAAGCGCCGCCTTTGTTCGCCCCGCGCCAGAATGATGTGCTGAATGGTCAGAAAGATGTGGGAGACGTCGACGAACTTCTTGGTCGTGAACAGCACCACGCACACCGCCCCCAGAATCCCCAGCCAAGGCTCGCCCGAATATCGGGCGGCGTGGACGCCGAGGGCGATATAGAAGAAGCACATCACCCACACGCCGAAGAAGAAGTCCGCATAGGACCAGAAAAACTTGTCCTGGCGGCGGTAGCGCGCGACCTCGCCGTCGACGCAGTCCAGGACGTAGAACAGGACGAGCAGCACGGCGCCGGCGACCGAATAACCGCCGCCGAGCGCCACCAGCAGGCAGCCCAGCAGTCCGGTCGGCAGCATACCGACCGTAGCGACGGTCGGGCTCAGGCCGAGCTTGAGGAAAAGGCGGGTGACCGGCGGCGACAGCCAGTCCCCCCACAGAACCCCGCCGAGATCGTTTGCCTCGCGCACCGGTGCCTGCACCCGCTCGCGCAGCTCGCGGACCCTCGGCAGAACCTCGTTCGGTTGTTCGCCTTCCATCATACCTATCTCCTCCGCGGCGCCACCTGCCGCCACCCCCATGCGGATCGCAACGGAACACCGGCGATGACGGCCGCGCCCCATGCGAAAGCCGCGCAGCAGGCCAGGCCGGTGACCGCCAGGACGAACATGTTCAGGTCTAAGCGCGTGCCGAGGCTCCAGAGCGCGTAGATCGCACCGGTCAGGGCGACCAGCCCGTAAAGACGCAAGCGATCGAACGCGATCGGCTCGGTCCGGCGGGCGACCGCGTCGATCGTGAGCGCGAGCAGCAGATAGGCGAGAACGGTGGCGAGACCCGCGCCGACCGCGCCATAGGTCGGCACCAGGAACCAGTTCAAAGCCACATTGACCCCCAGCCCCAGCAGCGACACGGCGAAAACCCGCGGCGTCCGCATGTGCAGGAACAACGGGATCGAGAACACCTGGTAGAGAAACCAGAACAGGTGCGCGAACAGGATGATCCGAACGACCGGAAGCGCTGCCTGGTAGTCCGCCGGCAGCATCGCGACCGCCACGCCCGACCCGATCATGCCCGCCAGGGTGAGGACGCTGGCGATGGCGATGAACAGCAACGAGGTGCGACGCGCGAACGCGGCACGCTCTCCAGGATCTTCCTTCGCGAAGATCGCGGGAAACCAGGCCGTCCCGAACGCGGCGAAGACGACCGCGCTGACCACCGTCCCGAACTTCCACCCGACGCCATAGATCCCCGTCTCGGCGAGGTCGGTGAAGTGCACCAGGAAGACGCGGTCGATCTGGTGGACACCGAACATACAAAGATTGGTCGCCATGATCGGGAGCGAGAACGCCATCAGCCTTTTCAGCCAGGCGATGTCCGGCCACGTAACGCGGTGCCGCGCAACGTAGAAGAAAGCGATGGCGCCAAAGACGATGTCACCGACCAGAACGGCGACGAACACGGCGAGGTAGCCCAGACCGAAGGCCATCAGAAGGATCAGCTTCAGGCTGACTTCAAGCGCCGTCTTGCCCAGCGACAGGACGGCATGGGCCCGTGCCGCCTGACGTGCTTCGAGAACGGAAAGGGCGAGGCGGAAGAAGGCGTTGAACAGGACGATCAGTCCGGCGCAAGCGATGGCATCCGCGTAGTCGGGACTGCCGAACAGCCATTCTGAAGCCGTTCGTGGCAGCAGCGTTGCGGGAAGCGCGACGAGCAGTCCGCTGACGGCCAGGAAGAATGCCGTCGTCCAGAAGACCTTCCTCTCGTCCTCGCCGTCGACGTCCCCGCTCAGGTAGCGCACCAGCGCTTGCAGGATTTCGCCCTGCGTCAGGGTCGCCGACATCACGATCAGGAATTCGAGATATTCCTTGGCGCCGTAGGCATCGACCCCGCCGATATAGGCGGCAACGATCGGTATGGTCGCGAAGGCGACGCCACGATTGACCAGCCGGGATATGGCGTAGATCGACAGACGGCCGAAGAAGCGACGGACGGACCCGTCCGAACTGGCCTCGACCGACATCCTGCGGTCACCGCGCCGCCAGAAGTCGATTGAACCGCAGCTTCGAACGATATTCGCGCTGGTCGATGACTTCGTAGCCGCCGCTCCGTGACACGGTGTGGCAGCCGAGCTTTCCGGTCTCGTGCGGCTCTATCCTGTCGACCAGTCTCTGCGAGAAGGTCTCCGGCGAAAGCGCCGTCACCTCGCAGATGTTGATCGCGCGTCCGTATGTCCGGCTGCAATCCTGGGCCGGCCGCAGCAGCCGCCCTTCCGAGTGGAACAATCGGCCGGCCGGCCGGGCGACCCTGACGTCGGACACGATCGGATTGAGGGGGTGCGGCTCCCAGGGCCCGAGCGGCGTGTGGGACGTAAACAGAAATAGCTCATCGAAAGATCCACCGCCGCATTCGTCGATGACCGTGAACAGATACCACCGCCCTTCATGCTCGAAGAGCGTGGGGTCATAGGCTTTCTGCCCCGGCAGCATACGACCGACCTCGACCCATTTGAGCGGAAACGCATCGGCCCTGAAGACCTTTATGCAGGACGCTTCCGCCGCTTCGACGGTCATGTAGATCGCGTCGTCCCATTCGAAGACGAAAGGGTAGGACAGGTGGTGGTCGCATTCGATAACGGCCTTCGGTTGCGACGGATGGCCGCCCTCGGTGAACCGGAAGCAGGCGATATGCCCATGCGTCCTGCCGGGCTGGTAGCGTTCGAAGAAGCAATAGGTGGCACCGTCCACCGTGATCAGGTTGGGGTCGGCGAGACTCCAGTCCTTGTTCTCCAGGATCGTCCTGAAGCCATTCAAGCCCCGCGGCGGGTGAGCGTCTTCATGGACTGATCGGGCCGCCAGCGACCAGTCCGAGTAGCGCAAGGCATTGGCCATCGACTGGTGGAACGTCCGGAAACCAAGGCGTCCCAATTCCTTGATCGCGCGCAGATTGCCGGGCTTGCGATAAAGCCGGCCGAGCGCCTCCCCTTTGGTGTAGGGCTGCCGAGGCAGCTCGCCGGTCCGATGAAGTGTGGCGAGGCATCGCCGCACGAAGGCAGACGACTTCAGGTAGTGCTGGTCCCGCACGGAAGAAACCCACAACGTCTCCGGGCAGGACGAATAGGACTTGTAGATGACCCGTCCCCCATCCAGGCGCTCGTTCAGCACCTGAAGGATGCAGCCGACCGTCGCCTCTCCTTCCACCATCTCCCAGAAGCAGGACGGCCCGCCCCGAAACCCCGTCTCATCGCCATGATGGAACGACCACACGCCCCATTTCGGCATCTGAAGAATTTCGCCCTTCAGGATGCGAAACCCGAACCGGATCAGCACATCGAAGTCGAATGCACGCAGGGTCTCGAGATCGATTTCGGCAAGGGAGTCGAAGAAGCGGCGCTCTCGCTGCGGGACCACGTTAAGAACCGGAACATCGTCGATCCGGGTGCGGAGGTCGTGCCGCCGATGATAGGTCAGGTTTCGGCCGAGAAACCGTCGGCAAACGGCCTCGTAGAGGTCGTAAATCTCGCTCGTCCGATGAAAGTTCAGGTTCCGCAGGTTATCGAACCACGGAGTCGCCTTGTCGGCCGGCGCCCAACAGACGATGACCGCCACCAGATCGGCGAATTCGCTGGCTAGAATGTCGGTGACGACCTGACTTTGCCAGGTTTCCAGAACCAGATCGTCCACCATGATGCCGACCCGAAGCGGCTTGGCCTCGCCTTTGGTCTGCCCTCTTGCGGCGTCGCTGCCGGCACCAATTCCGTGCGCGCGACCGTCGACCGCCTCTCCTTTAGACAGGATAGAATCTAAAAGTATTTCCGCCTCCTTCCCCCAGAAGCTTCATCAATTAAATGCGTTAAATTCGCAAACGGCCGCGATGCGGCTTCTCGCTCGCCGTCTTGCGCACCTTCGTTCGCCCCCCAGGCGAACGCATACTCCTGCAAGTCTGAGGAAATAGTCCGTCCAGCCGATACCGGGCCGATATAACCTGGATCAAATCAAGGCGCTAAAGTGCCGAAATCGGGTCGATTGTCCGTCGGGGCAGCCCGACCAGAGATATTCCAGAGCCATTGCGTCGATCGTCCGGCCGACATGACGTGATCGCGCATGACCTCCTCTGTCATCGAATTGACCCAATGTCGCCGCTGCCGCAGAATGATCTGGGAATGCTCGCTGGCGTTCCGGTGGCGAGGGGGGACGCGGCCTTGTCGGGGAATAAATGGCTCAGATAATCGATCTGAACCGCCGACGGCGTAAGCGGCGGCAGACGGTTTACTTCACCAGGGAAGACCTCAACCGGCTACTCAGCATGTTCAGCCGGCAAGTGATCGCCAACGAATGGCTGGACTACACGATCGACGCGGAAGAAGGATACGCCGTGTTCTGCGTCTATCGCAGGGCGCACGAATCCCCTCTCTACAAGATATTCCGCCTCGCGCCGGAGGACTCGGCGAACGGCGCCTATCTGATCATGGACCGCAAGGGCAAGGCGTCCCAAACGTCCGATCTGCAGAGCGCCCTGCTGGATCTCGCCCGGCCGGTTAAGGCCGTCTGGCCGCCGCGCTGAGCGGGACCGGCCCATTTATTCTTCCTCGTCGTCGCTGACGGCCGCGCGATGTTGATCGCGATCGTCGGTGCCGGCGTCATGGGACTTTCGGCGGCCTGGGCGCTCAGCCGGGACGGCCATCAGGTCACCGTCTTCGAACAGGGGCCTGTACCGAACCCTCTCGGCTCCTCTGTCGACCGCCACCGTCTGATCCGCCACGCCTACGGCGCCGCGACGGGCTATGCCCGGCTGGTGGTCGATGCCTACGCCGCCTGGGACCGGCTATGGGCCGATCTCGGCGTCGCCCACTACGTTCCCACCGGAACTCTGATCGCGGCGAACGGAAGCGGCCGCTGGGCGGAGGATTCGGCCAGATGCCTCGAAGCAATGGGCATCGCCGTCGCCCCCCTGGATCGCAAGGCGGTGACCCGGCGCTGGCCCTTCCTTGACGCATCGTCGATGACCGGGGCCTTCCATACCGCCGCCGGCGGGGTCCTGCTCGCCGACCGCATCGTCCGGTCACTGGCCGGAAATCTCGAAGCGCGAGGCGGGACGATCGCCCGGAACACGCCGGTCCGGGCAATCGATATCGACGCTGGCCGCATCGAGCTGGACGACGGCACCGTGGTGGTGGCCGATCATATCGTGGTCGCGGCAGGACCATGGGTCGCGCGGCTGCTGCCGTCGCTTTCCCAACGCGTGACCGCATCGCGGCAGGTGCTCGCTTATCTGGAGGCGCCGGCCGCGCTCGCGGCGGCGTGGCGCGACGCGCCGATGGTCGTCGACATCGGCGACGGCAACGGTGTCTATCTGGTTCCGCCGGTCGCCGGCACACCGCTCAAGGTCGGTGACCACGTTTTCTCGATGAGCGGCGACCCGAACGCCGACCGGACGCCCCGGAAAGACGAGGTGGCGAAGGTACTCGACCAATGCGGTCTACGTCTTCGCGACTTCGCCGACTACCGCGTGATCGAATCCCGCACCTGTTTCTATACCGTCGCGGACAACGAGCAATTCGTCCTCGAGCCGCTTTCCGAACGTCTTTGGGTCATGACCGGCTTTTCCGGCCATGGCTTCAAATTCAGCGCGCTGATGGGGGAACTGGTCGCGGACGCATTGGCGGGCCGGCGAGCGGCAACCGAAGTTTCCGCAATTGCCGCCGGTCACTGAACCGTTTCCAAAGGATCGCGGACGATTCAGCCTTTCGCCGTTCCGGCATGAAGCGACCGCGCCCTAGGCGACGGCGAGGTTCGGCAGAGGCCGTTCGACCAGCCCGTTCCAGACCAACCAGGCAAGAGCATCCCGGAGAGAGTCGCGGATCGGCCGGCTGGGCAGGCCCAGTTCCGTCCTCGCCCGCGTGTTGTCGACCAGCGCCGGCCGGCCGGCGAGGCGCACGCCGGCGAGCGGCGCCTTGGGTGGCGCCTTCGTGACATAGGTCGACCGTGCTTCGTCCACCGTTGCGGCAGCGACAGCCAGCCAGTACGGAACTCGCCAATGGGGTACGGAGGCGCCCGTGACCTCGGCCATCACCGCTATGAAGTCACGCATCCGCAGGTTTTCCCCGCCCAGGATGTACCGGGCGCCGATGCGTCCCTTCTCCGCCGCCAGGATGTGCCCCGCCGCCGCGTCGCGTACGTCGATGAAGTTGAGGTAACAGTCGAGATAGGCTGGGATGGTCCCGTTGGCGAGGTCGAGGATCATCCGCGTCGGTGGGGTCAGCCGCCGATCCCCCGGACCGACGGGGAGAGTGGGATTCACCACCACGACCGGCATGCCGTCCCGCGCCGCCACCAGAGCTGCCTTTTCCGCCCGATACTTGGCGCGGCAATAGGCGCCGATCATGTCGCCGATAGTCAGTTCGGCCGTCTCGTCGACACGGAACGGACGACGCGGCGAACGCTTGCCGATCAGCACGCCTTCGGTCGAGGTGACGACGATTCGCTCGACGCCCGCCTTGCCAGCGGCGGCGAGCACCGTCCGTGTTCCGCCATGGTTAACGGCCTCGAACACGCCTCGGTCGGGCACCCACAGGTTGGCGTTGGCGGCCAGATGATAGACACGACGGACACCATGCATCGCCGCGCCTACGGCGACGCCGTCGGTGACCGAACCGCGGATGAACTCCGCGCCGCGCGGCAATGCCTCGCTGGGCTCGACATCGAGCACCCGCACCGCTTCGCCCCGTTCGAGAAGCGCCGCGACGAGATGACGGCCGATGAAACCGCTGCCGCCGGTTACCAGCGCGACCATGGCCTTACCTATCCGCGCCGGCCGAGACCGTCGCAGAGGCCTAGACGGTCTCCGGCGACGGCGCCGATCAGCAGACGCCCGCGCTCGACGACTCCGACCGTCGCCGCCGGCAGCCTGGACCCGTCGTCGGCGAACAGGACCTGACGGTCGCCGCCGGACACCCCGGGCGTCAGGGCGACGATCCGGGACGGTGCCGAGGACACGCCAAACAGTCCTTTCAGGAACAGCCCCAAGCGAAACAAAGCCGGATGGACAGCGACGATCAGCCGTCCGTCGGGTCCCCAGGAGAGATTGTCCGGTCCGCCATCCAACGGAATACGCATCAGCGGCTCATGAATCGGGCTGGTCGCCTGTAGCAGTCCCTCGGCGTCATAGACACGGATCGCCTTCTCCCTGGTCGCAGAAACGAACACCCGGCCGGCGCTTTCGTCGCCGGACCGGCCCAGGACGATTCCGTTGGCGAACAGCATCCGGTCCGCGACCGGTCTCAATTCCGTTCCGTCATAGTAGGCGACGCCGGCGCGAGGCAGGGAAAACACATCCTCGCTCAGGCGCTCCCACCACGTGCAGCTACCGTGATCGAGCGTCACCAGAAACCGGTCCCGGTCCACTGCGGCGACGTCGTTGGGGCTGCACAACGCCGAACCCAGGACGGTCCCTCCCGGCTGGCGGTGGACCATGCGGTCGTCGACGATATCGAATATCTCCACCGACTTGGCACCGCCGCCCGCCCTATCCCGGTGATTGACGACAAACAGAGTCCGCCGGCCCGAATCATCGATGAACAGACTGATCCCATGGGGGCGAAACGTCGCACCGCCCGTCCAGTCCGCAGAAAGAGCCTCGACCGTCACCGGCGCCCCGTCGTCATGAGCTCGATCGAGATCGGCCAGCGACAGACGGAATATCCCGGACAGCGTGGGATCGGCGGCATTCGCCGCCCCGCTCTCCGACCGGCGATCATAGGCCGACAGATAGGCGACCCCGCGCCCGCCGTCGACGGCTATGTCCTCCATGCCGATCACCGGCACGTTGGCTTCGGCGGACAGCACCTGGATGGTGCGGCACCGATCGGCCGCAGCCGGCGCCGCGGAGAGAAAAGCGCCGCAGAGCGAGACGGCGGCCTTGAACCAGAGTGTCTTCATACCCCGGACGGCCTTGGTATCCCTACCCCGCCGTGGCGCCGGGGCTTTTGTATCCCCACCGATCGAGAAATGGCTTCCATCGCGACTCCACGCTGCGCGCCGCGGCCTCCGAATAGCGATAGCTGTTCTTGCGATAGGACCGCACGCTGTCCAGGTAGCTTTCGAAGGCGGGGCGGGCCTCGTCGTACCCTTCGATTCCCAACGTATCGTAGATGCGGGCGGTTTCGCCCAGCGGATCGGCCTCGAAGGTCTCGTAGCGGATCTCGATGAAGGCATCGGCCGGGAGCGCCGCGCTGTCGCCGATCATCCGGTCCATGAGGCGCGGATAAGCGTCGAGGATCAGCTGCTCGACCGGCGCCGCCCCATAGTCCTGCAAGGCGAGTTCCTGGAACAGCTTCTCGTAGAAGTTCTTCGAGGACTCGAACACCTGGTAGGGGTTCCGATGGATATGGACGAATTTCGCATCCGGCCAGATGGCACGGAGCATGGCGATCCGCCCCGTATACACCGGATTCTTGATCAGCAGGCGCTTTCCCCCCTGCTGTAGCGCGACCTTTTCGAGGAAATAGACGAACGTCCGCTTCCACGCTTCGACTTCCGCCGCCGAGCAGCCGTCGAAGAACACGCCGCGATTGAAATGGGCCTGCAGGCGGCTCGGGAAATAGATGCCGTGATAGAACGAGAGCGGCAGCATGTTCGCCAACGCGATCTCGTCCTCCTGCGGGCTTTCCGGCGTCACCGGGACGTTGTCGATGAAGCGATGCGCCGGCAGGGCCTGTTCCAGCAGCGGCCGCAGGGCAGTGACGATCCCCAGCAGGTCCCAGGGCATGCCGGTCGCCAGCGGCGGAACGTATCCCCATTGCGGATCGCGGCTGAGGACGTTGTAGAGGTGTGTGGTTCCGCTCCGCCAATGGCCGACGATGAACACCGGGGCCGGCATCGCTTCGGTCCGCGCCCGCATCCGGGCGAAGCGGAGCTTCTCGGCGGTATAGAAGGGCCAGCGCGCCAGGGTCGCCGCCACCGCGATCGCCGCCTGCGGCCAGTGCCTGAAGGGCAGCGGACCGTTGGACGACAGCACGTCCACCAGGGTGGCGAGATTGCTGCCGCTCAAAGGGTGGAACAGGCGCGGTGCGTGGTGTCCGCTGATCGTGTCCGTCGCTGTCGTCATGGCCGGGGCGTATCGGGTTGGGGCAAGGTCGGCGACCTTATGGACCTTCGCCGCGCGAAACTACATGAAAAGCCGGAAACGCGGCAGACGGAGCCCGCCCGAACCCGTTCCCAGGTCGGCATCGACGGGTCTAGGGCGAACCCCCAGGCTTCGTGGCAATGGAGGTAGCGTTCGGCTGCGGCGACGACAGTGTCTCCAGCGCAGCTCTCAGCATCTCCGACGGCTCGGTCCCGAGCCCGTCTTCGAGTGTTTTCTGGATA
>PBKC01000001.1 GCA_002721365.1 Rhodospirillaceae bacterium | reverse complement strand
TACGCAACATTGAAAAACTACGCGTTCGCAAAGAGAATGATACCTTGAAGGGTTCTGGCGACAACCGATAGTGTCAAAGGGTACTCTAATAGACATAACAAATATAGGCATTGAGCCACCAGTACATGATATTTTGTATGTATGGAAGCGTCCGCACGCAATATACTAGAAAACCTAGATAAACTTCCACCACAACACTACGAGGCAGTCAGCAAGGCATTAGCCAACTGGGCAGATGCCAAGAAGGTGGAAGGTGCGAGAAACGACTTTCTTGGCTTCGTCAGAGCGATGTGGCCTTCTTTTATGGAAGGGCCGCATCATCGTATTATGGCGGAAAAATTTGAGAAGGTAGCCAACGGCGAGTTGAGGCGAGTCATCATCAACATCGCTCCTCGCCACGGTAAGTCAGAACTTACGTCTTGGCTCCTTCCCGCTTGGATGCTTGGTAAAGACCCCAGCAAGAAGATTATCGCGGCAACTCACACCGCAGACTTCTCTGTGAGGTTTGGTCGAAAGGTTCGTAACCTTATCGACACCGATGCATTCAAGTCGGTTTTCCCAAGCGTGTCCCTAAGGGCAGATTCAAAAGCCGCTGGAAGATGGGATGTGTCTGGCGGTGGAGAGTATTTTGCTGTGGGTGTTGGTGGTGCCATGACTGGTCGTGGTGCTGACTTGTTAATAATAGATGACCCACACTCAGAGACTGCTGGTATCAGTCCATCTCTTGAATACTTTGATGGCGTGTACGAATGGTACGCATCAGGCCCAAGACAGCGTCTACAGCCGGGTGGTGCTATCATTATTGTGATGACTAGATGGCATCAGCTTGATTTAACTGGTCAAATACTATCTTCATCAGAGGAACGCAAGGGGTCTGATAAATGGGAAGTTATTGAACTTCCTGCACTATATGCAGACGGAGAGCCACTCTGGCCTGATTTTTGGAGTAGAGAGGAACTTGATGCTCTTAAAGCAGAACTACCAGTATCCAAGTGGGAAGCGCAGTATCAGCAAAAGCCAACCTCAGAAGAGGGTGCGCTTATAAAAAGAGAATACTGGAAGGAATGGAGAAAACCAGACCCACCAGTATGTGACTATATTATACAGTCAATAGATACAGCCCATACAAAAAACGCTAGGTCTGACTTTTCAGCTATAACGACTTGGGGTGTGTTCAACCATCCCAATGAAGACGGTCAGAACGTACCGAATATAATTTTGCTTGACGCTGTAAACGAGAAGCTGGAGTTTCCAGAATTAAAAAATCGCGCATTGGAACTTTATTATGCTTATGAACCTGATGGATATCTTATCGAAGCAAAAGCGGCTGGTCTGCCGCTTATACAGGAACTTAGGGCATCAGGTATTCCTGTTACTGATTACACTCCGAGTCGCGGTCAAGATAAAATGTCGAGAGTTAATTCAATCACTGACATCTTTGCCAACGGTATTGTATGGCACCCATGCACTAGGTGGGCTGAAGAGTTGGTTGAACAATGTGCGGCGTTCCCTCAAGGGGCGCATGATGACCTTGTGGACTGCACGACCTTGGCGTTGATGAGGTTTAGACAAGGCGGCTTTCTCAGTCTTTATAATGCCTTTGAAGAAGAAGATATGGGCTGGCAACCCCCAAGACGTACACCTTACTATTAAGGATTAAATATGCAAGAAGATGATATTCAGCAAGATAATGCCCTAGAAATAGGTGTCGTGAATCCAGAAGCAGTTATTATAAATGACGATGACGGTGGTGTAGTCATAGACTTCACACCAATGTCAGCAGAGCCTCAGGTAGGTTTCAATGCCAATTTAGCCGAACATATGGACGAGTCTGAACTTTCTCTCCTTTCATCAGACTTAATAGCGGCATACGATGAAGACCGGGCTTCCCGTGCAGAATGGGAAGAGGCTTACATTGATGGCCTTGACCTACTTGGGGTCAAGGTAGAGGACAGAACTACACCTTTTGACGGTGCCACTGGGGTGTCACACCCTATACTTAGTGAGGCAGTTATTAGATTTGTTTCACAGGCCATGATGGAAATATTCCCACCCAACGGACCAGTCAGAACAACTGTTGTTGGGAACACGACTAAGGAAAGAGAAGAACAGGCCAGAAGAGTTCAAGACTACATGAACTACTTGCTGACCGAAGAGATAGAAGAGTACAGACCTTCCACAGAACAACTTCTATTCAAAACAGCTTTAGCTGGCTCTGGTTTTAGAAAGGTTTACTACGACCAACAGCACAACCGACCAGATAGTATATTTGTTCCAGCAGAAGATTTTGTTGTTAGTTACGAAACAACAGATATTAAATCTTCACCTAGATACACACATGTTATGCGAAAGAGTGATAACTTTGTTCGCAGGATGCAATTAAATGAGTTCTACAGAGATGTAGATATAGGAGACCCATCTGATGAAGGAAGCGACATCCAGACCAAATACAACGAACTCACAGGAGTTACAGAGGTCTCGGAAACAGATGTCCGAACACTCCTCGAAATGCACGTTGAACTCGACCTCGCAGGATTTGAACACACATCAAAAGATGGAGAAGCAACAGGACTCAGCTTGCCATACGTTGTCACAATCGACCATTCCTCAGGAACCATTTTATCTATTCGGCGTAATTACGAAGAGGGTGACCCATTAAACGAACCATTCCAACACTTTGTTCACTATAAGTTTCAGCCCGGATTGGGTTTTTATGGGTTTGGTCTAATCCATTTAATAGGCTCTATAGCAAAATCATCAACATCAATTCTTCGTCAACTTATTGATGCTGGTACTCTGGCTAATTTACCTGCTGGTTTCAAGGCCCGTGGTCTGCGTATCAAGGGAGATGACCGCCCCATTGAACCCGGCGAGTTCAGAGATATTGACCTGCCCGGCGGTGCAATTCGCGATAACATCTTACCCTTACCGTTCAAGGAGCCTTCACCTACACTTGCCCAACTTATGGGAGTTCTGGTTGATGAGGGCCGCCGCATAGCTTCTATTGCTGATATGAATATAGGTGAAGGTAATCAAGAAGCACCAGTAGGAACAACCATAGCATTGATTGAACGCTCTATGAAAGTGATGTCGGCGGTTCATGCCAGACTACATAACAGCTTGCGTAGAGAGTTTAAACTTCTTTCAAGTATCATTAAGGAGTCAATGCCAGAATACCCCTATGAAGTTGGTGAAGACCCTTTAATTGCAAGGTCTGATTTTGATGACCGTGTTGATATAATTCCTGTTTCTGACCCGAATGCCACAAGTTTTGCACAAAGAATTATGCAACAACAGGCCGCTATGCAAACCGCATCACAGGCACCACAGTTATATGATTTGCGTAAACTTCACAGGGCTTTCCTTAGTACAGTTGGTATAGAAAACATATCAGATATCATACCAGACCCAACAGAGGTTCCAGCATTTGACCCAGTGTCTGAGAATGCAAGAGCGATGTCTGGTGCGCCTATCAAGGTTTTCTCTTATCAAGACCACGACAGTCATATCGCCGCACATACATCACTGATGCAAGACCCAAGTCTGCAACAAAACCCGATGGCAAAGCAAATACAAGCTATTATTTCTGCACATATTTCTGAACATATGGCCCACAAGTATAGAAATGAAGCACAAGAATTGATTGGTGCTGATTTACCAGAACTTGGAAATGAAGAAGCTGGCCTATCCGAACAGGAAGAGATGAACATTTCTGCACAAGCGGCGCAAGCGGCGGCTGAAATAACTGGAAAAGCACAACAACAGGCTGTATTGGAACAACAAATGCAAGCGGCAAAAGACCCAGTGGTTCAAATGCAACAGGCAGAACTACAGATAGAACAGGCTAAGATACAGCAAAAAGCGGCAGAAGCACAGCAAGATGCACAGGTGGAACTGCAAAAAGCTAACATGCGTACCCAGCTTGAAAGAGAACGACTCCAGCAACAAAGAGAAATAGCGGCGGCAAAAATTCAGGCCGACCTTGTTAAGAAGGGCCGTTAAATTTTTTGACACATTGACCACTTAACGTGTGTTATAAATAAAATACAAGGAGTTGTACATGAGCGACCCAAGCGTTCATGCTTTTGCGGACGAGTGCCGCAAGATAATTAGAACTTACATGAACGAGTTAACTGATAATGTTGCACTCGGTTCTGCAAAAACCTTTGAAGAATATCAAAGAACGGTAGGCCAAATAGAAGGTTTGGCTATCGCAGAGAGGGAATTATTGAACCTTCTCAACCTCTCCAGCGAAGAGGATTGACGGCCTAGCTTGACCGCAAACTTAAGAAAGCTAAAGGAGTAAAAATGACATCCGTATACAGTACGGGTGCGGTTGTTATACCTGACAACCCGCCAGTTCCGAAGGGCTATCACTTGTTGATAGTGATGCCAAAGGTAGATGAAAAAACAAAGGGCGGCATTCTACTGCCCGGAGAAGTTAAAAGTCGTGAAGACGTAGCTTCGATTGTTGGTAAAGTTATTTCTGTTGGGGATACTTGCTATCCTGAGACAGACCCAAGATTTGCTTCTGGGCCGTGGTGTCAAGAAGGAGACTGGGTGATGGTCAGCAAGTATGCTGGTCACCGCTTTGAGTATGACGGTGTTGAGATGCGTGTCATGAATGATGACTCTATTCTTGCCGTTGTGGATGACCCAACCAAAGTATCGAGGGCTACAGCATGAACGAAGAAGATATTAAGGATAACGATGAACTGGAAGTCGAAGTTGAGGAGAGTGAAGAAGAAACTCCGAAGGCTGAAGCGCAAGTTCAAGACGATGTTTCTGGGCAAGAGTTAGCTGAGTCTGACGAACAACCAAAGAAATCGTCTAAGTTTCAAAAACGTATAGACGACTTGGTTCACAAACAACGTGAAGCAGAACGTCAAAGAGATGAGTATTATAAAGTCGCCCAAAAGGTGATGGACGAAAACAACAGTCTTCGCAAGAAAGCACAAGAGTTTTCAACATCATCTGTCACAGAAATGGAAGCCCGAATAGAGGCTGACATGGAGAAGGCAAAGGCTGACTATAAAAAGGCATATGAAGAGGGTGACTCTGATAGGCTAGTCGAAGCGCAAGAAAGGATGTTCAAGGCAACATCCAAGACAGGCGAACTAGACTCTATGAAGAGACAAGCCGCCCCAGAAAATTATAAAGAACTAGACCCGATTGCGCCACCCCCAGACCAAAGGGCGGTAGAGTGGGCTAGTAAAAATTCTTGGTTTAACAAAGATTCTGTTATGACCAATGCCGCATACGCTATTCATGATGAGGTTGTGAAGAGTGGCGTAGAAATAAGCAGTGATGCTTACTATAATGCCATTGACAGGCGTATGCGTGAGGAGTTTCCTCATAAGTTTCAGGACGAGGCACAGGACACGCCAAGTTCTAATCGTAACACTATAGTTACGCCGGGTGGCAACGAAAGTGGCCGTTCCAAAAAAGTCCGACTCTCACCTTCACAGGTGGCCGTAGCGAAGCGTTTAGGTGTACCCCTAGAGGAATACGCTAAACAGTTTGTTGCGCTTGATAAATAAGGAGACATCTTTATGTCCGAAACAGCAAAAGCATCTCGTACCCCCCGTTCTGTAGAGAAGCGTGAACAGGAGTTACGCCCCCAAAACTGGTCACCACCTAATATGTTGCCAGACCCTTACCCTAAGGATGGCTTCACCTTTAAGTGGGTTCGCATATCAACTCAGGGCCAAGACGACCCGATGAACTACTCCAAGAAACTCCGTGAGGGATGGGAAGCAGTTCCAATCGAAGAAGCCCCTGAGATGGAACATCTTGTTCTTGACCCGAACCCCCGCTTTGAAGGTAAAGTAGAGGTTGGTGGTTTGCTTCTCTGCCGGATGCCCGATAGCATGGCGGCTCAACGCAATGAATACTACCAGCGTCAATCAAAAGACGCTATTACTTCCGTTGACAACCAGCTTATGAGGGAATCCAACCCACGGATGCCGATTAACGCCCCAGAGCGTACAAGTCGTGTGTCCTTTGGAAAAGGCTCCTGACATGAGGTTAGGGGCTGTTAACCCTTGAAACTAGGAGGACTTAAATGTCTGCTACTTCAGCCCCTCGCGGTTTGAAGCCGATTGGTCTCCTTGGGGGTATGCCGTTTGCTGGCTCGACTAGAGAATATCTCATTAAATCAGGCTATGCGACAGCAATCTTCAACGGTGACGTAGTTGGTTTGGCTGATACCGCAAACTCCACAGACGATGGTTTTATCGTCCGTGAACCTGTGGCTTCTGAAGTCAATCCGATTGGTGTGTTTTTGGGTGTGTCATACACAGACCCAGCCACTGGTCAACTGACTCACAAGCAATTTTATCCCGGCAGTATCGCCGCCTCTGACATAAAGGCGATTGTTTCTGTCAATCCATTCACACTGTACGAAGTACAGGCAGATGATGCCATTGCACAAACGCAACTCGGCATGACTGCTGACCTTGTTCAGACCCAAGCTGGTTCTACCACAACAGGTAATTCTGGCGTACAGCTTGATGCTTCAACAGCATCAGTTGGTGGTGAACTGTTCAAGATAATTGACTTCGTGGACCGCGTGGGTTCAACAATCGGTGACGCTAAAACTGACGTTATCGTTATGATGAACCAGACCGAACATGCGTTCCTTGCAGACGCGATAACATAAGGGAGTTGTAAAATGGCTATTGCACGCGCACAGCTAATGNAAGAACTCCTGCCGGGTCTGAATGCACTGTTCGGCATGGAGTACGCACGCTACCCAGAAGAGTNGCGTGCTTGCTTTGAGGTTGAAAACTCAGAGCGTTCCTTTGAAGAGGAAACAAAATTGAGTGGCTTTGGTGCCGCTCCTGTGAAGGATGAAGGTGCCGCCATCACTTATGATGACGCACAAGAAGCCTACACAAGCCGCTACACACACGAAACAATGGCAATGGGCTTCAGCATCACTGAAGAAGCTNTTGAAGATAACCTGTACGACTCACTGTCTGCACGTTATACCAAAGCCTTGGCTCGTGCGTTCCAGCACACAAAAGAAGTAAAGGGCGCAGACCTGTTCAACTCTGGCTTTACTGGTCAGGTTGGCGGTGACGGCGTTTCTCTGTTCAACGCTTCACACCCACTCGTAAACGGTGGAACTAACGGCAACCGTCCGTCAGTAGCTGTGGACCTGAACGAAACTTCGCTGGAAGCTGGCATCATTGCCATCGGCAAATGGACAGACGAACGTGGTCTTAAGATTGCTGGTCGTCCTACCAAGCTGATAGTTCCGCAAGACCTTCAGTTCGTTGCAGAACGCTTGATGAAGTCTGAACTCTCTACTACTGCTGGTGGTACTGGCGATGGTACGTTTCCTAAGAACGACATCAATGCGATTAGGTCAATGTCTTCAATTCCGGGTGGCTACATGGTCAACCACTACTTGACAGATGTTGATGCATGGTTCTTGGGAACAGACATTCCGAATGGCTTTAAGCACTTCGTTCGTGTTCCAATGAAGACTTCAATGGAAGGCGACTTCGAAACTGGTAACGTCCGCTACAAAGGTCGTGAGCGTTACAGCTTTGGCTACTCAGACCCGCTGGCCTACTACGGCTCACCGGGTGCTTAAACACCTTAGAGGGGCGAGGCAACTCGCCCCCCTTTTTTGCTATTCGGAGGAATGAATGTCGGACATTACCGCAACAACCGTTACCGCAGACGGCGTTGCCGTTAACCACGCGGCACGGGTAAAATCAATTTATTATATCCGTACATCCAATGCTGGTTCGCTAGTTCTGAAGGATGGCGGTGCAAGCGGAACAACTCTACTTACATTGACTGTTCCAGCCACAGAGGCAGGGGAAGACGAGAGTAACACTCTCACAATACCATCTGACGGAATTAGGTTTTCAACAAACGTGTATGTTGATGTCACCAATATCAGTTCCGTAACCCTGTTCCATGCCTAGAAAAAAAGAAAAGCCCATAAAGACTTCTGTTAAGTCGGGAAACTTTAGACCGACTAAACAGGGTGCTGGCATGACTAAAAAGGGCGTTGCGGCGTATCGCAAAGCGAACCCCGGTTCTAAGTTAAAAACTGCTGTAACTGGTAACCCCAAGAAGGGAAGTAAGGACGCCAAGCGGCGTAAGTCTTTCTGCGCCAGAAGTGCGGGTCAAATGAAAAAGTTTCCAAAGGCGGCTAAAAATCCAAACAGTAGATTACGACAAGCAAGACGTAGGTGGAAGTGCTGATGGAGTCGGTAGAAGTAACACTAGCTAGGCTAGAGGAACGCATTAAAACATTATCGGATGAGGTTCGTCATGTTCATAAAGAGGTGTCGGACCTGAAAGCGCAAGCCAACCGCTGGAAGGGTGCCTTCTGGCTTATGGTTGCTATTGGGGGAGTCGTTGGCTCCCTCGCACATTTATTTGTAGGATGGATAAAATGACGATAAGTCGTGCAAACATGAGAGAACAAGTTAACCCTCGAAAAAGCAGAACCCCAAAACCACCAAAGTCCAAGGCGCAAGCATTCGCTGAGTTCAAAAAGAAGAATGGATACTTCCATGACGCTGACCCGAAGAACCCCATGAATCGTGAACGCACACCCGGCATGATGTACGGTGGTAGGGTAAAGAAAATGAAACACGGAGGGCCATGCAGAGGTATGGGCGCGGCAACAAAGGGCGGTAATTTTACTGTAAGCTAAANCATATAGGGGGGAAGAGTGTTACCAGAATTGATGGCGGCTAACGCGGCCTTCGCGGTTATTAAGCAAACCGTTGCCAATTCTGGAGATTTGCTAAAAGCGGGTAAAGCGATAAGTGATTTCGTTAACGCAAAGGACACTCTCCAGAGAAAAGGAAACAAGAAAAAGCACGGGCTGTTTCGCGACCCAAACCAATCTTCTGACATTGAGGAGTTTATGGCTTTAGAAACCCTCAAGTCGAAAGAAGAAGAGTTGAAACAGTACATGATATACTGCGGTAGGCCGGGTCTATGGCATGATTGGATAAAGTTTCAGGGCAATGCTAGGAAGGAAAGGCAAAAACAGATTGAATTAGCCAAGAGGCAACGGGAAGAATTGGTGCAGATAATTGGTATTATACTGGTCTTGTGTGTTGGTGTTCTCGGTATTGTTTGGCTTGTCTGGTTTGCTTCAGTATTGAAGGGAATGTAATGGCAAAAGGTAGCACAGCAACTAAAAGAGACCCTAAAAAGTGGGCGGCGGCAAAGGCAAGAGCCAAGGCAAAGATGGGTGGAAAACATTCGGCACGGGCCATGCAACTTGCTGTAAAATACTACAAGGACTCTGGTGGAACTTACTCTGGAAAGAAGAAATCATCTAACAAGTTGTCAAAGTGGTCAAAGCAGAAATGGAGAACCAAGAGTGGTAAGAACAGCACAATCGGTCCAAAGGCAACGGGTGAACGCTATTTGCCTACGAAGGCGATTAAATCTCTCTCCTCAAAGGAATATGCCGCAACATCAAGGGCAAAAAGAAAAGGGACGAAAGCAGGAAAGCAATTCGTCAAGCAACCAAAAAGGATAGCAAAGAAAACAGCGAAGTTTCGTAAGTAGGGTATGTGTTATCGCCGGATTAAGAAGGCACACCGTCAACACAAAAGCACTTCAGTTTCCGAACGGGGAAGGTTGACAAAGATAAAACGCATTAAGGAAAAGCGCGAAGAACAAGACTATGCTATAGAAAGTATTAAAGAATGGCTACATCAGGAACAGCTACGTTCAATCTTGATATCCACGAAATAATAGAAGAAGCGTATGAACGTGCTGGTTTAGGCCGTGCGTTTTCAGGAAACGATTTTCGCACTGCAAGGCGTTCTCTTAATCTTTTGTCTCAGGACTTTGCAAACAGAGGTATAAATCTTTGGACAATAGAAGAAAGCACACTGTCCCTAACTTCTGGAACAGCAACATATACATTACCAGCAGATACTGTAAGTATCCTTGACCATTCAATAAGAGAAGGAACAGGTTCTTCGCAGTCTGACCTAGCTATAACTAGAATGAGTCTTGGTGAATATGCCTCACTTTCATCAAAAAATTCAGATGGCAGACCAGTAAAAATATACGTTGAAAGGTTGGTGTCCGCACCGAAGATTACTGTTTGGCCTGTGCCAAATAACAATAACTATACATTAGTATATTACCGCATCAGAAGAATTTACGACACTGTGAATGGTTCTATTACGCAATTTGATGCGCCAACAAGGTTTCTTCCAGCTATAGTTGCTGGTTTAGCATATCAACTAGCACTAAAAAATCCTGACACAGCGGACAGGGTAGCTATGTTAAAACAGATGTATGAGGAGGATTTTGATTTAGCGGCCACTGAAGACAGGGACCGTTCAGACTTTAGGATAGTGCCAAGCATTACATGAATTATATTACAAGCAATATCCCATATTTTAAAACGTGGGTAAGACGTGAATACACAACTAACTTTGATAGATATCATGGAGAGTTTTTGCATGGCATGGCGATAGCTGTGACAACTCTTCCAATGAGAACCTTGACCTTTCAAATTTTATTTACTGGTTGTGAAAATGAAGAAGAAAATGTGCATGGTGGTGCAATGTGGGCAAGGATGCCCCTTACCGCCCTCGTAGGTGATACGCCATTTGAAGAGTGGCCTGAACCAATGCCGACTGAGTTAGCCCAACCGTGGGACTGTCAGTCACATCATCATTCTGTGTTTGTTCTTAACAGGGCCACACCGTGTCCTTGGCAAGCAAAGATAGATGGGAATTTTTTCCCTGCAAAGTATTACTTTACTATCGACTATACAGACACAGAGGTAGCGGACGACCCCGCCCAACACAAGCAAAGTCATGTGCTTGAGTTGATGGATGCGGGACCGTGGACAGGGAATATTGTAGCCCTGCCAAACAATCGGGTTCGAGTAACAAATCCAGCGTGGTTTGCTACAGGAGAAGGACCGCCGGACTTCACGCCAAGCCAGTGGGTCCATCACTCTAAACAAGACCCTAACTATGTGAATGATACTTCACGGGTTTTCAACAACCTTTATGCGGAGACAGATGATGAAGAAGATGAAGAAGAAGCCTAAGGGCATGAAGCGCGGTGGCAAGACAATAATGTCCAAGGGCATGAAGCGCGGTGGCAAGACAATGATGTCCAAAGGAATGAAGCGCGGTGGCAAGACAATGNTGTCTAAGGGCATGAAGCGTGGCGGCAAAATCATGGGCATGAAAGTTGGCGGTAGCACCAAGATGCCAATGGTAATGAAGGATGGAAAGAAAGTTCCAGCCTTTACCGTTGATGGCGTGGGCAAAATGAAGAAGGGTGGTTCTACAAAGAAGGCCGCTAAGAAGGTGTCTAAGACCAAGAAGCAACAAGCCGCAATAGCTATTGCCAAGAAGAAGGCTAAGAAAAAACCCGCAAAGAAAATAATGTACGGCGGCAAGACTAAGAAGTAGTAATGGCTAGATATGCTTCGGGTAAGAAATCTGTTGCTTTATGTGACCGCTGTGGACAACAGTATCCATATCAAGATTTAAGAGAACAGATAGAAAACAAANGACCTAATGGACTTAGGGTTTGCCCACCGTGCTTGGATAAAGACCATCCACAGCTACAGTTAGGCAGACAAAGAATTGTTGACCCGCAAGCATTACGTCACCCAAGGCCCGACAGAGTTGAGCCAGCAAGTAACATTATAGCCTTTCAAACTCTGTATCCGCATACTGCTGGAGAAAACAAATTCTCTATTAGTGGGATTAACATGTCTACTAGCTTTAATATGACCACGGCTGGTAGCACATCAATAACTACGCCTTCTGTCAACTTTAGTTCTGCATTTGTTCAGACAACCGCAGGTGCTGTTGTATCTTCAGCAACCACATACAATGTCTTTGTTCAGTCAGGTTTTACAGGATATGGTACTGGCAATAGATACTTCTTTGCTGGTATCAGTGGCCCTGCACCAACCCTCACTCTTAACGAGGGAAGCACATACATATTTGACCAGTCGGACAGTAGTAATGCTAATCACCCACTTAGGTTTAGTACAACACCAAATGGAACTCATAACGGTGGGTCAGAGTATACAACTGGCGTAACGGTTGTTGGAACTCCGGGTAATGCGGGTGCTTATACACAGATAACGGTAGCTTCGAGTGCGCCAACTTTATATTACTATTGCACTAATCATGCAAACATGGGTTGGACAGCACACACCCCGCCCGGAACCACAGAGAACCTAGTAATAGTAACGGTGACAAACACTGGTAGCGGTAATGCGTTCCGTCACAATCAACAAACTGTTGGTGTTAGCGGTGTAGATATAAATGAGGGAGAGGCATATATATTTGACCAGTCAGATTCATCGAACTCTGGTCACCCTCTAAGATTTTCAACAACAGCGAATGGTTCGCACTCAGGTGGTTCTGAATATACGACTGGAGTTACCGTTGTGGGAACACCGGGTTCCGCTGGTGCCTATACAAGAATTTTAGTCGCCGCTAATGCGCCCACACTTTACACATACTGCATAAATCATTCATTGATGGGCTATAGGGTTAACACCGTATGAATTACACATCTCTTGTACAAAACATTAAGGACTTTATGGAGGACGATGGCACGGAGTTTGCAAACTCTATTGATACCTTCATTGACCTTACCGAACTACGCCTGTCTAGGGACTTAAAGATACCAGCCTTTCGGCGCAGACAATTATCTGCGTTTTCTCAGAATGACCCGTATCTTACTATGCCTACAGACATGGTAACTCTTGAAAATTTACAGACAAAGGTTGGGTACACATCTGGAAATACTGGTTCACATGTAAACCTACAGCTTCGTTCTGACGAGTTTATGACAGAATTTTGGCCTGATAGGTCAGTAACAGGAATACCAGAGTATTACGCATACTTTGATGATACTACTATATATGTAGCACCGACTCCCAGCAGTAACATTCCAGTAGAGATTAGTTACCGCCGCCGTTTACCCGCACTGTCTTCAAGCAATCTGACTAATTGGTTGACCGACAATGCGAGTGACGCACTCCTGTATGGAAGTCTCCTTGAGGCGTCAATGTTTAATCGAAACGCAGGATTGCAACAAGGGTACTTATCTATGTACCAAGCCGCTGTTCAACGGATTACCGAAGAACAGCAACAACGCAACTCAGTCGATAATTTTTACATGAGAAACGAGGGTTAATAAAATGGCAACAGCAAACGCCGCAACTTCATTTCTGGAGTACAAGGTTCTGGATTTTATATTCAAGAACAACTCCAGTTCATTCGCTACACCGGGCAACAACATTTACGTTGGACTAGCTACCGCAGTATCCAACTTCAATGACTCTACTGGTGAAACTGGTAACGCCGTTATTACTGAAGTGAATACATCCACTCAGGATTCTAACTATCAACGCAAGCAGGTAAACGCCGCAGACTGGACTCCACAAGCAATTACTGCCGACACACAGAACATTACTAACGCCGGGAACATTGAGTTTCAGCCTTCAGGTGGGCAAGCAAACTACACTGTAACACACGCATTTATTGCGACTCACCAAACAGATGCCCCTGTAACATTTGGCTCTGGTGGTAACGTGTTGTTTGTCGGTGCGCTTAACACATCAAAAACAATTCAGTCGGGTGACATCTTCCGCATCAACGCGACAAACCTTACTATCGAGCTGAAGTAATGGCACTGGTCATCAAGGACCGAATTAAAGAAACAAGCACCACCACTGGCACTGGAACATATACCCTCGCTGGTGCAGTAACGGGCTTTGAAACATTTGGAGAAATAGGTAATGGCAACACTACCTATTACACTTGTACAGATGGCACAGACTTTGAGACTGGTGTAGGAACGTACACCGCTTCAGGCACAACTTTGGCGCGGACGGATGTACTTCAGTCAAGTAATTCGGATAACCCTGTAAACTGGACATCAGGCACTCGCACCATTTTCTGTACGTTGCCAGCAGAGAAGATGGTGTTTAAGGATGCGAGTGATGTAGTTCAGGGCTTTACAGAACAAGACCCGAATGCTTTGGCATTCGCAATAGCATTGGGATAGAAAAATGGCTAACGCATTTAAAACATTTACAGACACCGCAGTGGGAACAGTCAACGCAGATGTTTACACCTGCCCCAGCGCGACAGAGACAACAATCATCGGCTTGAACATTGCCAACATATTAACGGTTTCAATCACAGTAAATGTACAGTTAATTAATAACGATGGCGACAATGTACACATTGTAAAGGGTGCTATTGTTCCCACTGGTTCGTCACTAGTTGCTGTTGGTGGTGACCAAAAGATTGTGATGAATGCTTCTGATATCTTGAGGATAACAGCAAGCCAAAATTCAGCGGCTGATATTACCCTGTCTGTACTGGAGATTACTTGATGGCATTAAGTACGATAGGTGCAAATCAAATTGCTTCTTTACCCGCTAGTTCCGTAGGTTCGAGTCAGTTAGCAAGCGGTGCAATCACCTCTGCTTCCATGCCTGCTGGTTCTGTTATTGCCGCAGAATACGCCCGTAAAACAGACCATCAAACTTTTACTTCTACTTCTTTTGCAGATGTAACAGGGCTTACTGTTACAATGACACCTGCATCTACAAGCAGTAAATTTCTTGTTACTGCTTCTGTTCATTATAGCACATATCACTGGGCGGCAGGGGGTGCTTATTTTGGGGTGTACGCAAACTCCACTTTGATTGCTGGAAGCGGGTCTCAGATTTGGCTGGTTGATTTTGGTGCAGACTCAACTTTTTCGGGATTTGAAAATCGTCAGCTTTTTGCCCAAAGATTGTATTCACCTAGTTCAACCTCTGCACAAGTATTTAAAGTTCAAATAGCAAATGGAAGTAGCGGTTATAATGGTTATGTAAACAGAAGTTATACTGCTAGCACTGGTCAAGGCTCTGACGGTGAGTGCTATTTAAGTGTTTTGGAGATTGCGGGATAATGGCATACATCGGCGCACAACCAAATAAACAGCTAACAAAGACAACGAGCCAGTCTTTTAACGGCACAGGTTCGGCGACTGCGTTTACACTTAATCGCGCTGTAAATACTGGTGAGGAGCTTGAGGTATTTGTTGATAACGTGCAGCAGGAGCCTGGATCTGGTAAGTCATACACAGCCACAGGAACTACCCTGACGTTTGATGAAGC